>JBCBSH010000119.1:0-13914 GCA_039819285.1 Pseudomonadota bacterium
CTGCCGCTGCCCGCCGGACAGAACGCGCCCCTTCTGGTCGCGATAGCGTTTCAAATCGGGGAACATTTCGTAGGCTTCCGACAGGCGCCCAGCCCGTTCCGTCCCCAAGGTGTGGCCGGCGACCCTCAGATTTTCGTGCACCGATTTGAAACGCTATCGCGACCAGAAGGGGCGCGTTCTGTCCGGCGGGCAGCGGCAGATGCTGGCCCTGGGCATGGCGCTGGTCTGCCGGCCGCGCGTGATCCTGCTGGACGAACCGTCGGCGGGATTGGCGCCGGCGATCGTTCAGGACGTCTTCAGCCGTCTGCGTGCGCTCGCGGATTCCGGCCTCGCCCTGTTGATGGTGGAGCAAAACGCGCGCGCCGCCCTGCAGCTTTCCGATCGCGGCTATGTCATGGCCGAGGGCGCGGCCAGGATCGAGGGGCCGGCCAACGATCTGCTGGCCGACCCCAAGGTGGCCGAGATCTATCTCGGCACCAGGCGGGCACGCTGATGGGCCAGCTTATCGCCGACGGTATCCTGACCGGCGCGGTCCTCTCTCTAGGCGCCATCGGGGTGACCCTGACGCTTGGCATCCTGCGCTTCGCCAACTTCTCCCATTCCGAACTGGTCACCTGGGGCGGCTATTTCGCGCTGACCTTCATCGCCTTCGCCGGCACCAGTGCCGAGACGTTCGGTCCGCTGTCGTTCGGCTGGTCGTTTGTCGGTGCGATCATCGTGGCGGGTATCGCGACCGCTGGCCTGGCCCTGCTCGTCGACGCCCTGGTGTTTTCACGGCTGCGCCGGCGTCGAGCGGCGGAGATGACGTTGGTCTTCGCGTCGTTCGGGGTCGCGCTTCTGCTGCGCCACATCATCGTGCTGATCTTCGGACCGCAGGCCGTCTACTACACCGGCACCTTGCAATTCGCAGTCGAGGTACTGCCCGGTGTGCGGGTCATGCCGGACCAGATCCTGGTCCTGGTCCTAACCCTGCTGTTCGTCCTGGGCCTGCACCTGACACTGAAATTTTCGCGCCTTGGCATCGCCATGCGGGCCAGTGCGGAAAGCCCGGATCTTGCCCGCGTCCACGGCGTCGACGTGAGGGTGGTCATCCGCTGGACCTGGGCCATCGGCGGCGGTCTCGCGGCGGCCGCCGGCGTATTTTACGGCCTCACCGTGCAGATGCGGCCGGAGGTTGGGTTCACCCTGTTGCTGCCGCTGTTCACCGCCGCTCTGCTGGGCGGCAGCGGCAGCGTCTATGGCGCCGTCATCGGCGGCCTCATCATCGGCCTGTCGGAGAGCCTGTCGGTCTTGATCATCCCAACCGGGTACAAGCAGGCCGTCCCGTTCCTGATCCTGCTGTTGATCCTCTATTTGAGGCCGCGCGGCCTGTTCGGGGATGTCGCCAGATGATGGGCTATGTCTCCTATCTCAGCTTCTTTTTGACCTTGGCCCTTGTCTACGGCATCGCCACGATGGGGCTGAACCTGCAGTGGGGTTTCACCGGCCTGTTCAACGCCGGGGTGGTCGGCTTTTTCGCCATCGGCGGCTATGCCTACGCGATCGTGATCGGTCCCGATCGTCCGGACCTGGTCGGCGGCTTCGAACTGCCCTTCGTCATCGGGCTTCTGGGCGCCCTGGTTTTCTCGGCCGTGGCGGCGCTGATCGTCGGCCTGGCGACCATGCGCCTGCGCTCGCACTATCTGGCGATTTCGACCTTCGGCATCGCGCTGACCATCCAGCTTGTGGCGCTCAACTTCGAAAGCCTGACCGCCGGCAATCTCGGCCTGATCGGCCTGGGCCGGCCGCTTGAAGACGCCTTCGACACACCCTTGGGCTTCAACCTGTTCTATCTCGCCCTCATGGTGGTCGCGACGCTGGTCGTCTATGGCGCCCTGCAGCTAATCCTTCACTCGCCCTGGGGCCGCGTCTTGCGGGCCATCCGCGAGGATGAGGAGGCGGCGATCTCGCTGGGCAAGAATGTCAGCCGTTTTCGGCTGGAGGCCTTCGTCATCGGCTGTTCGCTGATGGGTCTGGCAGGTGCCTTCTATGTCGGCTCAATCGGCTATATCAGCCCGTTCGACTTCCTGCCCATCGTGACCTTCCAGATCTGGACCATGCTGATCCTGGGCGGCAGCGGCAACAATCGCGGCGCCATCCTGGGCGCGATCGTCGTCTGGGGTGTCTGGACATCCAGCGGCTGGCTGATCTCGACCGTCCTGCCGCCGGCCTGGCAAGTGCGCGGCGCGGCCAGCCAGGTCATCCTGATCGGCCTCATACTGGTGCTGACACTGCTGTTCCGGCCGCGCGGCCTGATCGGCGAACGCGTTACGGTGTCTAGCGGCGCGCGGCTGGACAACCGATAATCAAGAGACCGAACAAGGAGGGGTCAATGAACAGACACGCAGCTCATGGCAACCGCAACGGGGAACAAAGGAGACAGATCATGACGACACGCACACTGGCACTAGCCGCAACGGTCGCGATGGCCGCGCTCGCCACCGGCACCACGGGCGCGCAGGCCCAGGATTGTACGATCCCGCTGGGTGCCGTGTTCCCGCTGACCGGGTCCAACGGCCCCATTGGCGAGCCCATCGCGGAGACGGCGCGCTGGGCGGTGGAGCAGATGAACGAGGCCGGCGGCGTGCAGGGCTGCGAGGTCGAATATCTGCTGCGCGACACGCAGGGCCAGTCCGCCGTCGGTGTCGATGCGGCGCGTAACCTGGTCGATGTTCAGGGTGTGCCCGCCCTGCTCGGCGCCATTTCCAGCGGCGTCAGCCTGCCGATCCTGACCTCGGTGACGGCCCCGTCGGAGGTCGTACAGGTCTCCTGCTGTTCCTCATCGCCCAGCTTCACCGAACTGGCGGAGTCCGGCGAGAGCGGCGGCTTCTTCTTCCGCACTTTGCCGACCAGCCGCGCACAGGGCGTGGTGCTGGGCAACATCGCCAGCCAGAACTACGACGAAGTGTCGGTCATCTACATCAACACCGACTATGGCGTGAACCTGGCCCAGGAATTCCAGGACGCGTACGAGGCCTGGGGCGGCACCGTCCTGGAATCGGTCGCCTACAACCAGGAACAGGCCAGCTATCGGCCGGAGGTGAATAGCGCACTGGCGGCGGAGCCGGACGCGCTGGTGCTGATCGCGTTCCCGGTCGACGGGTCGACCATTCTGCGCGAATGGATCTCGTTCGGCGGACCTCAGGAATTCGTGCTGTCGAACGCCCTGAGATCCGACGACGTGCTTGAGGCGGTCGGCGCCCAGTTCCTGGATGGCGCGATCGGCGTCGACAACGCCCAGGTCTCCGGCCCGTCGGTCGAAGCCTTCAATGCGGACTACCAGGCGGCATTTGATGCCGACCCGAACCGGCCGGGCATTCACATCAACTACGATGCCGCCGCTGTCACCTTGCTGGCCATGGCGGCAGCACCAGAGGCGACCGGCCCGGCGATCCGCGATCACATCCGCGTGGTAACCAACCCGGAGGGCGAAGAGGTCTATCCCGGTGTCGACGGCTTCAGCCGCGCGCTTGAGCTGATCGAGGCGGGCGAACCGATCCGCTATGTCGGCGCCTCCGGCCCGATCAGTTTCGACGAGAACGGCGATGTCGCGGGACCGGTTCTGATCTGGACCGTGGCCGACGGCGCCCTGGCCGAGGACCGCGTCATCACCGTCGACGAGGTCAACGCGCTGTTCGGCGAACTGGCCCAATAGGGACGGCCGAGACCTGGGAGGACACGGACGCCTCCCGGGTCTCGACGTCTGCGATGTCAGCGCCGGTCCGTCTGGGCTGCGTCGTGCCCGCCCACAATGTGATGGTGGAGCGGGACTTCTCAGCCATGTGCCCTGAGGGCACATCCGTCCATTTTGCACGGGCCGATATCGACTACGCCCTGCCGCTGCGCGGCCAGCTGGAAGGCATGATCGCCGCCGGCCCGGACGTGGCCCGCGTGCTTGCCAAGGCCGATGTCCGGGCGATCTGCTTTGCCTGTACCAGCGCCAGCTTCCTTCACGGGCCAGGCAGCGACGAGGCGGTTGCCGCGCGCATGGCAGAGGCCTCCGGCACCCCATGCGTGACGACTTCGACTGCCGTCCTGCGCGCGCTCGCCGCGATCGGCGCCAGGTCCGTGGCGGTCGCGACGCCCTATGTCGACTGGGTGGTGGAGGCTGAGACAGAGTTCCTGGAGGCTGCCGGAATCCGCGTGGCCGCGATCAGCGGCATGAAACTCGAGCGCGCCGCCGACATCAACGCGGTGCCTCTTGAAGCAGTCGTGGCGGCGGCAAAGGCCGTCGACCGCCCGAACGCGAACGCCCTGTTCATCAGCTGCACGGATCTGGCCGCCATCGGCGCGATCGCGGAGCTGGAGGCCAGCCTCGGCAAGCCGGTGATCACCAGCAATCAGGCGAGCTATTGGACGCTGAGCCGGGTGGCCGGTGCGCCCATGCCGGCCGGTTGGGGGAGGCTGATGTCGAAGAAGCTCACATGACCAGGCTTTACAAGGGTTACGACAAGGCGAGCCTGGACGCGCAATTCGTCCTCTCCGGTGCGGACGATCTCGATGCCCTGTTCGCGCGCCGCCAGCGGGCCGCGGAGGCCGCGCGCAGCCGGCACCGATCGGCGCGCGGCTTGGCCTATGGCGGGCGGCCTGGCGAGACGCTAGATGTCTACATGCCCGAGCGTGCCGACGGCGCGCCAGTTCTGCTTTTCATCCATGGCGGGTTCTGGCGATCGCTGGCGGCGGCCGACTTCGCCTTCGTTGCCGACGGGTTCGTTCCCGCCGGCATCGTCACGGTTGTGATCGACTATCCGCTGATCCCGCAAACCGACCTCGCCGGCATTATCATGTCATGCACTCGGGCACTTGCCTGGGTGCGCGAGAACATCGCCAACCATGGCGGCGACCCGGACAACGTGCATATCTCCGGCAACTCCGCCGGGGGTCATCTCGTCGCCGAAATTGCGCACCCGAACCGCGTGCGCGCCAGCGGGCTGCCACCTGAGACGATAAGGAGCGTCTGCGCCATCAGCGGCTTGTTTGAGTTGGCGCCGGTACGCCTGTCGTTTCAGAACGAGACGCTGGACCTGATGCAAGCGGATGTCGAGCTCTTCAGCCCGCAGCGGCGCGTTACGCCCGGTTTCCCCCCAACTCTGGTCACCGTCGGCGGCTTGGAGACGCAGGAGTTCCTGGATCAGTCAAGCGATTATGCTGACGGGTTGCGCGCGCACGGAAACCAGGCCGACTTGCTGGTCGCGCCGGCCGCCAACCACATCACGATCGTTCTCGACCATTTCGCCAGGCCCGGCAGCGACCTGAACACCGCCGCGCTGACGCTCATGGGCTCCGTCAGAGCATAGATCACTGTAATTGGCGAACAGCCAGCGCACGAATCGCTTCGGGCCTGCCATGCAGCGACGTGGCCTTTCGAGACGCCCGTCAGCCTATTATGTTGGCCGCCATTCAAACCTTGGGAACGACCATGACCTATCTGCCTGCAGACGACCGTTACGAAAAAATGCTCTACCGCCGATGCGGCCGGTCGGGTCTGAGGCTGCCGGCGATCTCGCTGGGCCTATGGCACAATTTCGGCCATGACGCGCCGTTCGAGACCATGCGCGCGATCTGCCAGACTGCGTTCGATCGCGGCATTACTCACTTCGATCTGGCCAACAATTACGGTCCGCCGCCGGGCTCGGCGGAGGAGGCGTTCGGCCAGATCCTGCGCACAGACTTCGCGGGCTATCGGGACGAGTTGATCATCTCGTCCAAGGCCGGCTACCTGATGTGGCCGGGGCCGTACGGCGAATGGGGCAGCCGGAAATACCTGATCGCGTCGTGCGACCAGAGCCTGGCGCGTGCCGGGCTGGACTATTTCGACATCTTCTATTCCCACCGCTTCGATCCGGACACGCCGCTTGAGGAGACCATGGGCGCGCTGGACCAGATCGTCAGATCCGGCAAGGCGCTTTACGCAGGCATCTCGTCTTACAATTCGGAACGGACGCGTGAGGCGGTGGCGATCCTGAAGGCTCTCGGCACGCCCTGCCTGATCCATCAGCCCAGCTACAACATGCTGAACCGATGGGTCGAACGAGATGGTTTGAAGGACACGCTGCAAGAGCTTGGCGTCGGCTCGATTGCCTTTACGCCGCTGGCCCAGGGCATGCTGACCAACAAGTATCTAAAGGGTGTCCCTGCCGACAGCCGCGCGGCACAGGACAAATCCCTGAACCCAAATCTTCTCTCGCCCCAGGCGATCGAAAACCTGTCGAAGCTGAACGAAATTGCCGCCGGCCGGGGTCAATCGCTGGCCCAGATGGCCCTGGCCTGGGTGCTGCGCGACAACGGCATCACCACCGCCCTGATCGGCGCCTCGAAGCCTTCGCAGGTCATCGACTGCGTCGGCGCGATCAACAATCTCGAGTTTACAGCCGAGGAGTTGGCGGAGATCGACCGCTATGCGTCAGAGGAAAAGGTCAATCTTTGGGCGAAGTCGTCGGACACGTAGGCGGTTTCAGGCCCCGCTAGACGATCTTGCAGACCTCGTCGAAATCGAACCTGGGCAGACGCTGGAAGACAGCCGTCTCGTCGGCATAGCCGAAGCTGCACAGAAAGTTCGTCTTCAGGCTGGTGCCGGCGAAGAAGGCCGCGTCCACCTTGTCATGGTCGAAGCCCGATTTCGGGCCGACATCGAACCCCATGGCGCGCGCGGCGATCATGAAATAGGCGCCTTGAAGGCTGGAGTTCCTGAACGCCGTCTTTTCCGCATGGGCCTGCCTGTCGCGAAACATCGGCGTCATGTCCTTGTGCGGATGCAGCCGCGGCAGTTCGGTCCAGAAGTCAGCATCATAGGCGATGATCGCGGTGACCGGCGCGGCCAGAACCTTCGGCACGTTGCCGGGCTTCACACATTCGGACAGCTTCTGCTTGGCCTCGAGTGATCTGACAAAGACGAAGCGCGCCGGGTTGCCGTTGGCGCTGGTCGGCCCCCATTTCACGACTTCATAGAGCTCGCGAATTTCATCGTCCGTTACCGGACGGTCCTGCCAGCCATAATGGGACCGTGCGTCGCGGAAGAGCAGGTCCAGGCCGTCATCGCCCAGCTTGGTCAGCCGCTGGCGCATCGCGCGAATGGCCTCATGCGCGGCCGCGCGCACATCATTGTCATTGTCGCCGCTTGGCGCCGTAGAGGTCACGTTCTTCTGGTCAGTCATCTCATTGCCATTTGGTTGCCGCTAAAGGCACCGCGCCATTTTTGTCCATTTATTCGCCTCTGTGCCATTTTTACCGATTTTTTGTGGATATCTCAAGAAATCTGGGTTTCAATCGGATGTGCTGTCGCACGGCAACGCAAGGGCGAACATCGATGTCCAAGTGGGAAGACTACAGCAACCATGCCAGATCAAAAGGCGTGCTTGCCAAGGAACTGTTCATGGTGCGCTCGATCCCCGCGGTTCCCCTCGACCAGTTGGCGGAGCAGTTGCCGCCGCACCTGGCCTATCAAAAGAAGCTCGAGGACGAGGGCACGCTGGTGTTCGCGGGACCGCTGTCCGATCCCAGCGCGCAAGAATGGTCCGGCGAGGGCTTGATCATCTATCGCGCCCGCTCAATCGACGAGGCGCGGCGCGTTGCCGACAGCGATCCGATGCACGCCAAGGGCCTGCGCACCTATGAACTGCGCGCCTGGCTGTTGAACGAGGGATCGCTGAACCTCTCGCTCTCGCTGTCGACCCAGAAGCTGACGTTCGATTGAAGCGGTAGGCTATACGGGATCAATACCAGCAATGGCGGGAACGCCGGCTCCAAGGGCATCCAAGAATAGGGTCAGCCGACGCGGCTGAAAGCGGCTTGGGGCGTAGGCTACGTTGATGGTCAAGGTTTCGGCGCGCCAGTCCGGCATCAGATCGACCAGCCTGCCCGAGGCGAGATCGGCCTCGACAAACCAGCGCGGGAACACGGCGAATCCGGCATCGGCCAATACGGCGCGATGAAGCGCCGCGATGCTTGTTGTCGAGAAGGTGACGGGCGGCGACAGGCTGGCCGCCTGTCCAGACCGGTTCTTCAGTTCGATTCGGCCCCCTTCGAACGGCTGCAAGGCCGCACAGGGAAGGTTGTCCAGGGCTCCAACCCCCGACGCTCCGTTGAATTCGGCGGCAACGGCCGGTGTCCCCACGACCAGCCTTTCGACCCGCCCCAGGGACCGCACGATCAGCGTTTCGTCCGGTACTGGCCCGATCTTGATCCAGCAGTCGCAGCCGATCTCGGCAAATCTGATGGGTTGGTCGTCCAACGACCAGTCAAGGGTGACCGCCGGGTGACACTGGCGAAATTGGAGCGCGACGTCGACCAGATGCCCCTGCCCCAACGCGATGGGCGCAACGACCTTCAGCTGACCACGCACGGGCTCCGCCGCGCCGCCATGCCGGTCCTCGATCGCCTGCCAACCGTCCAGCAACTCGCGCGCATCCGCCAGCAGGCCCAACCCGGTTGGCGTCAGCGACAGATCGTGCGTCGTTCTGCGAACGAGCTGTGCACCGAGCCGGTTTTCCAGATCGGCCAGCTGTCGGCTCGCCGAAGGCTGAGACAAGCCCAGATCCCGCGCCGCCGCGCTGATGCTGCCACGCTCCGCGATGCGAACGAAGGTGGCCAGCAAGGTCAATCGATCCAGCGATCCGGTCATTCACTTAACAAATAACAAATAGATATATCACTCGTCTACTGGTTGGCCGATGGTTGGAGCATGTTGTCCTTACAAGCGGCACCATTTGCCGCCAACGATGGAGAACGACGATGGATACCAAGATCAACACTTTCAGACTCGGCGGCGCGCTTGACGTCAATCGCCTGGGATACGGCGCCATGCGCCTGACCGGCCAGCCCGGCAATTTCGGCCCTTACGCGGACTGGGACGGCGGCAAGGCACTGCTGCGGCGCGCCGCCGAGCTTGGTGTGAACTTCTTCGACACCGCGCATGCCTATGGTCCGGGTGACAACGAGGCACTGATTGCCGATGCGCTTTACCCCTACGCCGGCAAGAACGGTCCTCTCGTCGTCGCAACCAAAGGCGGCGTAACCAAGACCGCGCCCGACGCCATCCGCGCCGATGGCCGCCCCGAGACGCTGCGGGCTGAGGTCGAGGCGAGCCTACGCCTGCTCAAACGCGACACGATCGATCTTTATCAGCTCCATCGGCCGGACCCTCGAGTGCCGCTCGCGGACTCGGTCGCGGCGCTGGCCGAGCTTCAGTCCGCCGGCAAGATCCGCTTCATCGGCCTTTCCAACGTTTCAATTGACCAATATCGCGAGGCACGGTCGATCGCGACGATTGCGTCGGTGCAAAATCGCCTGAATCTGGCCGACACGGAATCGCTGGAGTTGCTGCGGGCCACCGAGGCGGACGGCGCCGCCTTCATTCCCTACGGCCCGCTGGGTGCCCACCCGATGCGACCGGGTTCGCCCTTGGCGGCCGATGACGGGCCCCTTGCCACCATCGCAAGGCGCCTGAACGCTAAGCCCGGCCAAGTCGCATTAGCGTGGCTGCTTCATCTCGCACCGCATACGATCGTGATTCCTGGCACCACGTCGATCGCGCACCTTGAGGACAACGTACGGGCAGCCGACCTGTCGCTGTCAGACGAGGATATGGCCAGCCTGGGCGCTAATCCTTCGGCGCCAGCATAAAGTCATGCACGACTTTCAGGTAGGGCGTCGGCAGGCCGTATCGCGCGGCCTCGCCGGGGTCTTTGGTGGGCACGTAATCGGCCACCAGGCTCTCGCGCACCCCGAAGACGGCGTCCTCGTCGACATAACGATCCGCGCTGTCGAACAGTTCGGTGATGAGTTCGCGATAGCCGTCCTTGGCGATGCGGAAATGGATATGAGCCGGACGCCACGGGTGGCGTCCGGTGGCGCGCAACAGGTCGCCGACCGGCCCATCATCCGGCACCGTGTAGGGCTTGGCGCGCACGGTGGTGAAGCGATACGCGCCTTGGTCGTCGGTCGTCATCCGACAGCGTAGATTGTAGCCGTCGCGATCGGCTTCCTGGACGTCATAAAGGCCGTTGTCAGCATTCTGCCAGATGTCGAGTACGGCGCCCGGCAACGGCGTTCCGTCCGGCGCGCGGATCACGCCTTCGACCAGAACCGGCTGGCCGGGCTGGCCTTGGATCATGTCGCCGCCGACGGGCAGTTCAGGCGGATCGGTGACGTAGAACGGCCCCAGCACGCTGCTTTCCGAGGCGTTGTTGGCGCTGTTCACCAGATCGACCGTCGAGGAAACGCCCAGCACGTCCGACAACAGGATGAATTCCTGGCGGTTGTCGTCGGAGATCTGACCGGCGCGGAACAGAAACGTGACGGCATATTCCCATTCCTGATGGGTGAGCTTCGCTTCCTGGACAATCTGGTGCAAGTGGCGGACGAGAACCGACAGGATTTCCTTCAGCCTTTCATCGGCGCTGCCCTCGATGGTTTTCGTGACCACGTCTGTGATTGTGTCGAGCGAGACGGAACGCATCGCAATACCTCTTCAGAGAACGAGTTTAGCGAACGAGAACCAGGCTGATTTGGGGAAAGGCGATCACGAAGATCAGGACCACCAGCATGACGGCGGCGAACGGCAGGGCGCCGAGAAACACGTCCGCCAGGCTGATCGACGGGTCGTCGATCGTGCTCTTGATGACGAAGCAGGAGAGCCCAAGGGGCGGGGTCAAAAGCCCGATCTCCGCGCCAATCACGGTCACGATGCCGAACCAGACCAGATCCGCGCCAAACGCCTCGACCGCCGTTAAGAACAGCGGCACGACGACCAGAATGATCGAGGCTGTGTCGAGGATGGTCCCCAGCACGATCAGCAGCAGCACGTAGATCGCCATCATCATGGCCAGGTTCAGATCCATGCTTTGCATCCACTCGCCGAACAGGGTCGGCAGGCCGGCGATGCCCAGCATGCGGCTGTAGGTCGACGCAGCGATGATCAGGAACAGGATCGTCGCGGTGATGTGGCCGGTCTCGACCAGCGCCTCCCAGACGCTGCGCAGGGTCAGCCGCCGCCGCGCGGCCGCGATTAGGATGGCCATCAGCCCGCCCGCCGCGCCGGCCTCGGTCGGCGTGAACACGCCGCCATAGATGCCGCCGAGCACCACCAGGATCAGCAGCACCACCGGCACCAGCTTGACCATGATCTCGCGAAAGCTGATCAGCGGTTCGGTGCGCTCACCACCCTCGCCATGGCCGCCGCCGACGAAGCGCGGCGCCAGCCAGGCCATGATCAGGATGGCAAAGCCGAACACGGTCGCCAGCAGCAGCCCCGGCACCACGCCAGCAAGGAACATGGCGCCGATCGACTGTTCGGCGACGACGGCGTAGATGATCAGCATGACGCTGGGCGGGATCAGCATGCCAAGCACCGACGAGCCGGCGACGACCCCGACCGCGAAGCGCTTGCCATAGTGAAAGCGCCGCATTTCCGGCACCGAGACTTTGGTGAAGACCGAGGCCGAGGCGATCGACGAGCCGGTGACCGACGCGAAGATGGCGTTGGCAGCAACGGTGGCGATGCCCAGCCCGCCCCGGATCGCGCGAAAGATCTGGTTGGCCACCTCGTAAACGTCGCGGCCCAGGCCAGCCTTGGAGACGATTAGCCCCATCATGGTAAATAGCGGTACGGTCGCGAAGTTATAGTCCGAGACCGTGTCCTTCACCGAGATGGTCAAAAGGTTGATGGCGATGTCGATGTTGCCGCGCATCAACCAGACGCTGACGAACGACACCAGCGCCAGCACGACTGGGATGTAAAGCCCGGCATAGATCAGCAGAACAATCACGCCGAGCGAGATCACGCCGAGTTCCAGGGGACCCATCAATCGGCCTCGAACCCTGCGGCGACGGCGCCACGCGCGGGCCCCGTCGGCTTGCCGGTGATCAACAGCCAGGCGGACAGCAGGAACTTTGCCAGGCACACCGACGTGCCGATGACGACAATCACCCTGACCGGCCATTCGGGCACGACGAACAGGCCTTCATTGCCGAAATACTCGCCCCGCTCAATCGCGTGGATCATGGTCGACCAGGCGCCGATCAGGATCAGCGCCATCAGCGCGGCCCCAGCGAGATCGAAGCAGATGCGCATCACCCGCTCCACGTTCGGATGGCGCCGCGCCAGGATCGTCAGCAAGCCGTCAGACCGGGTCAGCCGCCCCAGCCGGATCGTGTCGCCAAGCTGCAGAAAGACGATGGCGACCAGCGACAGTTCGACCAGTTCGGCGACGCCGGTAAACGGCTCGTTAAACAGGGTGCGACCGAAGGAATCGGTGTTGATGATGACCAACAGCACCAGGATCCAAATGGACCCGATGGCGTTCATTCCGGCGAGGACCCGGTTCAAAGCGCCGTCGAGCCGGCCGGACATCGATGTCTCGGCCGGCCCTTCGGCGCGCATTTCAGACGGCATCTTGGTCCCGCGCCGTCAGCTCTGGCTCATTCCTGGTCCCATTGCCGCGCGATCGGCTGATTGGCCTCGCGCATCATGTCCATGTAAGCCTGCAGCATTTCCGTCCCCGGCAGGCCCTGTTCGTCCAGGTTTGCCGCCCATTCCTGCGCCAGATTGGGCATGCTCGCAGCCCATGCTTCACGTTGTTCCGGCGACAGCTCATGCACCGTGCCGCCGGAGTCGACGTAAGCCTGCTGGCTGCTGGCTCCAAGGTTCGCCGTCATACCCGCCAAATGGTCACGATAGTCGATCGCCACCTCCTGCAAAACCTGCTGCACCTCTTCCGGCAGGCCCTCCCAAACGTCCCGGTTCACCGTGATCGCCTTGGAGTTCATCGAACCGATATCAGCGTCCAGCATGTATGGCGCGACCTCGACCAACGAGAAGGTGACCGCCGCCTCGGGCCACAGCATGGTTGCGTCAATCACCCCCGTCTGCAGGTTGTTGTAGTATTCGACCAGCGGACCCGAGACACCCGCCGCGCCGAGATTTTCGATGTAGCGCAGGTTCGTGCCGGCCCCGCCGACACGCAGGCCATCCAAGTCGGCGAGGCCCTCGATAGGATCAGTGGAAAACACCTGATAGGAATCCAGCGCGACGCCGTTTGTCAGATAGACCTGGTTGGCGTCCAGATAGGCTTGCGTGACCTCAGGGAATTGCTCCGCCAACGTGTCGATCGCACGGGTGACAAGTTCAGGATCAGTGGTCACGAACGGCGTTACATATGCGATCTGGACCAGCGGCAGCCGGTCGGGGTGGAACACCGTGGTCACCACGCCGATGTCGCCAAGACCGAGTTCCAAGCCTTCCAGCACGCCGCGCGGGCGCACAATCTGGCCGCCCCAGGCCTGGTTCCAGTCGATTTCGTAGTTGCCGGCCTCCGCCAACCTGCGATCGACCTCTGGAATGAAATACTCGATGAACTCCTGCACCCACAGCGATCGCGGCGGATAGCCGTCGATCGCTGTCAGCGCAATGGTTTCCTGGCCGAAGGTGGCGGGCGATGCGCCCAGCACGCTTGCCGCCACCAATGCCGTCAGCCCGGTCGCTCCATATCGTGTCTTAATCTTCATGGTTTCCTCCCTTATTGGGTCTGGTTCAGACCAACTCGTCGGCAATCGGGTTTCGCAACACCCCGATGCCTTCGATCTCGATTTCGCAGATGTCTCCCGCCTTCATCCAAACCGGCGGTCTGCGCGCATGTCCGACGCCGGCGGGCGTGCCCATGGCGATAACGTCGCCGGGTTCCAGCGTCATCACCTCGGTTAGATAGCAAAGCGTGTCGACGACGCTGAACACCATGTCGGAGGTGTTGGCGTCCTGCATGACCTGCCCGTTCAGGCGCGACTGAATGCGTAAGCCCGTCGCGCCGGGCGGCAGTTCGTCGGCGGAGACGAATTCCGGCCCGAACCCGCCCGTTGCATCGAAATTTTTGCCCATCGTCC
>JBCBSH010000120.1:0-13851 GCA_039819285.1 Pseudomonadota bacterium
TTGATCAATCCCTTGCCGCCGCCGGTGTAGCCGGAGACGGCGTTGATGGTCAGCGGCCAGTCGGCCGGCAGGATGCCGCGCGCGACCAAGGGCGCCACCAGGGCAATCGCGCCGGTGGAATAGCAGCCGGGGTTGCTCACGCGGGTCGCCTCGGCCACCGCCCGGTCGTGGCCCGGCGCCAGTTCGGGGAAGCCATAGACCCAGCCCGGTGCTGTCCGGTGGGCGGTGGAGCAGTCGATGATCTTGGTGTTCGGCGACGTGACCATGCCGGCCGCCTCGCGCGCCGCCGCGTCTGGCAGGCAGAGGATGACCAGGTCGGCCGCATTCAGCGCCTCTTCCCTTGCGGCCGGGTCCTTCCGCACCGCGTCGGCCAAGCGGATCAACTCGATATCGGCGCGCGCGGACAGGCGCTCGCGGATCTGAAGACCCGTGGTTCCTGCCTCGCCATCGATGAAAACCCGCGCGGACATCGTCTTTACTCCTGAATTAGGGCCGGCCTTTCTATCACAGACGACATAATCTTTCGAGCGGATTATCCCCGCCTTTCAACAAACCCACAGCCAGGTTGTGGTTGTCGTGCCCACATAATCTGGTAAGGTGTGCGGCCATACACACAAGATCTAGTGATCCGCCATGCCAGATGCGCTGTCCGTTCCCGGCCTGATGACGCCCAGCAAGGGCTACAAGCCTTTCCGCTATCCCTGGGCCTTCGATTTCTGGCAGCGCCAGCAGCAGGTGCATTGGATGCCGGAGGAGGTGCCGCTGGGCGAGGATTGCCGGGACTGGGCCAACCGCCTTAACGATGGCGAGCGCAACCTGCTGACCCAGATCTTCCGCTTCTTCACCCAGTCGGATGTCGAGGTCAACGACAACTACATGGAGCGCTATGCCCGCGTCTTCAAACCGACCGAGGTGAAGATGATGCTGGCGGCGTTTTCCAACATCGAGACCGTGCACATCGCCGCCTATGCCCTCTTGCTGGAGACCATCGGCATGCCGGAGGCGGAGTTCTCTGCCTTCCTCGACTACGAGGCCATGTCCGACAAGCACGATTACATGCAGCAGTTCGGCGTCGACAGCCCGGCGGACATAGCGCGCACGCTGGCCATGTTCGGCGCCTTTACCGAGGGGCTGCAGCTCTTCGCCAGCTTCGCCATGCTGTTGAACTTCCCGCGCCACAACAAGATGAAGGGCATGGGCCAGATCGTGAGCTGGTCTGTGCGCGACGAGAGCCTGCATTGCGAGGGCATGGTCAAGCTGTTCCACGCCTTTGCGCGCGAGACGGGCTGTCTGACGCCGACGGTAAAGGACGACATCATCGACTGCGCCAAGACCGTGGTCGGGCTGGAGGACAAGTTCATCGACCTTGCCTTCGAGATGGGCTCGGTCGAGGGCATGACGCCGGACGACATCAAGACCTATATCCGCTACATCGCCGACTGGCGCCTGGGCCAGCTCGACCTGCCGACCATCTACGGCGTCGACCAGCACCCGCTGCCCTGGCTGACCGAGATCCTGAACGGGGTCGAGCACGCCAACTTCTTCGAGGCGCGGGCGACGGAGTATTCCAAGGGCGCGACGCGCGGCGACTGGCACGGCGATGAGGGCGTCTGGGCCCATTTCGACAAGGTGCAGTCGGCGCGGGTGTCCAGTTAGCCGCGCTGGCGGACCAGGCCGGCGCGTTGGCTCAATAGATGACCAGAAACAAGGCGACCACGACGAAGCCGGCCACGTAGATCACCAGCGAAATTGACGACACGACAAGCCCGGCGGTCATAAGGACCCGAAGTCCATCGAACCGCCTGGCTATGAGCTGTCTAGCCAGCCAAAGAATCAGCACCACCGCCGCCAGGAAGCCGACGCCGGGCAACAGAAACTCGTCAATGGCTTGCGGGTCCCACGACATCGCCGAGCATCCCAGGCAGTTGAGTTTGCTGACCAACGGCTGGCTTAACCTCTGCGGGCCAAGCCAAGCAAAAGATTGACCAGTTCAGCACTCAAGTTCTAGCTTTTGATCGCAATGGTAATTCTACTGCGCGGAAAACGCGGCGCAAACAGCTTTTGGCCGTAACGTCATCGACGAAGGAAGCGCAAGCGGACGCCATCGAGGTCGGCGTTTCGCTGCGGCCGGCGTGGTTTGGCGACCGCGCATCCTACGCCCAGATCGACCTGCTGAATGCGGTCGAAACCGCTCTTCGACAGCACGAGAATGATACCAGATTTCACAGGTCGTTCTTGGGCCGTCTGTTTGGCCCCCTTCTCGGCCTTTCCGACCCTGACAAGATCCGGATTCCGGGCCAACGATTCAAACAGCTTCTCTGGCTTGCCGACTACGAAAACGCCAGCAAAAAAGTCAGCAATCTGGAAGTCTATGTGGTCGATGTCGATAAGCTCAGATCTCTTCAAGATGCAGCTTGCAAGGCGGTGGGCTATTGGGAGCGCGACTGGTCCCAGGTGACGGAGGATAGTGACCTACAGCGCATCTCAGACGGCCCGGGTCGAGGGCCGGGACAATCCTGATCATCGTTGAGGATGGTTATCTCGAGTTTAGTCTGACCAGGCCGGCGAGTTGGCTGAGGATAAACAGCGCCAAGGCGGTGACCACTATCGACGGGCCTGAGGGCGTGTCGACTGCCAGCGAGAGCTGCAGGCCGCCGATCACCGCCAGCACACCGAGGCCGGCGGCGGCGACCGCCATGAATTCCGGCGTCGGCGCAAATCGGCGGGCAGCGGCGGCCGGGATGATCAGCAGGGATGTGACCAGTAGCAAGCCGACGACGCGCATGGCGACGGCGATGACGATTGCCAGCAGCAGGGTGAACACCAGCCGCACGGCCAGCACGTGCACGCCTTCGGCCCGCGCGAGCTCTTCATTGACGGTCAAGGCCAGCAGCGGCCGCCAGATGATCACGATGCCGACCAGGACCACGACCAGGCCGATATAGATGATCGCGAGATCGTTGGTCGACACGGCCAGAATGTCGCCGAACAGATAGCTCAAAAGGTCGACCCGAAAGGCCGGCATGAAGGCGACTGCCAGCAGGCCGATCGCCAAGGTCGAATGGGCCATCAGGCCGAGAAACGTGTCGCTGGACAGGCGGCGCTGGTACTGCATCAGCACCATCAGGATCGCCAGGATGGAGCAGGTGAGGGCGACGCCGGCCATCGGCTGGATCGACAGGATGAAGCCGAGGACCACGCCCAACAGGGCGGAATGGGCCAGCGTGTCGCCGAAATAGGCCATGCGCCGCCAGACCACGAAACAACCCAGCGGACCTGTCGCCAGGGCCACGCCGATGCCCGCCAAAAGGGCGCGCATGAAGAAGTCGTCCAACATTCAGACAGCCTCAGGCGGCGTCGGGCTTGGCGTGCGTATGGCCGGAGTGGTGGGTCTCGTGATGGTGCAGGTCATGCTCGTACATGGCCAGTTCCTTCACACCCCGGACGCCGAACAGGCGCCGATATTCCGGATCGTTGGCGACGACTTCGGGCGTGCCTTCGCAGCAGACGTGATTGTTTAGACACAGAACCCGATCGGTCGCCGACATGACGATGTGCAGATCATGGCTAATCATCAGCACGGCACAGCCCAAGGAGTCGCGCAGCCGCCTGATGAGTTGGAACAACTCAACCTGGCCGGCGACGTCGACGCCCTGCGTCGGTTCGTCGAGCACCAGCAGGTCCGGCTCTCGCAGGATCGCCCGGGCCAGCAGAACGCGCTGCGTTTCGCCGCCGGACAGGGCACTCATCTGGCGGTTCGCCAGGCCGCCGACGCCGGTGCGCTCAAGCGCCTCGTCGACCGCCCGATGGTCGCACTTTTGCGTCAGGCCCATGAAGCGCCGGACGGTCAAGGGCAGTGCCGGGTCCACCATCAATCGCTGCGGCACATAGCCGATCGTCAGTCCGCTGGCCCTGTCGATCCCACCTGTCGTCGGTCGCAGCACGTCGAGAACCAGCTTCGCCAGCGTCGTCTTGCCGGCCCCGTTCGGCCCGATCACCGTGACGATCTCGCCGGGCAAGAGCGTCATTGAGATGCCGGACAGGATTTGGGTTCGGCCAAGCTGGAAGCCTACGTCGTCCAGCCGGATCAGTGGGCCCGGAACCCGGCCGTGCATTCAGGCAGCCTTTTGGCAGTTGGCGCACACGCCGGTAAACTCCACCATGCACCGGTCGACCTTGAAGCCGCTGTTCTCGGCGGCCCTGTCGAGGGCCTTGCGCAGGACCGGGTCGTCCAACTCCAGCGCCATGTTGCAGTCGCGGCAAATCAGAAACTGGGCCGCATGGCCATCCACGCGGCTCGAGCCGCAGCCGATGAAGGCGTTCATGGATTCCAGCCGGTGGATCAGGCCCTGCTCCAGCAGGAAGTTCAGCGCGCGATAGACCGTGGGAGGCTTGGCCGGATTGCCGTTCTTCGCCATCCGGTCCAGGATATCGTATGCGCCCAAGGGGCGATGGGACTCCCAGACGATTTCAAGCACCCGCCGCCGGCTCTGGGTCAGCTTGGCCGTGCCGGCGCAGCGCGCCTCCGCCGCTGCCAGGGCGCTGGACACGCAGTGCGCATGATCGTGCTTTCCGGTTGGCGTAATCGCATGGTCCATTTGGCGGTCTCTGGCTTGGGTGCCCGATCTCAGGTGCGACGATATCGCCATCTGCCGCAAAACGCAGCAGAACGCGCTTGATATGACCCATGTTATAACATAACACAAGGCCATCCCGTCCAACCCAGTGGAAAGTGGTTATGGCTCGTTCTTCGACGTTGCTCCGACATCTCGGTGTGTCCTCTGCATTGGCGACAAGCCTTCTGGTCGCTCAGCCGGCCTTGGCCGACGTGCCGAACGTTGTCGTCAGCATCAAACCGATCCACAGCCTGGTTGCCGGGGTCATGGACGGCGTTGGCGAGCCGGGCTTGCTGCTTGAGGGCAACGAGTCGCCCCACTCCTATAGCCTGGTGCCGTCCGAGGCGGCCATGCTTAGCGACGCCGACATCGTCTTTTGGGTCGGCGAGGATTTGGAGACGTTTCTGCAACGCCCGTTGGAGGCGCTGGCGGGCGACGCCCAGCACGTTTCCATCTTAGAGGCCCCGGACATGACGCTGCTGCCGGTTCGCGAGGGCGGGATCTGGGACGAGCACGCGCATGGCGATGATCATGGCGGTCATGATGACCATGCGGATCATGATGACCACGACGATCATGATGATCATGGCGACGACGATCACAGCGACCATGATCATGACGATCACGCCGACCATGATGACCACGGCGATGAAGACCACGCAGATCACGACGATCATGATGACCACGGCGATGAAGACCACGCCGATCATGATGACCATGACCATGCACATGATCACTCGGGTGGCGACCCGCATGTCTGGCTGGATCCGCAAAACGCGTCCATGGCTGTTGCGCTGATCGCAGAGACGCTATCCGAGGCCGATCCGGCCAATGCGGATCGCTATGCCGCCAACGCGGCATCTGTCCAGGAAGGCCTGGCGCAGCTGCACGACGATATCGCGGCACGGCTGCAGCCAGTGACCGACCGGCCGTTCATCGTCTTCCACGATGCCTACCAGTATTTCGAACAGCGCTTTGGCCTGACGCCGGCCGGGTCGATTACCCTGTCGCCGGAACAGGCGCCGGGTGCCCAGCGCCTGGCCGCGCTGCACGAACGGCTTGACGAGCAGGACGTCGCCTGCGTGTTCTCCGAACCCCAGTTCGAACCCAGGGTCGTTGCAGCACTGGCCGAGGGACGCGACGTCGGCACCGCCGAACTCGATCCCTTGGGCGCTGCGATTGAGCCGGGTCCGGATGCCTATGCAACATTGCTTAACGGCATGGCCGATGCCATCGTCGGTTGTCTGGCGGAGAACAGTTAGCAGGGGTAATCCGCCAGTGACCGCCGCCGCGCCGCTTGGGCGCGGCGAAAGGGAGGCTGGCGATGGCGTTGATCGGCGCGCTGACGAAGGAACAGGTGGTTCGGCTCGACGACCAAGGTTATCTCGCCTTGCCTGAGTTCATCTCGCCGGCAGAAGTCGCGGAAATCGGCGCGATCTTCGATCATCTGTTGGCCAGCAAGGCGGGCTGGCAGGACGGCAACCAGTTCGATCTGGCCGGCACCGATGATGGCGGCGACGCGAAGCTGCCGCAGATCTTGTATCCGTCCAAATATGCGCCGACGTTGAAGAACCATGCCGTGGTGCAACGGGCCCGCCATATCGCCGAGGCTTATTTCGGCGAGCCGCCCCACGCCGACTACGGCGAGCACATGATATTCAAGCCGCCGCGAGACGGGGCGGTGACGCCGTGGCATCAGGATCAGGCTTATCACGACCCGACCCTGGACGAGCGTGCGCTGAACTTCTGGATTCCGCTGGACGATTGCGACGAGCAGAATGGCTGCATGCATTATGTGCCTGGGTCAAACCGGCTGGATGTGCTGCCGCACCATTCCATCGGCCACGACCCAAGCGTGCATGGCCTCGAGGTCGACGAGCCAGAGAAGCACGCGGCGCAGTCAGTGAGCTGTCCTCTGTCGTCCGGCGGTTGCATCATGCATCTGCCGACGACGCTTCACTACGCCGGCCCGAACCGATCCGCCCGGCAACGGCGCGCCTACATCTTGATCATGGAGGTGCCGGGCACCAAGCGCAGCGTTCCTGTGGACAACTACTGGATGCGCGAAAAAAGAACGGCGCGGATGGAACGGGCGGAACAGGTTTCAGGGGCAGAACCCAAACCGTTGTAAGACTTCCGCCGGTGCGTCGTGGCGGCGCATTTCGCGTTCGACCATGGCCGTTAGCCGCTCGATCATCCCAGGATCGGAGACGGGCGCCACCTGTCCGGGATCCTGTTCCAGGTCGAACAGAACGCTCTTTCGGTCCACCATCTTGCCGGGCCCATGCCAGTGATAGGCCTTCGAACCTGGGATCATCGGAACCTTCAACACCCGCACGCCCTTGGTGAAGTCGAAGGCGGGGCCGAACTGGGCCGCGCCCAGCTCCTCGGTCGAAAACATCGAGGTCATGTGCGTCGGCATCACCGTGTACTGAAACAGCGGCCCCGCATCGAGGTCATTGGGAAACAGGAAGTAGGTGAAACGGCCGTCGGTCACATTCACCCCGCCGCCGAAGTAACCGAACGTGGCGTGCAGGCGGTCGGTGCCGTTGCCCATAAGGGCTGGCTTGAGCGAGCGACCCGTCACCTCCTTCGGGCAGTCGACGCCATGGAGATCCAGCAGCGTCGGCATAAGGTCGATGGCCTGGGTCAATGCACCCTGCCGCTGGCCAGCTCGGCCAGTCGCGCCGGGGAGATGAATGAACAGAGGGATGTGCGAGATTTCCTCGTAGGCGTACATGCGGTTCTTCGCCCACCAATCATGCTCGCCCAAGAGAAAGCCGTGGTCGGTGGTGACGATCAGGGCCGTGTCGGCCCACAGATCATGGGTATCGAAGAAATCAAGCAGCCGGCCGAGTTGACGATCACAGAACCGCACCGAGGCGCGGTAGTGCGCGCGCAACGTCTCGACCTCTTCCGGCGTTTCGGAAACGCGGGCGTAAGGCGGCCAGTCGAAGATCGGGCCCGCCATGTCGCCGCCGGCGGCCTTGACGTCGGCCTCCGGGGCCAGGAAGGGCTCGTGAGGATCGAAGGTCTCGATCTGCAGCAGCCAACTGTCGGATCGGTGGTTGGTTTCCAGGAACCGCAGGCCGGCCGAGAAGGTTTGAAAGCAGGGCAGGTCAGTTTCGCCCTCGATACGCTCGCGGTTGGACATGTAGTGATAAAAGGTGTCGCCGCGCCGTTCGGAATACTGCTTGGGATGATAGGCCTCGGCCCACTGTTTGAACGGCGGGTCGACGATCGCATTCCACGGGTCGCGCTCCTGGCCACGAACGAAATCGTAACTGTCATACCGGTTGTGATAGGTGGCGCCGCCATCCTCCCAATAGTGATAATGGTCGGTCGCCAGGTGGGTGTAGATGCCCGCCGCGCGCAGGCACTCGGGCATCGAATTGTCGAACGGCTCCAGCGGCCCCCAGCTGCGGTGGAAAAAACTGAGGCGGCCCGTGTGCAGATCCCTGCGCGCCGGCATGCAAGGCAGACTGCCGACATAGTGCCGGTCAAACGTCAGCGAACGCGCCGCCAGGCGATCAAATGCGGGTGTGTCCAAGCCTTCGGCATAGGGCGAAAGCGCCAACCGGTTCAGCGAGTCGAACAGGACGAGCACGGTTTTCATGGGTCTGCCCCTCAGCCTTTGACGGCGCCGGCGGTCAACCCGCGCACCACCCGTTCCTGCAGGATGATGAAGACGAAGATCGGCACCAGCATCACGATGGTGATCGCGGCGAACATGCCCGGCAGGTTGAAGTCGAACTGGGACTGGAAGAAACGGATGGCGACCTGCGCCGTGCGCCGTTCCTCCGACGACAGGATCAGGGTCGCGAACAGGAACTCATTCCAGGTGAAAACGAAGATCATGATCGCCACCGTGGAAATGCCGGGGCCTGACAGCGGGGCGACGATGCGGATCAGGATCTGCCAGTAATTGGCGCCATCCATGATCGCCGCCTCCTCGATGCTGACCGGCAGGCTCAAGAAAAAGGCGCGCAACAGTAGGAACGAGATCGGCAGAAAGATGCTGGCGTACAGCAGGATCAGGCCGATGCGCGTGTCGTGCAGCCCGATGGCGCGGATGATCAAGGTTTCCGGCACGATCAGCGCGGTCAGGGGGATCACCAGCCCGAGGCTGAGCAGGATGGTGATCGTGTCGCGGCCGCGAAAACGAAACCGGGCGACGGGATAGGCCGCCATGGAGGCGGCCACGACGACCAGGACCGAGGCGCCGACGCTGACGATGAAGCTGTTCAGCAAATAGCCGAGCAGCCCGACCTCCGTCAGCGCATCCTCGAACCCTTCAAGGTTCCAGTCAATCGGGAAGTAGCTCGACGCGCTCAGGATCTCCGCATTGGTCTTGAACGCGGCCAGCACCAGCCAGCCGATCGGGAACAGCATGGCGACCGTGAACCAGGCCAGGACGGCGTAATAGCTGATCGTCAGCCAGACAGGCCGGTGATAGCCACTCGTCCGTTCGATGAGGGCGCCGCTCAATCGAAGTACCTCTCGCCGATGCGGAACAGCCTACGAATGATCAGGATCGCCGCCACACCCAGGATGACGATATGCATGCCGATCGCGTTGGCCTCGCCCCAATGGAAGTTCTCGAAGGCCCGGTAGGTCGCCATCGACAGGGTCAGCGTCGCATTGGCCGGCCCGCCACCCGTGGTCAGGAAAATGCCCTCGAAATAGATCAGCGACTGCGTGACCGTCAGGATCATGCAGGTGCCGATAACGTTGCGCAGCAGGGGCAGGGTTATGTGGAGGTCCTGCTTGATCTCGCCAGCACCGTCCATTACGGCCGCCTCATAGATCTCGTCCGGAATCGTGGCGATCTCGGCCATGATGATGATCATGTAAAGCCCGACATGGAACAGCCAGGTGAAGATCAGGGCGTAGAGGGCGGTGTCGTAGGAAAACAGCCAGTCGCGCTGCCAATGCTCAAGCCCGATATCGGCCAGCACCTGGTTCAGGGCGCCGTAACGGGCGTTATAGAAACCTAAAAAGACGATCGCGAGCGCCGAGTACGAGACGATGTTAGGCAGGAAGAACAGCGTGCGGAAGATCTTCCAGCCCTTCAAGCGCCGGGACAGAATGACAGCAACCAACACGGCCAGCGGCACGTGCAGCAATACGGCGGCTGCGATCCAGATCGCCGTGTTGCGCAGGGCAGAGGGAAAGGCGCGGCTGTCCCAAAGCTCCAGATAGTTCTCCACACCGATAAAGCGCAGACCGGAAGCGCGCCATTCGAAGAACGACGTCACCAGAATGGTGAAAAACGGAAAGACCAGGAACGTGGCGAACAGCGCCAGCGCAGGCAGTAGCGACAGATAGATCGCGAAACGAAAGCTCTTCTGCATGACGCGCTAGGCTCGTCTACGTCGATGGTCGTGCAAAGGGCTTTGTAACCGTCTTTTGGATGGCCGTTCGCGCGAAATCACCGCCCGGCGCCGGCTCGACAGGTGCCAGGCGGTGACGATCGGCCTTACTGGGCGTCTTCCAGGATTTCCAGGAACTCCTCCGTATCGATCTGGCCGCGCGCATAGACGGGCCAGGTGTTGATGAACTCCTGGATCATGCTGTTCGGCATGGTCATGCCGGTGTGCGGATAGCTGTGCGCGATGTCCTGTGACTGGTCGACGATGCTCAGCAGCATCGGCGCCAGCGCCGCCTCCTGATCGGGTGTCAGTTCAAGGCGCGTCGGCCCATACCGTGAGACCAGATTGGCCTGGTTGAGCATCTGTTCGTCGCTCGTCAGGTATCTGAGGAATGCGATCGACGCCTCAATCGTTTCCGGGTCCCGCGAGCCGACCGCAAAGCCCGCCTCGCCGGTGACGATGATCATGCCGCGGCCGTCCTCGTTACCGGGCGAGGCTGCGTAGGCGACCTGGTCGCCCAGCCCCTCGGCCGTCTCGGTATTGACACCCATGATGTTGGGGATCATCCACGGCCCGTTGGCGATCATCGAGGCTTCGCCCTGCAGGAACAGTGTTGCTGCCGTGGCGTACTGGCCGGTAAAGGCGTCTTCGTTGCTGCAGCCCTCCTCGTTCATACGGCGCAGCAGTTCAGTGCCCGCAACCACGGGCTCGACGCCCGCCAGCGCAAGCTCGGTGTCCTGCTGGCTCATCCAATCGGCGCCGCCCGGCTGGGTGCCGATCATGTTGGCCCACATCAGCCGCGTGGTCCAATTGCCCTCATTGGCCATGGGGACATAGCCGGCCTCTCGCAGGGCGGCGCAGGCGGCGAAAAATTCCTCCCACGTCTCCGGAAAGCTCTCGATACCGGCTTCCGCGAAATGGTCGGTGTTGTAATAGATGCCGATGTAGTCGCGCGAATAGGGCAGGGCGTAGAGCTCGCCGGCTTCGGTGCGATAGGTGTCGAACGCATCGTCATGGAAGCTGGCCTGCCAGTCAGGATCGCCCTCGATATGGGGGGTGAGTTCCACCACCCGGCCGCTATCGCGCATGTCGCGCATGAGCGTGACGTTGCCGGTGATGAGGTCGGGTAGGGCGTTGGCCACGGCGTCGGCGCGCAGCTTATCTCGGTATTGCGCATCGCCCGGGACTTCCTCGGTCACGACGCGGTATTGGCCGGCATAAGTCTCGTTGAAACCCTCGATCAGCAACTCGCCCCAGGGCCGCAGCGGGTTGGTGCCGACCCAAAAGGTCGCCCAGGTGATTTCGACCTCGTCGGCAAGCGCGGGGCGCGCCGTCGGCATGGCCAGAACGCCGGCGGCAATGGCGACGGCTGTGGCGGTTCGAAAGGACAGGCGCATCGGGTTGCGAAGCATGGATCGTTCCTCCCTGATCAATATTGGCATCCTTGGCATAGGCGGCGCGGTTCGTGCGCGTCCGGTTGTGCGTGACTCTGGCACAGGCCCGCGATAAGCAGAACTAGTAAGCATGAATGCCGTCATAACGCGGCGTTATACCGAGGCTGTGCCATGAAGCCCCATCTCAGCGCGCTGTTGCCGTACTTCCTGTCGATTGCCGAAACCGGCAGCCTGACCCGCGCGGCAAGAGAGCGGGCGCTGACCCAACCCGCGCTCAGCCGTAAGATGCGCCAGTTGGAAGAGGGCCTGAACGTCCAGCTTTTCATCCGCCATACGCGCGGCGTGGAGTTGACGGCCGCGGGCCGCATCCTGTTGCGCCGGGCGCGGCTGATCGAGGCCGAAAGCCGCTACGCGATCGACGAGATCGAGCTGTTGAAGGGTGGCGCGACGACGTCCGTCAGGCTGACGGCGGGGCCGGTCTGGTGCATGTCGGTGCTGCCCCAGGCCATTGCCGCCGTGAAGGCGGCGTATCCTCAGTTCAGCGCCGAGATCGAGATGAGCGGTGGTGTCGGCCAGGTCGAGGCCGTCGCTTCAGGCGAAATCGACATGTGGGCGGGTGCGCTGGACGTCAATCTGTGCCGGCAGTTCGACCTGGTCCATGTCGAACCGCTGACGGTCGACTACCAGATCTTCGCCCCCGCCGATCACCCGCTGCAATGCGCGCACTTTCCGCCCGCCAGGCTAACGGAGCATGGCTGGGTCAGCTATTCGCAGGACGGCGCCTGGCCGGCCATGGCGGATCTCGTCGGCCGGCTGACGGGCCGCAACGCGCGACTGGCGATCAACTCAACGTCCCTAATGTCGGCGATGCGGATCGCGGCGCACGGGTCTTATCTGATCGGCCTTGCCCATCCGCTGCGGCCGTTGGCGGCCTTGTTGAATCTTCAGCCGCTGCCTCACCAGCCGCTGAATTTCTCCTTCCGTTCCGGCATGTGTTACCGGCCGTCCGCGGTCGGCCTGCCGACGCTGTCTCTTTTGATCGAAAGCCTTGGGCGCTTCGCAGGCGAGGTCACCGGCGCGCGGCCCTTGTCCAAGGCAGCGTCCTAAGGGAAGATCCAATCACGCCTCGATGCGCCGTCGGCGGTATTCGCTGGCCAGGTAGACCACGATGGCGGTGAAGGCGAGACCGATTGCCATCTGGACCCAATCGATGTCCGCCAGCATGGTCCGCAATAAGGCAAAGGGAGCGTTGTCGCCCTGACCGAAGAGGATGGTCACGGCCTGCGTTTCGTCGAGAAAGCCCTCGAACCGCCAGCTAAGAAAATCTGCGACGGGTCGACTATCGACCGAACTGCGGATCGTGTTCAGGTACTCCAGCAGGATCACCGTGCCGGGGATCAGGAAGGCAAGGGGGATGCTCCAGCGCCGGAACAGGGTCGACAGACCGGCCACCCATGCCAGACCCGGCGCGTACCAAAGCACTGTCAGGGCCAGGAAGAAAACCCCGACGATGCCGGTTTGAAACAGGCTCCATAGGGCGCCGAGCAAATCTGGCGCGGTGATCACAGGGAACAGAGCCGAGGCGATCAGCAGCACGCCATAGATAATCACCGCCGTCACGATCGCGAAAACCGAGATCAGGGCGAGAAAGATCGTGATGCCCGACAATGCCTTGGACGTCAGGATCTTCAGATCGCTCTGGGGCATCGATTTCCAGAACAGCAACGTGTTGTTGCGCCGGTCGGCCGAAAAACTGTCAGCGTAATAGAAGAACAGACCGACAATCAGATAGACCGACCAGATTAGGAAGGCGCCGGCCACGCCGACCCGGTAGACCGCGTCGCCCAGCGGAAGCTGGGTCGGCGGCAGATCGAATTCGCCATGGCCCGACAGCATGGCGAACAGGATGGCAACCGTCATGATGATCAACAGCACGATGGGCGCGTACAGGAACGCGCCCCGATGTTCGTAGAACTCGCGTTCGATCAGGGCGGTCATGGCACGCATCATCCCGCTCCCCGCGTGCCGTCTTCACGCTCAACCATGGTGACGAACAGGTCCGACAGGCTTGGTGTCGACACTTGGCCTAGAGGCTCAAGCTGCTCGGGCGGCGTTCCCTCGAACACCATCGCCGTCTGGCCGAAGCGGGTTTCGGCGTAGATCGGGCCCAGCTTCTCAGCATCTGCCAACCTGTCTTTGTCGACAATGACCTGCGAGAACCGCTCGCCGATCTCGTCGACCGGCATGTCGAGAATGATCTCGCCGTCTTGCAGGAACATGATGTCGGTCAGGATCTGGGCAATCTCGTCCACCTGGTGCTCGACGAGCCCACGCTCGGCCTCGACATCGTCTATCGCAAGCGCTTTTACCGGCGTTTGCTGGAGGACTACATGGCGGCGTTCCCTCGAACACCATCGCCGTCTGGCCGAAGCGGGTTTCGGCGTAGATCGGGCCCAGCTTCTCAGCATC
>JBCBSH010000121.1:0-13775 GCA_039819285.1 Pseudomonadota bacterium
GCCCGGGCCAGTGTTCGAGCTCGGCCTGGGCAACGGCCGGACCTACGATCATTTGCGCGAGATCCTTCCCAGCCGATCGCGCGCGACCGGCAACTGCTCAATCGCGTCGCCGAGGAACAGTCGGTCGTCCGGCGGAATGCAGTTCGGATGCGCCTTGATGACCTGTTCAAAGACATAGATGTCCCGGCTGGGAAGGATCTCGCGCAAATGATCGTAGGTCCGGCCGTTGCCCAGGCCGAGCTCGAACACTGGCCCGGGCAGGTCTGCAATGGCCTGCGCCGCCCAATCCAGGCACGCCCGCTGGGCCTTCATCCGGCGAATAAAGCTGTCCAGTCTACTCATGAAATTTCCGTGGCGCTGGGGTGGATGGCCGGCCGATAACCGCTGACCAACGTGGCCACGGTCGCCGGCGGGGTCAACAGAACCAAGGGAGGCATGGGCTGACCGGCGCCGCCGTCATAGCCGAGCGGCGTCCAGCGCAGATTGCGCCCCTTCCAGCGTAGCCAGGCAGTGCCGTGCCGGTCCGCCAGCATCGCGCCGTCGGGAAGGCTGACGGGCGCGACGAGCTTTGCGGAGGCCGTTCGTTCGTCATGCAGCACGCGATCCAGCGCGTCCACATACAGACGGCCGGGCGGTGTTCTGTGGGCCGCGCGCCAGGCGTCGACGAACCGGTTGAAATCCTGTCTGCGACATTCCGCACAGGGCCGATGGCCGGCCGCCAAAGCGGTTGCTTCGTCCAGAAAGAACAGCGCCGTGTAGCCGCGCGCCGCCATGATCGGGACGCGCCGGTCACGAAACGCGGTGACGCAACAGATCCAACGCTTCGTCTGCCACTGCCGCCCGATGGCGCCATCCGTGTCGTGAAGGCGACCGCGGTTGCCCATGAACAGGCCGCGCGTTGGATCGGCCGAAATGGCACCATCCGGCCGCACCCGATTGCAGAACGGCATTGGCGCGGGCCGGCCTCAATCGTTGCTGCGCGAGACCGCGGCCTTGGTCGTCTTTTCCAGGCGCAGGGCCAGTTCGCGCATGATCTCGACCGCCATCTGCGGAAACTCCGTGATCAGGCGAAAGAACAAATCCTTCGTGATCATCAGGGTCGTGAGGTCAGACTTCGCGCGCACGGACGCGGTTCGGGGCACGTCGCACAGAATGGCGATCTCGCCGACAAAGTCATTCTTGTGCAAGGTCGCGACGGTGACCGGCCCGCTATCGGTGTCGATCACCACGTCGGCCTCGCCATCCATGATGATATAGGCGGCATCGCCCATATCGTCCTGGCGGAACAGGGTCTCGCCGGCCGCGAACTTCACCCGTTCGCTGGTGAAGGCCAGCAGTTTGAGTTTCGACACTTCGATATTGGCGAACAGCGGGATCTTTTTCAGCAGATCGACTTCTTCGATCAGGCTCATGCTCGTGCGATCTCCTCCCCCATCGACGCCGACCGTCGACCGGCGTCACTCATTATCCAGCAATCGGCGCAACTCGCCATCTTTTCCGGTCAGCTCTTCATAACTGCCGCGCTGGGCCAGGCGGCCCTCTTTCAGAACGATCACTTCGCCGAAGGCCTCGGCCATGCTCGGCCGGTGCGGCGCCCAGATCAGCCCGCGACCCTCGCACGACTTCATGATCGCATCATGAACATGCTGCAAGGTTCCGCCGTCGAAGGACGTCGTCGCGTCCAGCAGGATCAGAACGTCCGGCCGCTTCAGCAGCGCGCGGGCCAGCGCCAGCTTCTGGCGCTGTATCAGCGACAGCCGGCCGCCGGCGACCCCAACGGATCGGTCGAGCCCCACGCTGATCACCGTCCGGCGCAGGTCCAAGCCGTCGATGATTTCGGCCAACAGCGCCTGGACCTTGGCCTGGGCGCCGGACTGACCATACTTGATCTTGCCGAACAGGATGTTGTCCTGAAGGCTGGCGGCCTCGTTGTAGTCGTCGGCATTGAAGAACGCGACGCTGTCGCGAAGGTCCTCAGGCAAGTCCTCGGCGAACAGGCGCCGCGCCTCCAGCAGTTTTTCCTGCAT
This sequence comes from Pseudomonadota bacterium, assembly GCA_039819285.1. Classification (GTDB taxonomy): domain Bacteria; phylum Pseudomonadota; class Alphaproteobacteria; order DSM-16000; family Inquilinaceae; genus JANQGH01. Next base: position 2,028 of record JBCBSH010000121.1, read on the forward strand.
CTCGTCATCGATGACCCCCAACCGGTGCCGGGTCGGGATCAGTTTGAAGGGCAGCGACATCAGCCGCATGCGGTCTTCTGGCTTCAGAGCATCGTGGCCCAGCTTCTCCGCACGGGTGACCAGCGACTGGAACTCCGGCAACTCGTCGTGGCTGATGAAGCTGAACTGGTCGAAGAACTCATGCCCCGGCGGCAGGTCGGCAAACAGCTCCAGCATCGTGGCGGCGACCTTGCGACCGGTCTCCAGGAAGGTTTCGGTCAGGCCGACCCGTTCCAGGATCGACTGGACGTACTCATTCTCCGCGATGGTGTCCAACTGGAAGGTGTCGTCCACCGGCGTGCCGAACAGCAAGTTTTCCGCCAGGGTGGCGCTGAGATTGTACTTGTCGGCATCCCACAGCTCGACCAGCCCCTCCATCTCAGGGTCCGCCAGGCGCAGGCCGACCTGGCGACGCGCCTCGAGGAAGCGTTTCGGGGTCTCCGGCTCCGCCTCGGTGTCCAAACTGCCGCTGAGGCCAAACCGGTAGACGTCGCCGGCCAGGTTGACGTCCTCCAGAACCTCCAGCGCCTTGCGCTCCAAGGCCTCCGGGCCGTCGACGCCGGCCGCCTCATAGTCGATCCAGTCGCCATGGATGTTCGATGGCGAGTTGCCGGTGTATTTGGCCTCGGCGATGCGCCCGCGCCGCTCTGACTGGTCGTCGGTATCGGCCGCGCGGTGCTTCAGCCCGTAATACACATTGTCGCGCAAGGTGCCGGTGAAGATGTAGCTGTGCGGCCCAACAAAGGTGATCCGTCGACCGGTCACCGATTCGGGCAGGTCGGCGTAATTGTAGTCGCCGAACGTGATCTTGCCGTTGGACGGCACCAACACGCGCGCGAGAAGCTGGACAAAGACCTCGCGCCCGCTGGACCCGTCGCCCAGGACGGCAACCGTGCCCTTTGTCGGCACGGACAGGCTCAAACCCTGGATGTCGGGCGGGCTGTCCTCTTCGGCGTAGGCGACGTTGCCGAACTGCCATTCGGCCGGCAGCGGGCCTGACATATTGGGCTCGTCCGCCAACTGTTCGGACGGTTGGATGTCCGCCGGCTGGAACTGCTCGACAACCTGCTCGTACTTGATCCGTACGTCGGCCTGCATCTGATAATAGGTCAGCAGTTCCTTCCACGGCGAGGCCAGATCCTTATAGGCCGCCAGAACGGCGACCAGCGCGCCGAAGGTTAGATCGCCCTCAATGACCAAGTACCCGCCAATCGAATAAAAGAAAAACGGCGTAAGCTGGTTTAGAAAATTGTTTAGAAACTTGATAAAGAACTTTCGTCGATAGATTTCGTATCGAATATCGTAGTTGATGGCCAGGCGCTCTGAGATGTCAGCCAGGTGATATTGGGCGGTGTCGTGGGCGTGGATTTCAGGCGTACCGCCGACCGTCTCGCCAATCCGGTCCGACAATTGGCGGATATTGCGCACGCGCCTTTTGGCCAGCGCGTTCACCTTTTTTTGCAGCCTCGGGATGATGAATCCCTGGATCGGATACAGGGAAATCGAGGCGGCGCCCAATATCGGGTCCTGAACGAAGATGAAGGCGATATAGGTCAGCAGCAGGCCGCCCTGATAGGCCGGAAGGGCGAAGGCGTCGCCCGTGAACCCGCCCAGTGGCTCGACCTCGGCGGTGATCATCGGAATGATCTCGCCCTGCGACATGCGCTTGAAGCGCGGCAGCCGGAAGCGCAAGACCCGCGTGTAAAGCTCGTAACGCAGCCGGCGCAGCATACGCTCGCCCAGCCGGCCCTTGTAAACATTGATGTAGTATTTGAAGCCGCCGTTTACGAAGACCAGCGCCAAAAACATGAAGGACAGAGCCAGGAGGAACTGTACCTGGTCGAATTCAAATCCCAGTATGTATTGCGGAAAGCCCCCTTGACCGCCGATCGCCTCGTTAACTATCTGCTTTGGAAGATCCAAAGAATAGTAAAGAGGGGGCAGCGAGAGCACGGTGATGCACAGGATGTAAAGCTGCTGCCGCTTCGAATAACGGAAAATGAAGCTGAAGATACTGCGCTGCATGTGGTCCTGTGGCTTGACAACAGACACCGTCCGACGGCCGGCCGGCCGCGAACGGGCGGCAGACGATAGCGGCTTCGACGCCCGTTGGTAAATCCGTATTTGGTAAATCCGTGTTGTGCCGTCGCCACGGGATGACTAGGGTCGATCTGCGGTCTGGCAGGCAATTTGGTCAGTTGCGCTGCACTTTCGACAAGGCTATGAGGGCGCCAGGATGGCGAAACGCGGCAACCACAGCCGTGTGCTGATCTACAGCCACGACACGTTCGGCCTTGGCCATTTGCGCCGCTGCCGGGCCATCGGCCATGCCCTGGTTGCGCGCCATTCGGAGATGTCGGTGCTGATCCTGTCCGGATCGCCCATCATCGGCAGTTTTGACTTCCGCAGCCGCGTCGACTTCATCCGCGTACCGGGCGTGATCAAGCTGCGTAACGGCGAATACACGTCGTTGAACCTGCATATCGATACCGAGGAAACGCTGGCCATGCGCACCTCGATCATCGAACACACGGCCGAGATCTTCGATCCCGATCTCTTCATCGTCGACAAGGAACCGCTAGGTCTGCGCGGCGAGGTCAAGGGCACCCTGCAACTGATGCGGGACAGGGGCACGCCAACCGTGCTGGGCCTGCGCGACGTGATGGACGAGCCCGCCCTTCTGGCGCCAGAGTGGGAGCGCAAGAAGGTGCTACCCGCACTCGAAGACCTCTATGATCACATCTGGGTCTATGGATTGCGCCAGATCTGTGACCCATTGGAAGGGATCGAGGTGCCCGCGTCGGTCCGCGAGAAAATGGCCTATACCGGCTATTTGCGCCGGACAGTGCCGCAGGCCGCCTGGGCGGCTGTGCCGCCGATCGATGGCCAGTACATCCTGGTGACGCCTGGCGGCGGCGGCGATGGCGAGGTGATGGTTGATTGGGTGCTGCGCGCCTACGAGACCGGCAATCCGCCCAACTTGCCCGCCGTCATCGTGCTCGGCCCGTTCATGTCGGCCGAGGCACAGGCGGGCTTTGTCGAGCGCGCCGCCCGGCTCGACACAATCGAAATCCTGACCTTCGACAACAAGATCGAACGGTTGATCCACGACGCGGCCGGCGTCGTTGCGATGGGCGGTTACAACACGTTTTGCGAGATCCTGTCGTTCGACAAGCGGGCGGTGCTGATCCCAAGGACAAAACCGCGGTTGGAACAGCACATAAGGGCGACGCGGGCCGCTGCACTTGGCCTGGTCGCGACATTGTCCGCCGACAATGGAACGCCGACGGACGTTATGACGGAGGCCCTGAGAGAGCTGCCGACCCAACGCAAGCCCTCCGAGGCGATGATCCCGGGCATGATGGGCGGGCTGGATGTCGTCGATCGTCTGGTTCAGCAAATCATCCACCCCGGCGCACCCATCGCCGATCAGGTGCGGTACACGGCGTAAGAGCGACTGCATCCCGTGGACCCCAGCGTAACGGCGATCCTGGTCAAGGGCTATCCGCGCCTTTCGGAAACCTTCATCGCGCAGGAAATCCTGGGTCTGCAGCAACGCGGGCAACGCCAGATCATCGTCTCGCTGCGCCACCCGACCGACAAGGCCGTTCACGCCCTGAACCGCCAGATCACCGCGCCGGTTCTGTACCTGCCGGAGTATCTTTATGAGGAGCCGGCGCGCGTTGAGGCGGCGCGCGACTGGGCGCGATCACAGCCGGGATACCAGCAAGCCTACCGCGTCTTTCGCGGCGACCTGCGGCGCGATCCGACCCCCAATCGATGGCGCCGCTTCGGCCAGGCCTGCGTGCTGGCGCGCGAACTGCCGGACGCGGTCGATTTTCTCTACGTCAATTATCTGCACACACCGACGTCGGTCGCGCGCTACGCCGGCATGATTCGCGGCCTGCCGTTCGCGGTTTCGGCCCATGCCAAGGACATCTGGACCACCCCGGAATGGGAGATCAGGGAGAAGCTGGCCGACGCCGAATGGTTGACCACATGCACGCGGTACAATGTCGATTACCTGCGCGGCCTGACCAACCAGCCGGATAAGGTCTTCCTGACCTATCACGGCCTTAACTTCGGCCGCTTCCCCATGCCCCGGCCGCGACCCATGCGCGACGGCGGCGCTGTCGGCGACCCCGTCCGCCTGCTGACCATCGGCCGTGCGGTGGAAAAGAAGGGCTTCGATATTCTGCTCGACGCCCTCGCCCGCTTGCCGCCCGATCTGAACTGGCGGCTTGACCAAATCGGCGGCGGCCCCTTGCTCGACGACCTGCGAACCCAGGCTGAGTCTCTAGGGCTGGCCGGGCGGATCAACTGGCGCGGGCCACAAACGCAAGACCAAGTCATCGCGGCGCTGCAGGAAGCCGACCTGTTCGCGCTGGCATCGCGGCCGGCGGGTGATGGTGACCGCGACGGCCTGCCAAACGTGCTGATGGAGGCCCAGGCGACGGGTCTGGCCTGCGTCGCAACGGACTTTTCCGCCATACCCGAACTGATCGAGGATGGTGCCACCGGCCGGCTGGTGCCACCGAACGACGTCGGCGCGCTGGCGGATGCGCTCGCCGATCTCATCACCGACACCGGCCAGCGATCGCGGCTTGGCGCCGCCGGTGCCCAGCGCGTGCGCTCCGCCTTCGACTTTCAAGTGGGCCTTGATCGCCTGGCCGACCGGTTCGGGCTCTGACGCGCGTGCGCATCGCCTTCTACGCGCCGATGAAGCCGCCGACCCACCCGGTGCCGTCCGGCGACCGGCGCGTTGGGCGCCTGCTGATGCAGGCACTGCGCGGAGGCGGCCATGAGATCGTTCTGGCCTCCCGCCTGCGGGCGTGGAGCGCCGGCGACGATCCGCACCGAATGCGCCGGATCCGGCAACGCGGCGAACGAACGGCACGCCGCCTGACCGATCGCTGGCGGGACGACCCGGGCCGACCGCACGCCTGGTTCACCTACCACCTGTATCACAAGGCGCCGGACTGGATTGGGCCGCAGGTCGCGCGGGCACTCGACATTCCCTACCTGGTCGCCGAGGCCTCGCATGCGCCAAAGCAAGCTGACGGCCCCTGGGCGGAGGGTTTCCTGGCGGCGGAGCAGGCCTTGCGCCAGGCAAGCGCCATCTTCGCCCTATCCGCAGACGACGAGGCGGGCTTGCGACGCGCTCTTGGCGCCGATGCGCCGATCCAGCGGCTGCCGCCGTTTCTTGACGCACGCCCTTACCTCCGGGCCTCGTCACGCCGCGAGAAAGCGCGCCGAACCTGGCTGCCCGATCCGGCCGAGGGTCCGTGGCTGCTGGCCGTCGGCATGATGCGCGCCGGCGACAAGCAGGCGTCCTATGACGTGCTGGCCGACGCGCTGAAACGGCTGACGGACCGGCCTTGGCAACTGGCCGTCGTCGGTTTCGGGCCGGCCGCTGATACGATCCTCGCCAAGTTCGACGCGGCACGCACCCACCATTTCGGCAAGCTGAAGCCGGCGGAACTGGCGGACCTCTATGCCGCGGCCGATCTGTTCGTCTGGCCGGCGATCAATGAAGCTTTCGGCATGGCCTTGCTGGAGGCCCAGGCGGCCGGCCTGCCGGTCATCGCGGGCGGTGGCCGAGGCGTGCCGGACATCGTCGATGATGGCCGCACCGGCCTGCTGACACCGACCGGCGATGCGCTAGCGTTCGCCGGCGCGGTAGCCGACCTTCTGGACGATCCGCACCGCCGACGCGAGATGGGCACGGCCGCCCAACGGCACGTGCTCGCGCATCACGATCTGGGCACCGCCGCTGCAAGGCTGAATACAGCGCTGCGGGACGCGACGGCATGATCCGCCTACTCGTGATCCGTCATGCCCCCACCGAATGGACCCTGACCGGGCGCTTGCAAGGGCGAACCGACACCGCACTGGCGCCCGAGGCCGCCGACTATCTGGCGGCGATTACACTGCCGCCGCCTTTCGACCAGGTCCCCTGCTACGCCAGCCCGCTGCGCCGGGCGATGGAGACAGCCCAGCGTCTCGGCCGCAATCCCGTCGCCGAGGATAGCTTGATAGAGATGGATTGGGGCGCCTGGGAAGGCCTGTCGTTCGAAGAGGCATCGGCCCGCCTGGACCCGTCGAAGCGCCATTTCGGCCTGGACTATGCGGCACCCGGCGGGGAGTCGCCGCGCGAGGTGCAAAACCGGCTGCTGCCGTTCCTGGACCGGCTGGACGGCATTGGCGGCGACGGGCTGGCCGTCAGCCACAAGGGCGTTATCCGCGCGCTCTACGCACTCGCGGTCGGCTGGACCATGGACAGCAAGCCGCCGGACAGGCTGGATTTCAAAGCCGGCCAACTTTTCGCGTTAGACCAGCGCAAAGGCCTGCAGCTCAAGCGTCTGAACGTCCCCCTGAACGGCCAGCCGGCATGAACGTCCTGCTCTACGTCCAGCATCTGCTCGGCATCGGTCATGTCCGGCGCGCGGCGTTGCTGGCCCAGGCGATGATCGCTGAGGGAGACCGGGTCACGGTCGCCTATGGCGGTTTCCCCGTGCCGCAGGTCGATTTCGGCGCCGCCAAGGTCGTGCGCTTGCCGGCCGCGCGGGTCGCGGACGCCAACTTCGCGCCGATCCTCGATGCAGACGGCGAACCGATCGATGACCATTGGAAGGCGGCACGCGCGAAAGCGCTGCTCAACCTCTACGAGGATCTGCAACCCGATTGCATCCTCATCGAGACCTTTCCCTTCGGCCGGCGCGCCTTCCGGTTTGAGCTCCACCCCCTGCTTGACGCCGCCACGGCACGGCGCCCCAAACCGCTGATCGCGTCGTCCGTGCGTGACATATTGGTCCGCAAGGACGACCCGGCGAAAGAGACGGCGATGTCGGACGCCGCGCGGCGCTGGTTCGATCTCGTCCTGGTTCATGGCGACCCGTCGATCGTGCCCTTTGCCGACAGCTTTCCGTTCGCGGACCGCATCGACGACCTCATCTTTCATACCGGATATGTCGCGCCAAGCAGATCAGCCGAGGCGCAGAACGAGGATGGCCTGGATGAGATCGTGGTCTCGGTCGGTGGCGGCGCTGTCGGACTGGCCCTGCTGGAAACCGCGATCACGGCGGCAAGGCTGGCCGGCGCGCGCAAGACCTGGCGCCTGCTCGCCGGCCCGGACATCGCCGTGCCGGACTTCGAACGACTTCGAGGCCAGGCCGGCGACACCGTCATTGTCGAGCAGGCCCGCAAGGACTTTCCCGCCCTGCTGGCGCGTTGCGCCCTGTCAATCAGCCAGGCCGGCTACAACACGGTTGTGGATGTTCTGGCCGCGAAATGCCGCGCCTTGCTGATCCCGTTCGCCCAATCGGGCGAAAGCGAGCAGAGCCAGCGCGCCGAACTCATTGCCGCGCGCGGATGGGCGCGGTATCTACCGGAGGCCGGGTTGACCGCCGATCAACTGGCCCAAACCGTCGACGAATGCCTGGCCACACCGGCGAGAGAAATAATGTCACAAGTTGATCTTTCCGGGGCACAAACTAGCGTCCGTGTGCTTCACCAGAAATTCATTGGACTCGGGTCCGGTTGACGCCCGGACTAGACTTGTTCCAAACAATGGCCATGATCTCGCACTCCAGCACAGGAAGCTTCTAGTCGGCATGCTCGCGTCTCCAACCCTTTCTGCCTCGCGGGCGCATGCCGATCCGTGGACCGCGCTGGACGCTGAGCTGGACCGGTGGCGGGGCGCGGGCCAAACAGCGACCTTTTGGTGGCGCGACGACGATGCCACAGCGCCAGGCCCTGCCCTTGACCGGTTGCTGGGCTTGGCAGACCGCTACGCAGCCCCTGTCGGGCTGGCCGTCATCCCAAGGGACGCGACCGAGGCGCTGGCCGGCAGGCTGGCGGCCAGCACGAATGTCGGCGTTCTTCAGCATGGCTGGGCGCATCGCAACCATGCCGGCCCCGGCGAAAAGAAGATGGAGCTGGGCGATCATCGTCCGGCCTCGCTGGTCGGCGACGAGTTGAGGGCCGGGTTCGATCGCCTGTCGGCCCTGTTCGGGTCCCGGTTTCTGCCGGCCCTCGTGCCGCCTTGGAACCGCATCGGCGCCTCAGTGGGCTTTCAGCTGGCCGAGATTGGCTTCACCGGGCTCAGCCTGTTTGGCGCCCGGGCACATCGCTTGCGAGACGGTCTCGTTCTCGCCAACACCCATGTCGATCCGATCGCCTGGCGGCAGGATCGCGGGTTCACAGGCACCGATGCGGCGCTCGCCACTTTGGTCGGCCACTTGAGCGATCGCCGAGACGGCCTGGTCGATCCGGGCGAGCCGACCGGCCTTTTGACCCACCATCTGGCGCATGACGAGGCAACGTGGGCGTTCCTGGAACGCTGTTTGGAGGCATTGGCGTCTCATAGCGCCGCGCGGCTGTTGCCGCCGGACACCGTTTTCGACGCGTCCGATTCCTGATGCAGTATCGCTACGACCAATCGGCGCTGAATGGCGACTATGCGCGCGGCGGGTTCGGCCTAGCGCTGACGCTGCTGCCGCTGATCTTGATCGACGTCCATCCGATCGTGTTCTGGTGCCTGGCCGCGGCCGCGCTGTTGTTTGCCGCCTTCTTGGCCCGCACCTACCAGCGCCAGCAATCTATCGTCGCGGTCGACGATGACGCGATCGCGATCGAGGGTCCGTTTGCCAACCGCCGAATTGCCTGGTCGGGCGTGAACGTCCTGAACCTGCGTTACTTTTCGACGCGGCGCGACCGCAAGGGCGGCTGGATGCACCTGACGCTCAAGGGCGAGGACGGCACGGCCATGAAGATCGAATCCAACCTGATCGGGTTCGATGGGGTCGTCGACCGGGCGGCGGACGCGGCGTTTGCGCGCCGGCTGCCGCTGACCGATGCCACGATGGAGAACCTGGTCTCGCTGGGCGTGACCATCCCGTCGGACCTGGGGCCCGACAGGCACGACGACCGGGATGGCGACCGGGATGGCGACCGGGATGGCGACTAACCCATGAGCGATCTCTTACAGGTTCGGGATCTGGCGATCGACTTTGTGGTTCCCGGTGGTATCCACCAAGCGGTCCAGGGCGTGTCGTTTCGCGTGCGGGCCGGATCGACCGTCGCGCTGGTCGGCGAGAGCGGGTCCGGCAAATCGGTGATCTCCCAGGCCATCATGGGCATCCTGCCGAAGGTCGGCATGATCTCGGGCGGCCAGATCCTGCTGGACGATCCCCAGTCGCGCGGACCTGTGGTCGACCTCGCGGCCCTGGACCCGGAAAGCAAGGCCTATCGCGACATTCGCGGCGGCCGCATCTCGATCATCTTCCAAGAGCCGATGACCAGCCTGTCGGCGCTTCATACCGTCGGCAACCAGATCATCGAGGCGCTGAGGCTGCATCGGAAGATCGGCCCGAAGGAAGCCGGCGAGGTGGCCGAGGCGATGCTTGGCCATGTCGGCTTTCCCCATCCCGGGCGCGCGCTGAAAACCTACCCGTTCGAACTGTCGGGCGGTCTGCGCCAGCGCGCCATGATCGCCATGGCCCTGGTCTGCCGACCGGCACTGCTGATCGCCGACGAGCCCACCACCGCCCTCGACGTTACCATTCAGGCCAAGATCCTGAAGCTCTTGAAGGATTTGCAGGCGTCGCTGGGCATGGCCATCCTGATCATCACCCATGATCTGGGCGTCGTCGCCAACATGGCGGACGAGGTCGTAGTCATGTATCGCGGCCGCATCATGGAAAGCGGTCAGCTCGGCGACATTTTTGATCGGCCGACCCACCCCTACCTGAAGGCCTTGCTGCATGCGGTGCCGCGCTTTGACATGAAGCCGGGCGAGCGGCTGCAGCCGATCCGCGAAATCAAAAGCCAGGAGGGCGGCCTGCTAGCGGCCAAACAGGCCTGGCCCAAGGGCGCCGACGCTGCGGGCCCCTTGCTGTCCGTGGAACATGTGACCAAGCGCTTCCAGATCAAGAAGAAGACCGGGTTCGGCGAGGCCAGCAGCGTTCTTGCCGTCGACGATGTCAGCTTCCAGGTAAGGCGCGGCGAATGTCTCGGCCTCGTCGGTGAAAGCGGTTGCGGCAAAACCACCCTGTCGAAAATGCTGATGCGGGCGATTTCGGCCGACGAAGGGTCCGTGACCTTTAATGACCGCGGCAAACTTCTCGACGTTCTGGGATTGGACAGCAAGGCGCTGAAGAGGTTTCGGCCGCGCATGCAGTTCATGTTTCAAGACCCGTTCAGCTCTCTGAACCCGCGCATGACGGTGCTGGACATCGTTACCGAACCCTTGGTCATCCACGACATCGGCGACCGCGCCTTCCGCCGTGAAATGGCGAAGGAACTGATGGGCGTGGTCGGCCTGGAGGTCAGGCATCTCCAGCGTTACCCGCACAGCTTTTCCGGTGGGCAACGCCAGAGGATCGGCATCGCGCGCGCGCTTGCCCTGCGGCCGGACCTTCTGATCTGCGACGAGCCGGTTTCGGCCCTGGACGTGTCGATCCAGGCCCAGGTCCTGAACCTGTTGAAGGATTTGAAGACCAGGCTGGGTCTGACTTACCTTTTCATCAGCCATAATCTCGCCGTCGTCGACTACATCGCCGACCGGATCATGGTCATGAGCTTCGGCAGAATCGTCGAGACCGCGCCGCGCGAGATCCTGTTCAACTCGCCGGTGCATCCCTACACCCGCGGCCTGCTGGCCGCCGTGCCCCACCCGGATCCCGATCATCCGCTCGATCTGGCGCACCTCATGGATGAACGTGCGTCGGAGCCGGCGGCCTGGCCGGATCCGTTCCGATTGACCGCCGGGCAACCGGCGGACATGGTTGACCTCGGAGACGGTCATTTCGTACGCGCGCAGAAAGACACGCGGCCGGAAGACCTCAAGAAATGGGAGTTGGCGTCATGATACTGGGCAGGAGATTGGCCGGAAGACTGGCCGGAGGATTGGCCAGACCGGCCGCGATTGTTGCGGCCTTGATGATGGTGTGGGGCGGCAACGCCGCCGCCCAGACCTACAGCGAGGCACCGATGCTGGCCGAGCGCGTCGCGGCCAGCACGCTGCCGCCGGTTGAGGAACGGCTGCCTGAGCGCCCGGCAACGATAGACCCGTTGAGCGCCGGCGCGTATGGCGGCCAGATCGAATGGCTGGCCGGGCGCGCGCGCGACATTCGGATCATGAACGTCTACGGCTATGCGCGGCTGGTGGGCTACGACGCCGAGCTCAACCTCGTCGCCGACATTCTGGAAAGCTACGAGGTTGAGGGTGGGCGCATCTTCACTTTTCATCTCAGGCCCGGCCTGCGTTGGTCCGACGGCGAGCCGTTCACGACCGAGGCCTTTCGTTACGAGTGGTTCGATGTCCAGCAGAACGAAGATCTGCGCCCTTACGGCCCCGACTTTCGGCTGCTGGTCGAAGGCGAACTGCCCGAGGTCGAGATCATCGACGACTACACCGTTCGCTATAGCTGGTCGCAGCCCAACCCGCGGTTGATCCCGGCCTTGGCGGGTGCACGACCGCTCTATCTCTACGCGCCCGGCCACTATCTGCAGCAGTACCACCAGGCCTATGCCGACCCCGACACGCTGCAGGCGGCGGTGGAATCGGCGGAGGTTCAGGACTGGACGGTCCTGCATCTCAGGCGCGGGAACCTGTATTCGGCCACCAACCCGGAACTGCCGGTGCTTCAGCCATGGGTGAACACCACCGCACCACCCAGCGAGCGGTTTCAGTTCGTGCGCAATCCC
>JBCBSH010000122.1:0-13699 GCA_039819285.1 Pseudomonadota bacterium
CCTATTCGGTGCTGACGCCGATTACGAACGGCGAGACCGGGCTGCAGATCCGGCCGACCGATCCGCGCATCATCGATGCCATGTTCCTTGAGCCGACGGAACGGGTGCCGACCACGACCTTGTTCGGCATCGATATGACGGGTTATGGCGGCTTCTATTTCTGTGCCGTCGCGCTGATCATCACCTTCTTTATCTCGGTTCGCATCTTCCGCTCGCCCTTCGGGCTGAAGCTGCGCGCGATCAAGTCGAACCAGAACCGGCTGAACTACACCGGTATCAATACGCGGCCTTACCTGCTGATCGCCTTCGTCATCTCCGGCATGTATGCCGGGCTCGCCGGCTCCCTTCTGGCGGTGACAGACCCGCTGGCCGGGGCGGAACGCATGCAATGGACGGCGTCGGGCGAGATCGTGCTGATGACCATCCTGGGCGGTGCCGGGACCCTGTTCGGCCCGATCCTGGGCGCTTGGATCATCAAGTACTTCGAGAACATCTTTTCCGCCTTCAATGACGGGCGCCTGCACGAGATCTTCGCCTTCTTGCCGGACACGCTGGAAAGCATTGCCGTGGGGATCTCTGCGCAGTTCGTCGGCGAAGGCTGGCATCTGACCTTGGGGCTGATGTTCATGCTGATCGTGATCTTCCTGCCCGGCGGCCTGATCGAAGGCTTCAACCGGATCGTCGCCAGGTTGCGACCCGGGCAGGCGCGACGACGCGCGCCGGCGGTCGAGGAAAAGGAGGCGAGCTGAGACAATGGACACGGTTGTTCTCGACGTCGCTGACGTGAACAAGAACTTCGCCGGGCTGCAGGCCCTGTCGAACGTCAATCTGAAGATCAAGGAGGGCAAGACCCACGCAGTGATCGGCCCGAACGGGGCCGGCAAGTCGACCTTGCTGAATGTCTGTGTCGGGCGTCTGCAACCGGACACAGGTTCGGTCACCTTCGACGGTGAGATCATCACCGGCAAGAAGCCCTACGAGATCAACCAGGCCGGTGTGGCGCGGGTGTTCCAGACACCCGAGATCTTCGCCGACCTGTCGGTCGAGCATAACGTGATGGTCGCGGCGCTGGCCAAGCGCGACGGCTCGTTTCACCCGCACGCGTTTCGCAATCTGGTCAGCGAGACCGCGATCCATGACGAGGCGCTGGCTGTGCTGGAGGATCTAGGCCTGAAGCGCATGCGCGAGATGAAGGCCGAAAGCCTGTCGCGCGGCGACAAGAGGCGGCTGGAACTGGCCATGTGTCTGATCCAGCATCCGCGCCTGCTGCTGTTGGACGAGCCGACAGCCGGCATGTCGCGCCACGACACCAATCAGACAATCGACGTGCTGAAGCGCATCAAGGAGCGCGGCATGACCAAGGTGATCATCGAGCATGACATGCATGTCGTGTTCAGCCTGGCGGACTGGATCACCGTTCTGGCCCAAGGCGCCATCATCGCTGAAGGGCCGCCTGAGGAGATCAGGGGCAACCCGAAAGTTCAGGAAGCCTATCTGGGCGGAGCACACGAATGAACGCGCAAGCCGCCACCACACATGCCCATGAGCAGACGCAAACGGGCGCTTCGTCCTATTTCGCCTGTCGCGATATCCACGCCTATTACGGCGAAAGCTACATCGTCCAGGGCATCAGCTTCGCGGTCGCCAAGGGCGAAATCCTGGCCTTGCTGGGCCGCAACGGCGCCGGCAAGACCTCCACCCTGCGCACGATCGCGAGGGCTGGTTCGCCGGAGCTTCATCAGGGCGAGATCTGGCTGGACGGGCAGGCCCTGCACACCATGCCGTCCTTCAAGGCGGCCCGGGCCGGGGTCTCGCTGGTGCCGGAGGATCGGCGCATCATCGCGGGCCTCACGGTCGAGGAGAATTTGCAACTGGCCCAGATCGCCGATCCCGTCGGCTGGCCGTTGGAGAAGATCTACGAGCATTTCCCGCGCCTGGCGGAACGGCGCAAGCAGGAAGGCGTGACCCTGTCCGGCGGCGAGCAACAGATGCTGGCCATCGCGCGGGCGCTGGGTCGCGACATCAAGCTGCTGCTGCTTGACGAACCTTACGAGGGGCTGGCGCCGGTGATCGTCGAGGAGATCGAGCGCATCCTGCAAGGGGTGAAGCAGCTTAACATCACCACCATCATCGTCGAGCAGAACGCCGTCGCCGCCCTGAAGCTGGCCGACCGGGCCCTGATCCTCGATATGGGCGAAATCGTCTTTGAAGGCGAAGCCCAGCACGTGCTCGACAACGAGGATCTACGCCACGAGTATCTGGCGATCTGACGCGCTCGATCTGGTTCCGGGCGCCTGCCGGAACCCGTGCACTTGGCGGCCGTCAAAGCGACCTACGTATCGCGCTAAAGGATATCGTGGATGACCTCTGCCAGCGCTTCGGCCAGCGGCTGGAGTTGGTCGGCGTCGAGATGTAGCCCGTCGATTGTGCCGGGCCCGACAACGGTCGCGGTGTCGAAGCAATGGGCACCGCATTCGGCGGCGATGGGCGGATAGGTTTCGCACAGCTGCCGCGACGCCTCGCGGCTAGCGTCGCCGTCGAACCACTGCCCAATGAAAGTCGCTTCGATATTGCCGACGACCGGCGGCACCAGGACCAGGATTTCCGGCGCCGTGCCATCCGGCCCGCAGCCCGACGTCTTGGCGGCTGCCAAGACCCGCCCGAGACCCCGCGCGATCTCGTCAGCCGTCAGTACGAATCGACGTTTCAAATCGTTTGAACCAAGCATGATGGCGACCAGATCGACCGGCATGTGGGTTCTCAGCACGTTCGGCAGGTCGTTCAAGGCACTCATGCCGCCCAGTACCGGGTCGTCGAACACGGTGGTGCGGCCGCTCAGGCCTTCCTCGATGACGTGATACCCGTCGCCGAGCTCGGTCTGCAGCCGCCGCGTCCAGCGCTCCGTAAAGCCGAACCGGCGAAAATCCTTTCCCGCCGCGGGGTCGAAGCCCCAGGTCAGCGAGTCACCGAAACAGACGATCGATTTTGGATTGGCGGCTTTAGCCATGCTTGCGTGTGCCCCATTGTGGCGGATCGTCGATTGACCGTATGCGGGGCCGACACGCTTGACAAGATCGCCGCTACCGGCGCGGATCAACCGGCCGCCATCGCCTTGTCGAGTTCCTTTTCAAGCCAGGATTGAAACGCCCGCACGCTCGGTTTCATTGCGCCGCTGCGACCGGTGACGAACCAGTAGGCAAGGCCGGTCTTGTAGCGTCCTGGGAAGGGGGCCACGATGCATTGGCGCTCAAGCGCGTCGAGCGCCAATGTCTCCCAGCCAAGGAACACGCCTTGGCCGGCGATCGCAGCGTCAAGACAGAGAGAGGCGTCAGAGAACTGCGGTCCATCGCCCAGGATGGTCTCGTCCAGCCCGTTGGGTTCAAGCCAGACCGACCAGCCGAACATCGAGTCCGGGTCGCGGATGATCGGCACATCGGCAAAATCGGCCGGCGTAGAAAGTTGTTGAGCCAGTGCCGGGCTGCAGACCGGAAAGACGCGGTGGTCCAGCAGCTTGTCCGCCTTCACGCCCGGCCAGCCGCCGGCGCCGACCCGAATGCAGGCGTCGACGTCAGAGAAGGTCGGGTCGACCAGCGCGACTTCGGCATCCAGCCGGATCTTGACCTCCGGATGCAGGTCGTGAAAGTCGTTCAGGCGCCAGACCAGAAACTTGCCGGCGAAGACCGGGGCGGCGGACACGGTCAACACGTCCGCTCCCTCGCCGCCGGCCAGGGCGACGGCGCCCTCCAGGTCCGCGAAGGCCGCTGTCAGGCGCTGCAGAACCTCCACGCCCAGCGGCGTCGGGACCAGCCCCTTGGCCTGCCGTTCAAACAGGGGCCGGCCTAACTGGCGTTCGGTCTTCTGGACCTGCTGGCTGACGGCGCCGATCGTAACCCCCAACGCATCTGCGGCCGCCTGCAGCCCGCCCAGCCGACCGACGGCTTCCACGGCCCGCAAACCGTTGAGATGCACCCGGCTTAGATTGTTCATATAGAATTTCTATACTCTGCGCGACAAGAACTCCATAGAAATAGGCGTTTGACCATTCAATGCTATAGGAATGTTCAAGATCCAACTCAGAATCATCGAACGCCTGCGTGTCTCATTTGGTCGTCGCCGACAGCGGCGCGGCCGAGGCGAGCCTTGGCATCAGGACCCGATGTCCCACCCTGCGGTGCAGCGGATGACGCCGAACCAGCTGGCCGATCTGCCGCTCGAGCGCCATCGGGTCCGTCCACGGCCGCAGATCTGCTAGCGACAGTATCGGGCAGATCGGACCTTCCAGAGTGCTCGGCGCCAAGCCGGATCCGGCTCGCATAGTGGCGTTGTGCGTGCGCCCCTTGACGTTCGCTTTTCGATGCCCATGTGCTGGCCATAAACGAGTTTGATATATTTGTTTATTTGTAGAGTTCTGTTTGTCTCGACATTTAGTTTTGGATTCGCAAGAACGATTGTTTGCGGCTCTTGACGTGCGCGTGAAGGCCTTATGTTAACCGCCTTGGTTTAGGGCGTCCTCAGCTTCCACGCACACGCATGGTTCCCGGCACAAAGGCGGGTGGATCATGCCACGGCGAGATCCGAGAGCATCTGAGCTTTTCCATCGGCGTTCTTAAGAACCCGGCCGGTCGTATCGTTTGCGGGTCCCTCGCGGCGCGTGGACAGGCGTCGGCCGAAACCGGACCGTCCCCGGGGGTAGGCACGGCGGCATTGGCTGCGCACTTGCCTGTCTTGTGGACGGTCACGGAAGCCAAGTTGGATTAGGTTTATGTTTATTATCAGTATTTTGAGCGAAAAACCCCTGGCCGAGCATACTCTTTTGAGGACAAGTGGTACCGGGAATTCAAATCTCGGAAGCCTCCGCGGCGTCCTTGCGAACAATGCCGGTCTTGCGGCGGCAATCCCGACATGGACGAGTGCTTTGATCGATCGGGCGCCGGAGTCAGCAATCCAAGTTCTACTTGCCAGGCAACTGCGTAGAGAGCTTGGTCGAGACGACCCAGACCTTAAGCATGGTGTCAGGGTCGACTGGATGCTTTCCGTGTGGAAAGCCGTGGTCGACTCCGTGCATCCCTGTGGGCGCGACGCGGTTCCCGGCAAGGGCTGGCTGGAGTCTTCCGAGCGGTGCTTCAGCGATCTCAGCTTCGTGGCTGGTGTCGGCGCGTTGGTGGCTGCCAAGTACCGGAGTGAGGAGTTGAGTGCCTGGCTGGACATCATGTGGCGTCGTCGTGGCGATAGGGCGGATGGCCAGTTTGCCTGGCTGGAACAGCACGCCAACACGCAGGCGGAGCATGCCGGTGAAATAGAGAATTTGCTGGTGATAACGGCAAGCGAGCGCGAACGCGAAGAGATGATCCGCGGTGCCCAGGCATTCGACGCCTGTCTATGGAAGTTCTTGGACGACATGCAGCGACGCCAATACCAAAGGGTAGCCGCTTAGGGCCTGTCTCGCGTACGGCCCCAGTAAGCCTTCCCAAACGGCGCCGTCGGCCTAGCTTATCGTGGACCGAAATCGCGGCGCGTTGGCGCTTGCAGACGATTTGCCAGCCCAGGGAGTGCCAGCCTTTTGTCGGTTAGCCGCGAACAGGTGATCCTTGTCGACGCGCAGGACAATCCCGTCGGCGCGATGGAAAAGCTGGCGGCCCATCGAGAAGGGGCGCTTCATCGGGCCTTCTGCATCTTCGTTTTCGACCGTGCGGGCAGGCTGCTGCTGCAACGCCGTGCGCTCGGCAAGTACCATTCCGGCGGCCTTTGGACCAACACCTGCTGCAGCCATCCTCGACCGGGCGAGACAGTAGCGGCTGCTGCCCGGCGGCGCCTGAATGAGGAGATGGGCATCGACTGCCGACTGGATCGACGCTTCAGCTTTCGCTACCGCGCCGACCTCCCCAATGGCCTTGTCGAGCATGAGTTGGCCCACGTGCTGTTCGGACGGTTCGACGGCGAGCCTCGCTTGAACCCTGACGAGGCCGACGACTGGCGCTATGCGCCGCTCGCGTCCGTCAAGCAGCAGGTTGCCGCTCAGCCCAACGACTTCACGGCTTGGTTCAAGATCGTCTTGCCAAAGGTCGATCGTGCTCGTGACGAGTTGAACGGCGGCGAAGCCTAAGAGGTTCGACGGACGTCGTTGCGCGCTAAGTGCGGGCTTCGTCGAGCAGCGAAAGTACGCCCCTGACCGGAACGGACAGCCAGCCCGGCCGGTTGGCCGCCTCGTAGCCGATCTCGTACAGCGCCTTTTGCAGCACGAAGAGCTTCAGCAAACGATCGTCGTCGGGGCTAAGCGCCTCTAGGTCCAGAGCTGCCAGGTAGGCGTCGCAAAAGCGGTTGGCTGCCCGGTCGCGCCATGCCCAGGCAATCGCCTCCGCCTCCGGCGAAATGATGCCCTTTGCGCGGATCTGGTCGATCGCGGCGAAGGCGGCATAGTCGAAGCTGCGCAGCATGCCGGCCACATCGCGCAGCGGCGAGGATTTCGCCCGCCTTTCCTCAAGGCTGCGTCGTGGCTCGCCTTCGAAATCGATGATGAAGATATCGGCCTGGGAGACCAGCACCTGGCCGAGATGATAGTCCCCGTGGATGCGCGTCTTGGTGCCGGTCGGCCGGATCTTGCCGAGTACCCGGATCACTTTGTTGAGCTCCGCGCGACGCGCCAGAAGGGCCGCTGTCTCCGGCGTACCGGCGATGGCGGCGAGGCGTCGGAACGCGTCGTCGGCCAGGGCTTTGGTGTCCGCCACCCAATCCGCAATGTCGGCCCTTCTGATCTTCTCAATGCCGAAGCCTGGATCGCGGGACGGTGTGGCAAGTGCCTTGTGCAACTCGCCTGTTCGCTGGCCGAGAATGTCGGTGAGGTCGAGCGGATAGGGATAGCCCTCCTCCGTCTCGTCCTCGGCGGTGACCGCCTGCTCCGCCAGCGCCCGATCCTCGATCTCAAGCGCCAAGGCGTCGACCATCGCATTCCAACCATCGCCTTGGTTCGGGACGAAGGCGAAACAAGCGGCGATCGCCGCCTCGCCGATGCCCTCGCCCCCGATCGAGGCTTCGCCGAGCAATGCAGGCGTGTTCGCGAAGTCGGTTTCTTCGGTCAGAAAGCGGCTGACCTCTATGTCCGGCTGCAGGCCGGCCCTCAGCCGGCGATAGATCTTCAAGACGCCCTTGCTGCCCACCGCGACCGAGACGTTCGATTGTTCGACACCGAGCGGTCGCGCCTCGTCGACACCGTCGAGGTCTTCCAGACCGGACGCCGCGCTGGCGCGAAAGCTGATGCCGCCCGCCGTCGTTTCGGCGCCGTCTTTCATTGCCGTCAGGATTGCCTCGGCAAAACCGGGGTCGGTCGCGGCATCGACCAATGCGCCCAGTCGGTTGGTGCGACGCAGCCTCGCAAGCGTTGCCGACAGTGTCGGCGCGCCGAACTGCATATGCTCGTCGCCCCACAGCGCGGCGAGCGGCAGCAGATAGGTCTGCGGTCCGGTCACTGCCGTTTCGACGTGAGTGGCCACAAGGCCGTAGCCCGCGCCGATTTCTGGCCCGGCCAGCACCTCAACATTCTTCACCCTTTCCCCTTTGGCCCCGTACCAGCGCTGCAGCGCCAGAAAGTCAGGCAATACCTCCCGGTTCAGGCGCGCCCTCACATCGTCGGAAAGCACCGCCCCGATGCCCGTGCCACGACACGTCAACGTCGCGAACTCTGGCAGAATTTCCGGCGTGGTCTGCTGCCCCGCGAGGTCGCTTTCATCGGCAAGCTGAAACCAGAAAAACCCGTAGGGCGGCAGGGTCAGCATGTAGGGCAGATCGCCGATCGCGGGGAAGGTGGTGCCGCCATCGAGCTCGACCGGCACACGGCCGCGATGATCGGCCAGGTTCAATTCCACCGCCTGCGCCGTCCGGCTGACATTGAACACGCACAGCAAGATCTCGTCGCCGTGGGTGCGGGTGTAGGCCAGGATCTTGCGGTTGCGGGGATAGATGAAATCCAGCCTGCCGCGCCCGAGCGACTTATGTCGCTTGCGGATCGTGATCGTGCGCTTCATCCAGTTCAGTAGCGAGCCGGAGCTTGAGGCCTGGCCCTCGACATTGACGGCCTCGTAGCCATAGACCGGGTCCTGGATGGTCGGCAGGTAAAGCTGCTGAGGATTGGCCCTGGAAAAGCCGCCATTGCGGTCCGCGGACCATTGCATCGGCGTGCGCACGCCGTCCCGGTCGCCGAGATAGTAGTTGTCGCCCATGCCGATTTCGTCGCCGTAATAGATCACGGGCGTGCCGGGCATCGAAAACAACAGGCCGTTCATCAGCTCGATCTTGCGCCGGTCGTTGTCGAGCAGGGGCGCCAGGCGACGTCGGATGCCGAGATTGATCCGCGCCCTTCGGTCCGACGCGTAGAACGACCACATGTAGTCGCGCTCTTCGTCGGTCACCATTTCCAGCGTCAGCTCGTCATGGTTGCGCAGGAAAATGGCCCACTGACAGTTTTCCGGGATCTCCGGCGTCTGGCGCAGAATGTCCGTGACCGGATGGCGATCCTCCTGGGCCAGGGCCATGTACATGCGCGGCATCAGCGGGAAGTGAAAGCCCATATGGCATTCGTCGCCGTCGCCGAAATAGGGCCGCGTGTCCTCCGGCCACTGGTTGGCCTCCGCCAAGAGCATGCGGTCCGGATAGTGGGCGTCGAGTTCGGCCCGGATCTTCTTCAGGACGTCGTGGGTTTCCGGCAGGTTCTCATTGTTCGTACCCTCACGCTCGACCAGGTAGGGGATGGCGTCCAGCCGCAGCCCGTCGACCCCCATGTCGAGCCAGAAATGCATGATCTTGAGGACCTGCTTCAGCACCTCCGGATTGTCGAAATTCAGGTCGGGCTGATGGGCGTAGAAACGGTGCCAGTAATACGCGCCCGCCGTCGCATCCCAGGTCCAGTTGGATTTCTCCGTGTCGATAAAGATGATCCGGGTCTCGGGGAACTTCTCGTCTGAGTCCGACCAGACATAGAAGTCACGCTCGACACTGCCGGCCGGCGCCTCGCGCGCGCGTTGAAACCACGGGTGCTGATCGGATGTGTGGTTGATGACCAGTTCGGTGATGACGCGGATGCCGCGGCGGTGCGCCTCTTCGACGAAGAGACGAAAATCCTCGACCTCGCCATAGCTGGGATTGACCGCCTCATAGGCCGCGATGTCGTAACCGTCGTCGCGCAAGGGCGAGGGGTAGAAGGGCAGCACCCAGATCGTATTGACGCCCAGCTCGGCGACATAGTCCAGACGCTGGATCAGGCCCTGAAAGTCGCCAATGCCGTCATTGTTGGCGTCCTGAAAGGCCTTGATGTGCAGCTGGTAAATGATCGCGTCCTTGTACCAGTCGTGCTGGCTGCGATCGATGATCATCACCCCGTCGGCCGGCTGGGTATCCGGGGTTGCGGTCGCCGCCTCCATCGGACTTACCCGGCCGAGGGGCTTTTCAGTGACCAGATCGCGTACGGCCGCTCATCCGGCGTCAACCAGACTTGCTGCATCTTGCCCTCCCAACGCAGATCGCCGCCCGTCACCAGGTCCTTGCCCTCGATCGCCGCATCGTCCGGCAGGCCGAACTCCCACAGCGGGACCTCGATGGTGGCGCCTTGGGGATTGTGGGGATCGAGACTGACGGCAAACAGAACAAAATCCGAGAGATCGGCGGTGAACTTGCCGTAATAGAGGATGTTGTCGTTCCAGGCGTTGTAGAACCTCAAGCCAGCCATCTGCTGAAGCGCGGCATGGTCGCGCCGCAGACGGTTCACCAAGCGAATGTCATCCTTGATGTGGCCAGGCCGGTCAAAGTCCCAGACCCGCAACTGATACTTCTCGCTGTCGAGATACTCCTCCTTGCCTGGCACCGGCGAGGCCTCACAGATCTCAAAGCCGTTATAGAGCCCGTAGTTGCTCGACAGCGACGCGGCCAAGACCAGCCGTACGCGGTGGGCCGCCCGCCCGCCCGTTTGCAGGAAGACCGGATTGATGTCCGGCGTGTTGACGAAGAAGTTGGGCCGCATGATCTGCGGCATGTCGCCTTCGGTCAGTTCTGTCAGGTATTCCGTCAGCTCGTGCTTGGTGTTGCGCCAGGTGAAGTAGCTGTAAGACTGGGTGTAGCCGACCTTGGCCAGTCGCTTCATCATCTTCGGCCGGGTGAAGGCCTCGGCCAGAAAGATGGCTTCGGGGTGCTTGGCGTGCACCTCGGCGATCAGCCACTCCCAAAACGGCAGGGGTTTGGTGTGGGGATTGTCGACCCGGAAGATCTTCACGCCACGGCCGATCCAACCCAAGACGATGTCGCGCAGTGCGAACCACAACGAAGGGATGGCGTCCCGATAGAAATGGACGTTGACGATGTCCTCGTACTTTTTCGGCGGGTTCTCGGCGAATTTGATCGTGCCGTCGGGCCGCCAGTCGAACCATTCGGGGTGTTCCTTCAGCCATGGATGGTCCGGCGAACACTGGATGGCAAAATCAAGCGCGATTTCCAGCCCATGGTCCGCCGCCGCCGCGACCAGCCGTTCGAAGCTTTCAAAGTCGCCCAGTTCGGCGTGGATGGCGTCATGGCCGCCGTCTTCGGCGCCGATCGCGTAGGGCGATCCGGGATCGTCCGGTGCCGCCCGCAGCGCGTTGTTCCGACCCTTGCGGTTGGTTTTGCCGACCGGGTGAATGGGCGGAAAATAAAGGACGTCAAACCCAAGATCCCGCACATAAGGCAGGTGCGCGATGACATCATCGAAGGTGCCATGCCGCTCCTCGGAGAAGGCCATGGAACGGGGCATCAGCTCGTACCAGGCGGAGAAAAGTGCCCGTTCGCGGTCGACCCAGACCGGTATCGGCGCCTCCAGGGTCGACAGGTTGGTGCGCAGACCAACGCGCCGCATCAGCGCGGTCGTCTCATCGGTCATCAGGACGCTGAACAGTTCGCCGTCGGCGTCAGCAGCCTTGAGGGTTGCGACCAACGCGCCGAGCGCTTTTTGGTCATCGGCGGAGAGGCCCTTGGCGGCGTCGGCCGTGTTCTCGACCAGCGCGCGCCCTTCTTGAAGCTCCAGGGTCAGTGACAGGCCGGCGTCATGCTTCTTGGTGACCTCGGCCTGCCAGGTTGCGAACAGATCGCGCCAGGCCTGGATGGTGAATGCGTGCGCGCCGATCTCGTCAAAGGTCGCAACACCCCGCCAACGGTCGTTGCCGATCGGCCGCATCGGCACTTTCGACCAGTTCTCGCTATCGTGCCGGCGCGTCAGCAGCGCGGCCTGCAACACATCATGCCCGTCGCAGAAAATGTCGGCCTCGACGACAAATCGATGGCCGGCAACCGCCTTGGCGACAAACCGCCCGTCATCGACAGACGGCGATACCTCTTCAATCGCGACCCGGTTCGCCGCGAGCTGCATCAAGCGTTCGATCGCGTCCGGGTCAGGCGCGCTGGTTGCGACGAGCTGAGCCTTGTTTTTGGTCTGCAGTGCCAAGGCAACCTCCTCGATCCGTTGACGCCGCTCGGGTCCGGCGCCCGCCATCGACGGAGGGTTCGTGAGGGACGAAACAGCGTTCGCCGAGGGCGGCCAGGCGCCCATGATAACCCGGCCGCAAGGATGATCCAGCCGTAACCGGCTCGCGCGTCAACCTCGCGACCGGCCGGATCGAACGCGCGGCCGACCTGGGCTTAGGCCGCCGCCTCAACGATCGTCTGCACCATGGCGTCGACACCGTCCGTGGGTCGGAACATCCAGACCAGCCGGCCGGTGGGATCCAAGAGATAAATGTACGAACTGTGATCCAGCAAATAGTCGGTCGCCGAGCCATCATCGACCCGACGGTAGTAGACCCCGTATTGCTCCGCGATCTGCTCGATCTGCTCCACGCTGCCGGTCAGGCCGATCATGTCTGGGTGAAACAGGTCGGCATAGTCGCCGACCAGTTCGGGCCCGTCCCGTTCGGGGTCCACCGTGATGAAAACCGGCGTGACCGCAATGCCCTCCTCGGCCAGTTGGTCGACAGCGCCGGCGACGCGCGCCAGTTCGGTCGGGCAAACGTCGGGGCAGTAGGTAAAGCCGAAATAGACCATGGCCCCATTGCCCGAAAGGGCACTGCTGTCGAAGTCGGCGCCGTCGCTGTCGACCAGCGTGAAGGCGCCGCCGAGGTCGGCCGGCGGCATGAGGCCGACGGGTTCGAACGCCGGCGCACGGGTGAAATAGATGCCGGCGGCCACGGCGATTGCCGCCACCGTGACGCTGGCGACACCGGTCAAAACCATATTTCTGTTCATCTTGATCCTCGCACGAGGCGTTGCATGGAGGCCGGGCAGGCGCCGGTTTGTGGCGCCGGCCCTGACCCCAAGCTTCAGTGGTCCGAATGAAGGTCCAAAACGGCGCCTGGCCCTTCTATGGCGGCCTCGACCTCGATGGTGCCGGCGTTTTGAAACGTCAGGGTCAGGGGGAACAGCTCCCCCTCGACCAGCCGGTCATCCAGCCCCATCAGCATCACATGTAGTCCGGACGGCTCCAGATAGATGGTCTCGCCTGCGGGGATCGTAATGCCGCCCTCAACCGGGCGCATACGCATCACGCCGTCGGTCATCTCATGCATGTGCAGCTCGGTTCGGCTGGACACGGGCGCCTCGGCCGCGATCAGGACATCGTCGCTGGAACCGTTGTTGGTGATGGCCATATAGGCGACGCCGTTGGCGGCGCTTGGCGCCGTCGCCCGGCTCCAAGGGTGGGTGATGGTCAGCTCGCCGACCTCGTAGTCATGGGCCTGGGCCATTCCCATCAGCGCCGCCCAAATGATCATGACGGCGCGGACGTACTTCATGCCTTTGAACATATCTCTTCCTTCGATTGGCAAGGGCTCCGGTGCACCCAAGGGGGCGCCGGCTACAGTCAGGTCAATCGAAGGAGGACGGGCGGTGCGCGTGCCGGCGGCCGTTCGTCCGGCCGATGGTCGGCAACCAGTGTCTCCGGCCAGGCGCCCGGACCGGTTTGGCAGCCGGCCGGCGTCGCGAACGGCGTTGCGTCGGGCACCGTTGGCGTAAGGCTGCCCCCGATGATGCACAGGCCGCAGAATGGATCAAAACCGCCGCCGGAACCCTGATCGCCCAACGGGGTCGAGGTATCCGGCAGGCAAAGCCAGCCGGCAAGCTCAGTTACCTGAAACCATTGGCCCGAGTCGCTTTGGACCCAGCGTTGGGACGGCCTGTCGTAGGGCAGCAACGTCGCCAGCACCAGGGCCAGCATGGCCAGCGTGCTGCCCGCGCGCACAAGGCGGGATGTTCGGCGACGGCGAAACGACATGGGCTTTCTGATGCCACGAATTGTCCGCATCCGCCAAGACCTGCGACACTATGAGACGCCGCAATCACGGCCCCTCGTCACGCGAGCAAGGCCGCGCGGTCCTGCAGCGGCGGCCCCTGTTTCCTGTTGACAAGCCGGGGATCCGGCCCCAACCATGCGGCCCCATGACCAGACATGTGATCTTCAGCCGACGACGACGCGCGCGCGGGTTCGCCCCGCTGCGGCGTTTTGGCTCGGCCCTGGGGTAGGTTGCCACCCGAACCCCGATAGACCGGACAAGCCAGCGCCGCCCGCCCAGGGTGGCTTTTTTGTCGGTCAGGTACCTCGATGTTCCACATCACCACGGAAAGGCCCGATGGCGTGCCGCCCGGGGCCGCCGAAGGCGGCGTCCAGCAATTCTTCTATGGCCGGCCCGTCATCGGG
>JBCBSH010000123.1:0-13685 GCA_039819285.1 Pseudomonadota bacterium
GCCAGCGGCATGGTCTCAAGGCGCCGCTGGCCTCGTTGCTGTTCGCCCGTGTCTTGAAGGTGCTGGCGCCGAAGAAGGTCGTGTTTTCGGCCAATGGCCTGCGCGAAGGGCACCTGTTCGACCAGCTCGACCACGACACGAAGGGCCAGGATCCGCTGATCGCCGCCTGCGCCGACGTGGCGGAGCGCGTCGATCGCTACGGCTTCGGCTCGTCCCACGAGACCGCCGACTGGACCGCGCCATTGTTCGCCGGCGAAACCGATGCCGACAGGCGCTTGCGCATCGCCGCCGGGCTGGTCAGCGACATCGGCTGGTCGGACCATCCGGACTATCGCGCCATCCACAGTTTCCATCGCGTCCTGCGGCTGCCGGTCGGCGGCATTGAGCATCGCGACCGCGCCTTTCTCGCGCTTGCGATCCTGATCCGCTATGGCGGCGCCTCGGGCAGCGACGACATCGCGGATGCCGTCGGGGTGCTGACCGACGAGCGCCAAAACCAGGCAAGACGGCTCGGTACGGCCTTGCGTCTGGCCCACACGCTGACCGGCGGCGCCAGCCGCATGCTGGATCAAACCCGGTTGGTGCCTGGCAAACAGTTCCTAGATCTCGTCTTGCCGTCGGACAAGGAGAGCTTGATCGGCGATGTCGTGCGCCGGCGCCTGGATGCCGTCGCCAGGGCCTTCGACCTGGAAGGCCGTATCGTCACTCTGCCGCAGGCGATGCCCAAGGCCAGTTAGGCGACGCTCTGCTTCAGGTCGACCAGTTGGACCGCGCCATGGTCGATCCTCAGCGCGATCTCGCCATGCTTGAGCGCCAGGGCGTCGTTGCCGAACAGCTCTCGCCGCCAACCCTTTAGCGCTGGAACCTCGGCATCGTCGTCGGCGGCGATCCGCTCCAGATCCGCCGTCGTGCCGAGCAGTTTTTGGGCCACCCCGTGCTGCTCGCATTTCAGCTTCAGCAGCACCTTCAGCAACTCGACCGTTGGGCCGATCCCGTCCGGCAACGGGCGGGATTTCGCCAGCCGCGGCCGCTGGTCGTTGGCGACGTTCAAGCCGCGCTTGACCGCGGCCAACAGCGCCTCGCCCTGCCAGCCCTCGGCCATGTTGCGGGTCAGACCCCGGGTTCGGGTCAGCTCGTCCACCGTCTTCGGCGTATGGGCGGCGATTTCCTGCAAGGCCTCGTCGCGCAGGATGCGGTTGCGCGGAATGTCGCGGTTTTGCGCCTCCTGCTCGCGCCAGGCCGCCACCTCGCGCAGCACCGCCAGGAACTTCGGCGACGCCGACCGCGTCTTCAGCCGGCGCCAGGCCTCACGCGGTTCGGTGTGATAGGTGGCCGGATCGGTCAGCACCGCCATCTCGTCGTCCAGCCAGCTTGTGCGGCCGCTTTCCTCCAAATGGTTGACCAAGGCGGCGTAGGCATCGCGCAGATGGATCACATCGTCCAGCGCGTAGGCAAGCTGCCGGTTGGTCAGCGGCCGGTGCGACCAGTCGGTGAAGCGACTGGTTTTGTCGATCGAAGCGCCGGTCAGCCTGGCGATCAGCTTTTCGTACGACACCGCGTCGCCGAAGCCGCAGACCATCGCAGCGATCTGGGTGTCGAAGATCGGCGCCGGAATGCGGCCGGACAGGTGATGAAAGATCTCGATGTCCTGGCGGCCGGAATGGAAGATCTTGATCACCGAGCGATCGTCCAAGAGGTCGAACACCGGCCCAAGGTCCATGCCGTCGGCCAACGGATCGATGGCCGCAGCCTCCCCCGGCCCGCCGAGCTGGATCAGGCACAGCTTTGGCCAGTAGGTGTTCTCGCGCAGGAACTCGGTATCGATGGTAACGGCGTCGGACTGGCGCAGCCTTCCGCACAACTCGGCGGCTTCGGCCGATTCTTGGATCAGGTTCATGGCCCGGGGGTTGTAGCCGAAACGGGGCGGCCGTGGGGAGTCGAATTGAGATCGGGCAATACAC
Organism: Pseudomonadota bacterium; assembly: GCA_039819285.1. Classification (GTDB taxonomy): domain Bacteria; phylum Pseudomonadota; class Alphaproteobacteria; order DSM-16000; family Inquilinaceae; genus JANQGH01. Next base: position 1,962 of record JBCBSH010000123.1, read on the forward strand.
GCCACATATGCCTCACAGATCAGGGCGCTTGACAAAACAGGGGCCAGGATGCCTTGTCGCGCCGTGTCTGGACCACCAGACGAAATCACCAGACAAACCAGACAGAAACCCCGTCCATGCACCCCTTTCGCACCCACACCTGCGGCGAACTGCGCGAGACCCATGCCGGCGGCACGGCGCGCCTTTCCGGCTGGATCCATCGCAAGCGCGACCACGGCAATCTCCTGTTCATCGATCTGCGCGACCATTACGGCCTGACCCAGTGCGTGGTCGATGTCGACAGCCAATGCTTTGAGACGGCCGAGGCGGCCCGGGTCGAGTCGGTCCTGACGCTGACCGGTAGTGTCGTTCGGCGCAGCGAGGAGACAATCAACGACAAGCTGCCCACCGGCCAGGTGGAGCTAAAGATCGAGGAGATCGAGGTTCAGTCGGCCGCGGCGCTGTTGCCGCTGCAGGTCAATTCCGACGAGGATGCCGGGGAGGAGGTGCGTTTGCGCCACCGCTATCTTGATCTGCGCCGGCCTAAGATGCAGCGCAACATCACGTTGCGCTCCGACGTGATCTCGTCGATCCGCCGGCGCATGATCGAGCAGGGGTTTCGCGAGTATCAGACGCCGATCCTGACCGCGACCAGCCCGGAAGGCGCGCGCGACTTCCTGGTGCCGTCGCGGCTGCATCCCGGCAAGTTCTATGCCCTGCCGCAGGCGCCGCAACAGTTCAAGCAGCTCTTGATGATGTCCGGCTTCGACCGGTACTTCCAGATCGCGCCCTGCTTCCGCGACGAGGACAGCCGGGCCGACCGCAGCCCCGGCGAGTTCTATCAGCTCGACTTCGAGATGAGCTTCGTTACCCAGGAAGACGTGTTCGCGGCGATCGAGCCGGTGCTGCACGGGGTGTTCGACGAGTTCGCCGATTTCACCGGCACGGACAGGCCGGTGACCAAACCACCCTTCCCGCGCATTCCGTACGCGGAATCCATGCTGAAATACGGGACCGATAAGCCGGATTTGCGCAACCCGCTCACCATCGTCGACGTCACCGAAGTGTTCGCCCGCGAGGATGTCGCCTTCCGCGCCTTCAAGGGCGTGATCGACCGGGGCGGCGTCGTCCGGGCCATCAAGGCACCCGCCGTCGGCGACCGGCCGCGCAGTTTTTTCGACAAGCTGAACGCCTGGGCGCAGGGCGAAGGTGCGCCGGGCCTGGGCTACATCCTGTTCGAGGATGGTGGCGGCAAGGGGCCGATCGCCAAATTCGTGCCGGAGGCCGCGCAGGCGGCTTTGCGTGAGATTGCCGGCCTCGAAGACGGCGACGCGGTGTTCTTCGTTTGCGATCAACGGCCAGCGGCGGAAAGGATGGCCGGTCTCGCCCGCACGCGCATCGCCGAGGACATGGGCGTCATCGACGAGGACCGGTTCGAGTTCTGCTGGATCGTCGACTATCCGATGTACGACATGGATGAAGAGACCGGCCAGATAGACTTCTCACACAACCCGTTCTCCATGCCCCAGGGCGGGCTGGAGGCGCTGGAGACCCAAGACCCGCTCTCGGTCCTGGCCTATCAGTACGACATCGTCTGCAACGGCGTGGAACTGTCCTCCGGCGCGATCCGAAACCACATGCCGGAGATCATGATCAAGGCCTTCGGCATCGCCGGCTACGACCCGTCCGTGCTGGAGGAGAAGTTCGGCGGCATGCTATCGGCCATGCGCTACGGCGCGCCGCCCCATGGCGGTTCGGCGCCGGGCATCGACCGGATCGTCATGCTGCTGGCCGACGAGCCCAATCTGCGCGAGGTCATCACTTTCCCGATGAACCAGCGGGCGGAAGATTTGATGATGCAGGCGCCGGCCTCGGTGGAGGAAACGCGGCTGCGCGAGCTTCACATCAAGTTGAACCTGCCCAAGGCGGTAAAGCAGGTCGCCGAATAGCGGGTTTCCGGCCTCCGCCGCCGGATCGTTGCCGTCTGGTTTACGGTCTTGTGCCTGAACGGGTCTGAATAGAGGCGGGATGTCGCCCACATGGAACGGCGTTGCGTTCGGCGATGCTATAGCCGAGCGCCCCACACATGCGTCGAGGCCCCCTATGATCGACCTCTACACCTGGACCACCCCGAACGGCCGCAAGGTCTCGATCATGCTGGAGGAGGTGGGCCTGCCGTATAGGGTGCATCCGGTGAATATCGGGGCCAAGGAACAGTTCGAGCCGGCGTTCTTGAAGATCAGCCCGAACAACAAGATCCCGGCGATCGTCGATCACGATGCCGAGGACGGTCCCCGATCGGTCTTCGAATCCGGTGCAATTCTGATCTATCTGGCGGAAAAGACCGGCAAGCTGCTGCCGGCCTCGGGCGCCGCGCGGACCGATGTCTTGCAATGGCTCATGTGGCAGAAGGCCAGCATCGGGCCGATGTTCGGCCAGTATTTTCACTTCGCGCGCGCCGCCGCTGAGCATGTTCCGTATGCCATCGACCGCTACGACACCGAGATGCGGCGCCTGCTCGCCGTCATGGACACACGGTTGGCTGCGGTTCCCTATCTCGGCGGCGCCTATTCGATTGCCGATATCGCGACCTATGGCTGGGTGAACGGCGTGCGCAAGCTCAGGGCCGGCGATCTCGATTGGGGTGGATACCCAAATGTCGAACGCTGGCTTGCCGATGTCGGCGCCCGGCCGGCGGTCCAGCGCGGCATGAAGGTGCCGGGCGATGCCGAACCGTATAGCCAGGTCAGAGCGCCGGCCGCTGCAGCGGGCGATTGACAAGCGCCCGGCCACCCCATTAGAACGCCGGTCGGCCAAGGCGCACATTCCCGCGCGCCACTCCTGCGGAGGGGTGGGTGAGTGGCTGAAACCAGCGGTTTGCTAAACCGTCCATCGGGGAAACCCGGTGCCCGGGTTCGAATCCCGGTCCCTCCGCCACCAAGTCTCTGATATCACTCAATTATCGCCTTCCCCTCGGCCGCTCGCCTTCGTGCCCGGCTTTCTGCGGGAGTTTGCCCGGAGGATGTCGTGACCCCGAACCGGAGACGGCGCATAGGAGACGCCAAACGCCAGATTTGGACTGGTTTTCCCTGTCCGCGCGTTTGGAGGTTCGGATTTGTCGGCGCGAGAGCGGTGCTATCAATCGAAGCCAAGGAGCGTCTTCTGCGCGTCCCAACAGGTCGGCCAGCGGCCCATGCGATGCTGCTTCCTTTGACAGTTCGCGCGAGCAGTTCTCGCAATTCTGTATGCAAAACTGCCCCTGATCGCTTTTGATCTTGAGCTTTCTGAGCGAGTGTATACGATTTGGTATACAGAAAGTATCCCGGTCTTGAATACCCCGTGGTGTTCGTTGCCGGTGTCTTTCCGCCTGACAGGGGTGCGGCATGCCCAAACTCGCCGATCGCCAGAATGCGACCTACACTGCGTATAGCAGGTTGCGCGCCGATATCCTCAACGGAACGCTGCCCGCTGGGCACCGCCTGACCGAAACGGCCCAGGCTGAGCGACTTCAGCTCAGCAGGACGCCCGTGCGCGAGGCTATCGGACGGCTGATCTCGGAAGGGTTCGTTGAACGCGGCGAAGGCTACTCAACCCGCGTTGCCGAATTCGCGCCCGAAGAACTGCTGTACGTCTTTGAGATTAGGGCGCGGATTGAGGCGTATGCTGCGCGGCAGGCGGCGCTCAACTGCACGCCCGAGGACATCGCCAGGCTGCGCGCGCTGGCCGAGGTGATGAGCGCACGCACGCCGGCGCGAAGCAATGCGGACTTCGACGCGATCGCACAAGCCAATGAGGCCTTTCACCGCCTCCTTTACAATGCCGCGAAATCCCCGCGCTTGCAGGTCATCATCGCCGCGGTCGTGGATGTCGGCGTGGTGGCGTGGACCTATCGCAGCTACTCCGACCGCGCGATGATCCGCAGCGCCCAGCACCATGAAGAACTGGTCGATGCCATCGAGGCACGCGAGCCCGACTGGGCCGAAAACGTCATGCGCGCCCATGTGCTGGCCGCGAAGGCCTGCATCGTCGGCCTCTCTGTCCGGGACGCGGCGGAATGAGCATGCGAGTGACACCGACGCCTATCGCGCCCGACGTCTTCTCCGCGCCGCCAACTGCCCTCATGGCTGGCGACTATCGGCAAGGAGACACCGCGTGACCGCTCGCGCAGATGGGGCGCCCGCCATCGACATGCGTAATGTCTCTAAACGGTTCCAAACCGAAGCCGGGCCTGTCGATGCGCTGCGACCGACGGATTTGACCATAGCACCGGGCGAGATCGTCGGCCTTCTGGGCTTCTCGGGTGCGGGCAAATCGACACTCTTGCGCTTGATGAACATGCTGGAGACACCGACGACCGGTGTCGTGCAGGTCGCCGGCGCCGATCTGACGTCCCTTGGCGAATCGCCACTGCGGCGGCAGCGGCGAAAGATCGGGATGATCTTTCAGCTGTTCAATCTGCTCAGCCACGAGACCGCGTTGGGGAACGTGGCCTTTGCCCTCAGAGTTGCGGGTGTGGGCCGGCGCGAACGGCGCGAACGTGCGCGTGAAGCGCTCAAAGTCGTCGGCTTGGAAGACAAGGTCGATGCCTATCCGGCACAGCTTTCAGGGGGCCAACGCCAGCGCGTGGCCATCGCGCGCGCGCTGGTCAACGAACCCGACGTGCTCTTGTGCGACGAGGCGACATCGGCGCTGGATCCGCATACGTCGCTCTCGATCTTGCGCTTTTTGAAGCGGCTGAATGAAGAGCAAGGCACGACGATCGTGATCGTGACGCATGACATCAAGGTGGCCGACTATGTCTGCCAACGCTGCGCGATCATGCAGGACGGGGCGATCAGGGAATGGATCGATATGTCCGACCCGCGCCCGGCCTCGCCGCTAGGGCAGTTTTTCCTCGAAACCGCCAAGGGCTGGACCGACGAAACCGTCCTGCCCGACGGCAGCGCCTGAGGCCCTTTCCATGTTCGATGCTCTCGTTCAATACGGCGATCTTCTACAGAAGGCGATCTGGGAGACGCTGCTGATGGTGGGCATCACCATGGGCGTCGCCATCGTTGTCGGCGGGCCGTTGGGCCTCGTCCTCTATCTGACCGGACGCGGCGGGTTGATGGAACGTCGCTGGTTCAACGAGGTTCTGGGCTATGCGGTGAACGCGCTGCGCTCTTTCCCGTTCATCATCCTGCTCGTGATCCTGATCCCGGTGACGCGGTTTCTGGTGGGCACTTCTATCGGGCCGCGCGCCGCCGCTGTTGGCCTTTCGGTTGCCGCGATCCCGTTTTTTGCCCGGCTTGTCGAACAGTCCCTGCGTGATGTGCCCCGTGGCGTGGTGGATGCCGCCATCTCGGCCGGCGCCTCCTATGCGCAGATCGTGCGGCTCGTCCTGTTGCCCGAGGCGATGCCGGCGCTCGTATCATCGCTCACCATCACCGCGATCAGCTTCATTGCCTATTCCGCAGTCGCGGGCGCGATCGGTGCGGGTGGGATCGGCGATCTGGCCATCCGCTACGGCTATTACCGTTTCGAAACCGAAGTGATGATCTGGTGCGTGATCGTCATGTTCGTCCTTGTCCAGCTAACGCAATGGCTGGGCAGCTGGGCCGCACGCGCCGTCGACAAACGTTAGGGCCCAAAACCAGGGAGACGACCTATGAAAACAGTTGTTATCGCCGGCCTCGCCGGAGCCACGTTTGTCCTGTCCTCGGGATTGGCACAGTCTCAAGACACCATCCGTATGGGCTTTTTCCCCGGCCCCTATGCCGACCAGTTTGAGCGCGGGATCAGGCCGATCCTGGAAGAGCAGGGCTACACCATCGAGACGGTGGAGTTCTCCAATGCGATCCAGCCCAATACCGCTTTGCTGGATGGGGACCTTGACGCCAACGTCTTCCAGAATGACGGCTGGATGAATCTCTTCAATGAAGAGAATGACGGCGACCTGGTCTCCTATCTGCATATCCCGTCCGCGCCGCTGGGCCTTTATTCCAACTCGGTCGCCTCGGTCGACGGGATCGAGGACGGCATGTCCGTCGCGGTGCCAAATGACCCGACCAATCTGGGCCGAGCGTTGGCGTTCCTGCAGGAGTTGGGGCTGATTACCATCAGCGACGGCGTCGATCCGACACGCGCCACCGAGACCGATATCGCCGATAACCCGAGGGATTTGGAGATCGTGCCGCTGGACGCACCGCAGATCATGCGCGCCATGGCCGATGTCGATGTCGCAGCAGCCCTGGGCAATCACGTCATTGCCTCGGGCAATCTGCTGAGCCAGTCCTTTGCGTTGGAGGATCCCGCACTGCAGTATCAGATCACGCTTGTCGGCCGAGAGGGCAACGAGTCGACCGACTGGGCGCAGGCTCTGATCGCCGCCTACATGTCCGACGAATACCGCGCCTTTGTGGAAAGCGATCCGGCGAGCGCAGGGTTCTCGACGCCCGCACATTGGCGCTGAGGTCACTTCCCTGGTGAGCGGCGAGAACAGGCGCGCTGTCACGCTCGACCATGTCGGGCTGTTGGTGCCCGACCTCACACGGGCGGCGGAGGATTTCGCCGCCCTTGGCTTCACCCTGACAGCCCGCGCCGCCCATCTGGATGGTGACGGAAACCATGCCGGCAGCGAGCAATGCTCGATCATGCTGCGCGACGGCTATATCGAGCTGCAGGAAATCACCGGCCCGCCCGGATCACATCTGCTGTCACGGGCGCAGGCCAAGCATTTCGGCCTGCACATCATCGCCTTCGGTGTGGCCGATGCCCGAGCCGCCGCGCTCGACATCACCGGGCTGCCTCTCAGTCCGGTGATGGACTGGTCCCGCCCGGTCAGGCGGCCCGGGGTCGAGGGGGAGGCGCGCTTTTCCTTCTTTGTGGCCGACTATGACCCGGCGGACGAGGCGCTGTTGTGCTGGACCCAACACCGCACGCCGGAACTCCTGCGCGACGGGGCGGTCCTGGACCACGCCAATGGCGCGCAGGCGATCGCGGGGTTTCGTATCTATTGCGAGGCCTCTGAGGAGGCAACGCTGGCCGCCCGCCTGGTCGCGGCGGGAGGGATTGCTGTTGCTAGCGGCGTCCGTTTCGGAGCGGCCGAGATCGCGATTGGCCCAGGGTCGCTGCCCCGCGCGGATTGGCCGGCCGCGCCATTCTGCGGAGACCTTCGCATCTCGGTTGCTGAGACTGACGCCGCTGCGACAGCCGCCCGCGGCCGAGGTTTTGCGGTCGAAACACGAGGCGATGCGACCTGCCTCGATCTTTTGGACCCATACGGCATTCGCTTGATCCTTGAGATCAAGGAACCCGCATGACCGGCATTGCCCCACGAACCGGGGGGGCTCGCGGAACCAGCTGGGCCGAGACATGCGACTTGGACCGCTGCCTCGTTTGCTCCAAGCGTCGGAGAGCCAGAAATGGCTGGGCCTACCGGGTTCGGTTGGCCCAGCTCATCGCCGGTTTCGTCAGTTGCTGATCGTCACGTCGCGGAAATATGGGACGTTCAGCGCGGAGCGCCAGAAGCCCTGCACGTGCGGGCCCATCATCATGTAATTGTTGCGATGATACTGCGGCATGATGACGTGGTCGTTCATCATGATGGCCTCCGCCTGGCGCATCAGTTCCAGGGATTCAGCCTCATCGGCCGTCGCCTTGGCCGCAGAGATGGCCGCGTCGTAGTCGGAATTGGACCAAGCCGCCAGGTTGTTGGGGCTGGTCGAAACGAAGTTGTCCAAGAACGTCATCGGATGCGGATAGTCGGCACCCCAGCCCATCTGGGCGATCTGGTACTCGATCTGCTGCACTTCCGGGTAATAGACCTGCCATTCTGTCGCCCGGATGTCGACGTCGATGTTGAGGTTCTGGCGCCACATCTGCTGGATCGTCTCCAACAGCCGTTCGATGGGCGGCGACGAATAAGTGATGAACAGGGTGTCCGGGAAGCCTTCGCCATCGGGATAGCCGGCCTCTGCCAGCAGCGCCGCAGCCGCCTCCGGCTGGGCATGGGTCGCAAGACCGAAGCTATCGCTGTCCTCCCGGAAATCTTCGCCATCCAAGGTCATGCCGAACGGCACCAACGCAATGGCCGGGATGTCGGCGGATTGCAGCACGAACTCGACGATTTCCTCGCGGTCGACGGCCATGGACAGCGCCTGGCGGACGCGCACATCGTCGAGTGGCGGCTGGCCAGGATTGAAGAAGGCGTAGGTGGTGCCGAGCGCGGGCACGATGATGAAGGCATCGCTTTCGGCCGCCAGCCGCGGCAGTTCCGGCGCCGGCACGGCCTCGATACCGTCGACCTGGCCGGCCTCCATGGCCGCCAGCGCGGTGGACTGCTCCGGGATCAGTCGGAAGGTCAGCCGGTCGAGCGAGACGGTGTCGGCATCGTAGTATTCGGGGTTCGGCTCGAAGACGACCGACTCGCCGAAGTTGAACTCGCTGACCCGAAACGGGCCGGTGCCGATGTAGGTTGCCGGGTCGCGCGTCCAGCCCTCCGGGTCCGCCTCAACGACGTCCTGGCGCACCGGGAAGAAGGTGGAATAGGTCAACAGCTGCATCATGTAGGGCACGCGCTGCGAAAGGGTGAAGGTCAGTGTCCGGTCGTCCGGCGCCGAAATGGCCACGTCGCCGACGCCGCCGTCATTGTAATGCGCCTCGGCACCCTCGATCTGGTAGAGCATGGCGGCGTTTCTGGCGCCGGCAGCGGGATCGAGAACCCGCATCCAGGCATAGACGAAATCCTGTGCCGTCACCGGCTGGCCGTCGGACCAGTTCGCCTCGCGCAGGTTGAACACGTAGGTCAGGCCGTCGTCGGAGATGTCCCAACTTTCGGCCAGGGCCGGCTCGATATTGCCGTCGCGGTCGAAGCGCACCAGACCCTCAAAAGTGTTGCCGATGATCGGCGCGGCGAAGGTCTCGGACGTCAGCCCAGGGTCGTACGTCGCGGATTCGTTGTTGACCACGTAGGTCAGTTCCCCTTGCGCCAGCGCCGCACCTGAAATCAGGGCAATCGAGGCTGTCAGGGTTATCAGTGTTCTGTTCACGACGTCGCTCCTTCGTTGTCGTTGTCGGGGCGAAACCGCGCCCCGTCGGTAACGGGCCATTGGATCAATCGGCGTAGTGGCATGCCACCATGTGGCCACCGCCGGCATCCTTGAACTCAGGATCTTCTCTAGCGCAAAGCTCGGTCGCAAGCGGACAGCGTGTGCGAAACCGGCACCCTGATGGTACATCAATTGGGCTTGGAATCTCGCCCTTCATAGGCTCTGGCCGCGACTTTGCGGTTGGGTCGGCCACCGGGACGGAGGAGAGCAACGCGCGCGTGTAGGGGTGTCGGGGCCGACCGTAAAGCGATGCGTTATCTGCCAGTTCGACCAGCCGGCCCAGATACATGACCCCAATCCGGGTGGAGATGTGGCGCACCATCGACAGATCGTGGGTGATGAACAGGTAGGTCAGGCCCAATTCGGCCTGCAGATCCTCCAGCATGTTCACGACCTGGGCCTGAATGGAGACGTCAAGAGCCGAAATCGGTTCGTCGCAGATCACCAGTTCGGGGTTTAGCGCGATCGCCCGCGCGATGCCGATCCGTTGACGTTGACCGCCGGAAAACTCGTGCGGGAACCGGTCCATATGGTCGCGTCGCAGGCCAACCCGCTCAAGCAGATGGGCCACCCGTTCCAACCGCTCGGCCGCGGTCATGCCGCCGGCGATGACCAAGGGTTCGGCAATCAGATCGCGCACGGTCATGCGGCCGTTCAGGGACGCGTACGGGTCCTGAAAGATCATCTGAATGCGTGAGCGAAACGGCGCCATCTCCTTGTTCGACAGGGTGCTGATGTCGGTTCCGTCGAAGACGATCCGGCCTTCCGTCGGCTGGTAAAGCCGGATGAGGGTCCGCGCCAGCGTGGACTTGCCACAGCCGCTCTCGCCGACCAGGCCCAGTGTTTCGCCCCGCCGAATCGAGAGGCTGACCCCGTCGACAGCGCGCAACACCGGCCGATTGCGGCCAAAGAGCGAGCCCGGCAAGGTGAAGTGCATTTGTATGTCGGTCAGCTCGACCAGCGGTTCAGACATCTCCGTTCACCTCTGCCACACTCGGCGCGTCCGGATGCATGAGCCAGCAGCGGGAGGTCTGACCGTGGGCCAGCAGCGCTGTGTCGGCCGCGCCGTAAATCGGCGGCAACGCCGCGTCGCATTGAAGGCGGGCGTGAGCGCATCGAGGGGCAAAGGGACAGCCAGGTGGCGGGTCCGACATGTCGGGCGGCGACCCCGGGATCGGCTGAAGCCGTTGCCGGGTCCCCTCGCGCAGATCAGGGATCGAGGCCAGCAGGCCTTGGGTATAGGGGTGCCGTGAGTTGGCGAACAGGTCCTCGACCCGCGCCTCCTCCATGATCAACCCGCCATACATGACCGCCACGCGGTCGCAGACCTCGGCGATGACACCGAGGTCGTGCGTGATCAGGATGACGCTCATGCCCAGGCGGCCTTGAATGTCTCGCAGCAGGTTCAGGATCTGGCTTTGGATCGTGACGTCGAGCGCGGTCGTCGGCTCATCCGCGATCAGCAGCTTGGGATCACAGGCCAGCGCCATGGCGATCATCGCCCGTTGGCGCATACCTCCGGAGAACTCGTGCGGGTAGGCGTCAATCCGGTCCTTGGCGGCCGGAATACGGACCAGGTCAAACAGCTCAATCGCGCGGGCGCGGGCCTGGGCGCGTGACGCCTTGCGATGGCGCAGGATCGTCTCGATGACCTGTTCGCCTACCGTTAAGGTGGGGTTCAGGCTGCTCATCGGGTCTTGGAAGATCACGGCGATCTCATTGCCGCGCACGTCCGACAGTTCCCCTTCGCCCATCGCGAGCAAGTCGCGTCCCTCGAACATGGCCGAGCCGCCGACGATGCGGCCCTGCCGCTTCAGCAGCCGCAAGAGTGACATGCACGTGACCGACTTGCCCGAGCCGCTTTCGCCGACGATGCCCAGCACCTCGCCCGGCTTCACATGCAGGTCGACGCCGCGTACGGCCTGGACCTCGCCTCGGCTGGTGCGAAAGCTGGTGCGCAAGCCCTCGACGGAGATCAACGGCTGCGCGTTCATGTCCGCGCCTTCGGGTCGAGTGCATCGCGCAGGCCATCGCCCAGCATGTTGAAGGCGAACATCGTCAGGCAGATCGCGGCGGCGGGAAAGAACAGCTGGTAGGGATAGCGGCGCATGGTTTCGACCGCGTCCGCCGTCAACGTGCCCCAACTGGCCAGGGGCGGCGTCACGCCCAGGCCGATGAAGCTTAAGAAGCTTTCGATGAAGATCGCGCTGGGGATCAGCATCGTCAGCGTGACCAGGATGGGGCCGACCGTGTTGGGCAGTAGGTGGCGCGCAATGATCCGCCCCGGCCCCGCCCCCATCGTGCGGGCCGCCGCCACATAGTCATACTGCTTGAGCGTCAGGATTTGCCCCCGGACAATCCTGGCCATGTCTACCCAGAAAACCGTGCCGATCGCCAATACGATGGAGAACAGGCCAGAATCGAACATGACCATGATCAAGATGACGTACAGCGTCAGCGGTATCGTCGCGATGACCTCGACGACACGCATCATCGCGGTGTCGACGCGCCCGCCGAAATAGCCCGCGCAGACACCCAGGGTTACGCCGATCACGGCCCCGATCGCCGCCGCGCCCAGCCCGATCAGCAGGGAAATGCGTGCGCCGTAGAGCAGGCGGCTCAGGTAATCGCGGCCCAGATAGTCCGTGCCGAGGAT
>JBCBSH010000124.1:0-13634 GCA_039819285.1 Pseudomonadota bacterium
ATTGCGGTTATGTCGATCTCAACCGCTGGCTGGGCGGCCACTATGCCATCCCGGCGGTCGAGGAAGACCGGCCGGAAGAGACCGACGGCGACGTCAACGAGCGCTGATTGCCGCCGGCCCCGTCTGACAAACTGACGATCAGTTACCAGGCTGCGGTACGATCCTGAGATAGGGCTTCACCTCATTCCAGCCGTCGGGGAAGCGTTCCTTGGCCTCCTCGTTGCTGACGGCCGGCACGATGATCACGTCCTCGCCGCTGTTCCAGTTCACCGGCGTCGCAACCTTGTGCTGAGCGGTCAGTTGGAGCGAGTCGATCACGCGCAGAATTTCATTGAAGTTCCTGCCTGTTGACGCTGGATATTGAAGTGAAAGCTTAATTTTCTTGTCCGGTCCGATGATGTAGACCGAGCGCACGGTCATGGTGTCGTCGGCGTTCGGATGGATCATGCCGTAAAGCGTCGCGACATTCCGGTCGGCATCCGCGATCATCGGGAAGTTGACCGCGTGGCCCTGGGTCTCCTCGATGTCCCTGGCCCAGCCGGCATGGGCATCCAGCGGGTCGACCGACAGGCCGATGACCTTCACGTTGCGCGCCTCGAACTCCGGCTTCAGCATTGCGGTGTAGCCGAGCTCGGTGGTGCAGACCGGGGTGTAATCCTTCGGATGCGAGAACAAAACGGCCCATTTGCCGTCGATATAGTCGTGGAACCGAATGCGGCCTTCGGTGGTCTCGGCCTCGAAGTCTGGAGCCTCGTCACCGATCAGGAGAGCCTGAGTCATGATTACCCCCTTCATCTGGGTTGCCCGGTTCGCAAGGAGTGGGAACCGGTAGTCGGACATTATCCAGGTTGTGTTACGCCGGGGCGTGTTCAAGCAGGGACGAGGGTCTCACTCTGCATGACCGGTATCGTCGACAAAGCGAGCCGTCGATTGGCGTTCGCGGTTGACCGTCAGGCGCGTGACATCCGGCCGGGAATAGTGGCCGGCAACGTCGAAATTCTGCCGTTCCTCGCGCACCACCGCGTGGTCGAGCTCAGCCACCAGCAACGCCTCACGGTCGACGACCGGTTCGATGATCCAGCGTCCATCAGGCGCCGCCAGGCACGAGCCGCCGTTGGCGAGGAACGCATCGCTGTTGTCCAGGATCTCTTCCAGGCTGGGCGTGTCGGCCGGAAAGTCCTGCGGTCGCATCAGGCCGGAGACGGCGATGGCATAAGACCGCGCCTCCTTGGCGATCACCGGGATCAGGTCGTGGGTGTTGTGCCGGCCGCCGGGCCAGGCGGAGACGTGCAGATCCTCGCCCTGCGCGTATAGCGCCGCGCGCACCAGCGGCAGCCAGTTTTCGTAGCAGTTCAAGCCGCCGACGCGAAACGCGCCGAGATCGTGGACGCGCAGGCCGTGCCCATCACCCTGGCCCCAGGCCAGTCGCTCCTCATAGGTCGGCTGCAGTTTGCGGTGAACGGATCGGATGACACCCTCGGCGTCGATGTAGACCAGCGCGCAATAGAGCGTGTGGCCGCCGCGGTCGGGCGCGCGTTCCATGCAGCCGAGGTAAACCGCGATCCCCCGGTCCCGCGCCGCCGCCGCGATTGGCTTCAGGTCCCGGCCGACCACCACGCCCTGGTCCAGATAGTGGGCGAAGATCGCCTTCTGCTTTGGATCGTTGAAGCGCGCGCCATCGGTGCGTTCGATCCAGAAAGGATAGCCGGGCACCAGCGCCTCGCCGAAGCAAATCAGGTCGCAGCCCTGGTCGGCCGCCAGATGGACCTGGTCCAGCACCTTGGCCAATGTCCTGTCTCTATCGAGCCAGACGGGCGCGATCTGGGCCAACCCGACGGTCAGTCGGTCCTGAGCGCGGGGCCGCGGCTCCGCAGGCTCAGCCTTTATGATCTCCATGTCCGCCTCTCATGTTGCCGCGCCGAACCGGTTGCCGTTGACGAGACGGTCTTGCTCAGCCGCCGAGGGCCGCTTTGTCGAATTCGGTCGCTTGGGCGGCAGACGGTTGGGCCCAGCAGCGCGCAACCCAGTCACGGATTACCGGCATGTCGGGCATCAAGTCCGGTGCCCATGTGAAGGGGGAGCAGAGCAGCAGGTCGGCGGCCGTGAACCGGTCTCCCAGCAGGAACGGCCTATCGGCAAGCGCGGTCGAAAGCCTCGACGCTAACTCGCCCATGCCGCGGAATGTGCTCACGAGCATCGGGTGTTCCACTTCCGCCGCGTGCAGGACCAGAACCGGTTCCATGACGTCGCCATAATAGGCCAGCAAGCTCAAGTAAGGGCCGCGCAGCGGATCGCCGACGGCCGGGCCGAAGCCGGTTTCCGGGAACAGGTCGGTTAGATAAAGGATGATTGCGGAGGATTCCCAGATCTCCGCCCCGTCATGGACCAGCAGCGGCACCTTGCCTTCCGGATGCGGGTTGCGGGCGTCTGCCCCGCCCGAACCGTCCCGGCGGGGGATGGTCACATTGACGATGTCGATCTTGTCCATGATGCCGAGTTCGTAGGCGAGCCAGACGATGCGCGATGAGCGCGAGAGCGGGGCGTGATAGAGGGTTAGCATCTTCGTTCCTGCGTTCGGGGGTGGCCTTCCGGCAGGCAGTATGCCCCATCGACACTGTCAAATGTTGTCAGTAGTTGCGCTTGTTTCCGTCAGGGTGCGGCCGGCAAGGCCTCTTCGGCATCCGCATCCTGCCATTCGTCGCCCAGCAGCTCCGGTGTGTCGAAGGCCTTCAGGTTCTCGAAATGCCGCGCCCGATCCTCGACGAACAATGAGCGGGCGATGCCGCGCGCAAGGCGCTCAGCACCTTCACTGACCGCCGGAATGTCGCCCGACAGCTTGCCGTGGCTCAGCGTGGCGGGAAAGTTGAAGCAATGGAGGTGCTGCAGTGCCGGGCACGATCCGGGCTCGCGCTCCCGGAACTCAAAGGCGAGCCCGAGATCGGGGAACGCTGTAAGCTCCTCATTCTCCTCGCCGGGCGGCGGCGTGTAGCGATCGGACCACAGGCGGATGTGCGGGGCAAATGCCGCCAGTTCCGGTCGCAACGACATGTCGGCCATGAAGCCTGTGCCGAAGATGATGAAGTCGAGGTCGAACCGCCCTTTCGGGGTCGTGGCGACCAGCGCGCCGTTCACTTGCTTCAGGTCGGTGATCGGACAGTCGAAATGGAACCGCGCATTGGGGTGGCGCGACACGCGCAAGGTGCTTTCGCGCGGCGGCGGCGTCTGTTCTTTGAATGCATAATCGAGGAACCGCCACTTCCATGCGTCGGGCAGGCCGACGAAGCCGTGCACGACGCCCTGGCTGCCGATGCCGGTCATCTTGTTGATGCGCGGCATGTTCTGCCGGCGGATCAGCATGTCCAGGCTGGCCGCGCCGGCCTCCAGCGCCTCGCCGGCATTGTCCATGGCGGACGCGCCGGCACCGATCACCGCGACCCGCTTGCCGGCCAGCCGGTCAAAATCGATGTCGTCGGCGGAATGCGCCCAGTAGCGCTGGTCGATGGTATGGGCGAAGGGTGGCACGTAGGGCCCGCCCAGCCCGTCGCGGCCGGTCGCCAGCACGATCCTGCGGGCGATCGCGCGCTCGTCCGGGTTGCCATCGCTGCGCAGGCGCAGGTCGAACATGCCGTCGGGCCGGGGCTGGATCGACGTTACCTCCACGCCGTTGCGCACGGCCAAGTCCAGCACGCGGCGGTACCAGACGAGGTACGCCATCCATTGCGGACGCGGGATCTTGCCCAACCGGTCCCATGCCGCCCGGCCGAACTGGGCCTCGTACCAGGCGCGGAACGTCAGGGCGGGCAGACCCAGCGCCGGGCCGGTCAGGCTCTTGGGCGACCGTAGGGTCTCCATCCGGGCGTAGGTCAGCCAGGGGCCTTCATGCCCCTCCGGCGCGCTGTCCAGGATGGTGATGTTGTCGAGCCCGACGCGCCGCAAGGCCGCCACCGCCGCGAGGCCGCACATGCCGCCGCCGATGACGACCACATCCCAGACCCTTTGTCCGTCAGCATGGCGCGGCAGGCACCAGGATTTCGGCGGATAGTCCAGCCAGTCCAGATCTTGGCGCAGGCGTTGTTCCAAGGCATCGAGGCCGATCGCTGTAGTCATTCCAGCGCTCCCCCGACCAGGTCTTCGGCGATGTCGGGGCCGAAGACGGCGTCTCCCAGGGCGTGCAGGGAACCGGGATCAAGCTTGCGCATGTCCGGCATGGTGGACGTCAGCGTCTCCGACAGGGCGTCGATCAGCGAGGCCACGGCCGCATCGGGCGGCCTTGCCGCCGGCGTTATCACGCCCCACAGGAAGGGGATGTGGTGGTCGATCGGCCGCGCCACGACACCCTCCATCGGCACCGACGAGGCCGTCATGCGATCGACCAGTGCGACGCCCAGCCCGTGGCTCGCGGCGATCATGGCGTAGATGCTGCCATTGGTTTCCAGGCGCCGGGCCGGATCGATGCCGGCGGCTGCCAGCGCCCGATCGACCCGGCGGCGCAGCCGGTACGGATTGGTCATGGTGATGACCCGGCGCGCGGCGAGATCCGACAGACCAACGACCGGCCGTTCGGCCAGCGGATCGTCCGATTTCACCACCGCGACCGAGCCGGCATCCACGACCCAATGGAGGGTCAAGCCCGGATGGTCGATCGGTAGGCTGGCGAGGCCAATATCGATGGTGAGATCGAGCACCGAGCGGATGATTTCCTCCGCCGCGGTGGAGCGCATCGATACTTGCTCCGGCAAGCGGTCGAGCGAGGCGAGGGCGGCGGGTACCAGGCTGGTCGCCAGGGCCGGGATGGCGGCGACGCGCAGCGCCCGTTCCTCCGCCCGCGCGATGGCGGCTGCACGCTCCTGAATTCGGCCGAGACCGATCAGCGACCGGTCGACCTCCTCATGCAATTGCAGGGCGCGGCTGGTCGGCGTCACCCGGGCGCCGGTGCGGTCGAACAAGGTGAAGCCGACGCTGGCCTCCAACTCCTTGATCAGCCGCGTTACCGCCGGCTGGGACCGGTCCAGCAGGCGCGCCGCCCCGGTGATGCTGCCGGCCGACATGACGGCGGCGAAGGCTTCGAGCTGGCGCAGGTTCATTCACACTCCCCTTACAGCTTGGGCACACCCGGATCGGTATGCCTGTCGATGGGGGAGAGAATTGCGCGCTGGCGGAACGCTTCCTGAAAGACCTGCTGGCGATTGCGGAACGCCTTTTCGTCCGACCAATGCTCGTACGGGCGCGACCAGACCACCTTGGGCCAGGCGGCATCGCTCGTGGTGCGGCCAACGACGTGAATATGCATCTGGGGCGCGCGGTTGCCGATGTCTGCGCTGTTGATCCGGCTGACATCGAATGTGTCGCGAATGACTTCCGCCGCCGTTGCCATCTCCTCAATCAACAGCGTGCGGTCGGCCGGGGTCAGATCCCACAGTTCCTCCACATCCGGCCGGCGTGGCACGAGGAGCAGCCAGGGGTAGCGGGTATCGTCCATCAACAGGACGCGGCACAGGGTCAGGTCGCCAACGGGCAGCGTGGCCGTGACCAATCTGGGGTTGAGAACGAAGTCGCTCATGGCTCAAGCCTCGACCGCGCGCCGGCGTGCCAGCAGGGCGCGGACAATCGGATAGAACAGAACCATCGCCGTCAGCAGGATCACGATCCAACTGACCAGCGAGGAAAACAGGGCGGTCCAATCGCCGCCGGAGATTAAGAGCGCCAGGCGGAATTGCTGCTCGGCCAGGCTGCCCAGGATCAACCCTAGAATGACAGGGGCCAACGGAATACCGACCCGGTCCAGCAGATAGCCGACCGCGCCAAACACCAGCATCAGCCAGACCTCGAAGATCGAATTGTTCAGCGTATAGATGCCGACCACGGCCAGCGAGATGATCAGCGGCGACAGCAGGATGGGCGGCACGCGCAAAACTTGGGCGAAGACCCGCGCGGCAAAGGCGCCGCCGAAGAAGAACAAGAGGGCGCCGGTCAACAGCATCTGGATCATGAAGCCGTAGACGATGAGGCCATTCTCGCGGAAGAGCTGCGGCCCCGGCTGCAGGCCGTGGACCAGAAGGCCGGCCATGATCACCGCCGCCACGCCGCTGCCGGGGATGCCGAGGGTCAGCGCCGGGATCATGGCGGCGGCATTGTCGGCATTGTTGCCGCATTCGGCGGCCGCCACACCTTGCGGGTTGCCCTTGCCGAAACTGTCCGGGTCTTTCGAGGCGCGCCTGGTTTCGTTATAGGCGATGAAGGCGGCCATGGAGCCGCCGGTGCCCGGCAGGATGCCGACCAGCACGCCGATGACGCCGGCGCGGATCCAGGTCGGGATGAAGCGGGGGATTTCGCGCCAGATCGCGGCACCGCGCGTCGAGCGCAGATCACTGCCGCTCATGCCGCGTTTCAGGCCGCTCTCGGCCATGCGAACGGCGGGCGGGATGGCGTAGAGCCCGGTCAGCACGACCAGCAACTCCAGCCCGTCGAGAAGGTAGCGGTTGTCGAAGGTGAACCGTTCGTGGCCCGACACCGTGTCGATGCCGACCATACTGAGCAAGAGGCCGATGCCGGCAGCAACGAAGCCCTTGACCGGATCGCGGCCGAGCAGGACGGCGATGCTGCTGAGGCCGAACAGGGCAACCCAAAAATACTCCGCCGGGCCGAACAGCAAGGTGACCTTCACAAGCTGGGGCGCGATGGTGATCAGGGCGATGGCGGAAATGATGCTGCCGATCGCCGACGACCAGCAGGCGATCTTCAGCGCATAGCCAGCCTTACCTTGCTGGGCCAGCGGGTTGCCGTCGAAGGTGGTGACGATCGAGGGCGGCGTGCCGGGGATCTTCAACAGGATCGCCGGGATGGCGCCGCCATACATGGCGCCATTGTAAATCCCCGCCATCATGCCCAGCGCCACCAGCGGGCTCATGGAGAAGGTCAGCGGGATCAGAATGGCGATGGTCATGGTCGCCGTCAGGCCGGGCAGGGCGCCCGCGACCATGCCCATCAAGGTGCCTAGCACGATGGCGATCAGGTTTTGAACCCGCAGCACCTCGACGAAGGCATCGAAGAAAAGCTCCATCAACGCGCCCCGTCAGAGCCCGACCACGATGTCCGCCGGCAAGCGCCGCTCGAACACCTGGATGAAAACGATGTAGATCAAGATGTCGAACACCAGCGCGATCGCGATCGCCACCATCGGGCGGCGATAGCCCAGAATGAGGGCCAGGGCCGGGATGAAGATCAGCGTCGAGGTGAAATAGCCGATGGTCGAGACGCCGAGCACGTAGATCGGCAACGCCACCACGGCGATCGCCCAGCGGCCGACACTTTCGAACATGTGCCAGCCGTGATCGACGGCGTCGGCACGCAGTGCCCAGATGGCCCGCACCGCCATCACCACGGTGAAAACGGCGGTGAAGCCGATGATCATGCGCGGGAACAGGCGTGCCTGGGCCGGAATGTCGGCCAGCGATATCCAGCCGCCGATCAAGAGGGCCAGGAAGCCGGCGCAGAACGCGATCTCGACTTGCTTTTGGTTCATCTCACTTGGCGCGGAACGAGGGCGGGCGGTGGTCTCAAACCGCCGCCCGCTAAAGTCAGTTCAGACCGCCTATTCGCGCCAGGGCGTTTCCGACCAGACCACGGCCAGATCCGCGTCCGTGCTGGTCAGGAAGGCCGCGTACTCCGCTGCCGGCATGTAGTTCAGCGGAATGTTGGCCGCCTCGGCCGCCGCTGCATATTCCGGGTTCTCCAAGGCCGCGCCGATCGCCGCAGACAGGGTCGCGATGACCTCGTCGGACAGGCCGGCGGGCCCGGCAATGCCGCGCGACGAACCGCCCAGCACCTCGATGCCTTGCTCGGTGAAGGTCGGGATGTCGGGCGCCATCGGGCTGCGCTCGCTCGACATGACGCCCAGGATGCGCAGTTGGCCTTCCTCGGCGAACTCGATGCCTTCCGACAGGTTGAAGGCGCCGAGCGGGATATGACCGCCCAGCAAGGCGGTGCGCATCGGCGCGGTCGAGCCGAACGGCACATGGCTGAACGTCGCGCCGGTCTCCTGCTGGACGACCAAGAGCGCTAAATGCTCCGACGAGCCGACGGAACCGGTGGTGCCGATCGGCAGCGCGCCGGGGTTTTCGACGGCGAAGTCGATGACGTCCTGCAAGGTTTCGAACTCGCTGTCCGTTCGCACGGCCCAGATCCCCGGATCGGTCACCAGGTTGGCGATCGGCGTGAAGCTGTTGACGTCGTAGCGCGTGTCGCGCTCGAACGAATAGGCGAACATCGCCGGCAGGTTGATGAAGCCGATGGTGTAGCCGTCGGGATCGGACTCCGCCAGTTCCGTAAAGCCGATCTCGCCGCCGGCGCCCGGCGTGTTCACGACCGTGATCGTCGTGCCCAGTTCGGCCTCGATATAGGGCTGGATCGCGCGGGCCGCGACATCCGTGCCGCCGCCCGGCGAGAACGCCACGATCAGGTCGATCGGCCGGTCCGGATAGTTGTCTTGCGCCACAGCCGGCACGGTGATCAGCGCCGCCACGGCCGCCGCGGTTAGGAACTTGAGCCCCATTGTTCACCCCTCCTGAATGATTTGGCTTATCGACGCCGCCCGGGGGGAAGCGCCTCGCGCCCAATCATTCAATAAACGGATTACTGAGGCAAGAGCATTAGGAAACTCTATGACTCGGCTGGCAGTGTCCTTCTGCCAAGATCAAGAGGCCCCCTCGCAGAGCTCCGCGGGGGCGCCAGATGAGGGCTAACGCCAACGAGGCGTCGTCCGCGTGTTTAGCTGCCGAGAAAGATATCAATGGTCAATTCCAACCCGATGACGTCCTGCACCGGGATCGAGGGCGAACAACCGTCTTGGCGACGTCACGACCCAAAAAGGCTAACGTCCGCGCGATCGCCAAAGATGATGCCGCCCTGGTCACCGCCGTCAACCGCGTCCGGCAGCGGCGACGCAGGCGGATCGCCTAGATAGTCTCGGGTTCCGCCGTCCGGCGATAGACCGCCTCGATCGTGCGCCGCAGTTCGCCGTCGACATAGCGGTTGTAGATTACCCGCAGCATGCCGTCCGGCAGGACCGTGCGGT
Organism: Pseudomonadota bacterium; assembly: GCA_039819285.1. GTDB lineage: Bacteria > Pseudomonadota > Alphaproteobacteria > DSM-16000 > Inquilinaceae > JANQGH01. Next base: position 9,074 of record JBCBSH010000124.1, read on the forward strand.
CATAGGTCTGGCGGTTGATGCGGCCGTCCTCGTCAATGCCGATGAGTGTCACAGTGAGAATGCCCTCGTCGAACACGGCAACCGCGCCGATGTCCTGCGGCTCGTTGATGGCGCCCCAGCCCGCCTCGGTGGCGACAAAGTCGAGATCGCCCTCGCGCTGGATGATGGAGCCGTCCAGCCCGACGCTGACATTGCGCCAATGCACCGACAGGCCGCCGTCCGGCTCCGGCTCGATCAGGGCGAAGGCCGCGCGTGGCGGTCCGTCGCTGACCATCGTGGTCTCGCCTTCCCAATAGCCGTAAAGCTGGTCCAGCGTCGGCGGCGCGGGCTGGGTGGCGACCTGCTGGCAAGCGGCCATCAGCGGGATCAGGATAAGGGCCAGCAAACGGATGGGGCGCATGGCGTCAGGCTCCGGATTCGGTTTCGGATTGTTATCCACCCACCATGCCGCGCGAGGCTGCCCTATGTCCATGGTTTTGGTGCCTTATTCGGACCCGGGCGCCACGGGTGCCGGCGACCTTTCAGCCCTGGAAACTCCGTTCTGGACAACGCCCCGGCCATTCCCTATACACCAGCGCGCGCCGGCCATCGGCGCCCGCGCCACCGCGCACAAGCCCAGGTAGCTCAGTTGGTAGAGCAGAGGACTGAAAATCCTCGTGTCGGCAGTTCGATTCTGTCCCTGGGCACCATCTATTTATTTGAAAAGCTTGAATTAATTTCGAGCTGTATGCGCCAGCCGATATCGTCGTGCGCCGCCAGCAAGCACACACTGTTCTGAGACGGTAATCCCTTGGCAGGTTGCGCCACAGCCGTTCGCCCCTGGGCTGACGGGTGCGGCCATGCCGCTTCTTGGAGGGCTTAGGATTGTTTTGCCGAACATCCAAGCCACCAGGAGCAAAGACACGACCACGAAAGGCAAGATGGCGCGGCGCAAGCTGTCCCTGTTGACGCTGGCCAAGGAGCTGGAGAATGTCGGCCGGGCGTGCAGGGTGATGGGCTGTTCGCGCCCGCAGTTCTACGAGATCCGGCGCAACTTCCAGACCTATGGGGCCGAAGGCTTGAGCGAGGCAAGCCCGACCCCCAAAAGCTGATCGTCCTACTGGCCTTCGGCCGCGACCCGGAGCCGGGCGACCTGGGCAATGCGTTTGCGTCGAAGCAGATACCGACCGAGTCCAGGGTGATCCTCGAAGCCGCACGCCTAGCCGACAGGCACGCTGGCGTCGTCACCTTATCGCGGACCGCCGACACGGACCTTGGCGAGTATGGCGAGCCGGTTGAGTTGGCGCGGTTTGGCCCGGTGCTTGAGTTGGAGCGGCGCCTATTCGTCCCGCGAGCGCTTCTTGGGCAGCCCATTTTCCAACCAACACTCAACGGCCGCCGCAACCGGTCCCGGAACCGCATTGTTGGTGACGTACCGCCATACCGACGTACGATCGACGCCAAGAGCATCGGCGAGCGCAGATTGCCACCCGCGCTCGCCGAATAGTTTGATCGCCGCCCGTTGAAGTTGGTCACCCGTCAAGGCGTTCGATCTCCGAAATGTACCGGATCACGGCCTCAGAGAAGCCGTCGACATGGATCCAGCGGCCATATCCGACCCCATTTCGCGCGGACGCCACATTGATCATGTAGGCCCGCTTTGCAACGGGGTCCGGCACCGGATCGAAAGATTGCTCGTCGGTGATGACGATCAGTCGATCGTGCGGCAGCGGGTTCACTTCTGAAACCGCCTGGCCGAGGCGAGTGCCGCCGTGGTACTGCGAATTGATCACGGCATCGATCCCGGCCATTCCGCGCCGCGCAGGCACCTCAAGAGCCACTGGCGAGCTAGACCGGCGGTCATGCCATCCGGCAGTGCCGGCCGAGAACGAGAACACCCTAACATCGGCGTTGAGCACGCTGGCGAGCGCCGCCGCCGCGTCCATCCGCGTCATGTCGGATCGAGCTGACAAACGATCGCTCATGGATGAGGACACGTCGACCAAGACGATGGTCTTGCCCGCCAGTCGATCGCCGTTGGCGACGGCCTCGGTCAGAGCCTGATCAATGATCGGCTCCAACTGCGGGACCGCACGGGCCGCCGCGACATAGCGGAACGGCCAGATGCGATCAGCGCCCTTGCGTGCAAGAATCGCCTCCCTCATTAGGCTTTCGTCCACGCCGGCCTGAAACATGTTGCGCAAGTTGCGGAGCAAGGCGAGGTACCCCAGCTTGCCCTCGCGCAACAGACGCTCAAACGTCTCGCGCTTGTCGCCGCCGGTGGACAGGCCGACCTCCCACGTATCGGGCGCAGCCAGTGCCTTCTCCGAGATCCCCTTGAACAGCGCCTCTTGGGCCTCGTTCCTAGGCTTTGCATGCGTCAGAAATAGCACGTCGCGGAACTGCACCGGTCCCGGCCGGCTATACTTGGCGAACTGGTAGGCATCGAACTTGTCGAACGCCATGGCCAGCCCGAGCTTCATCTGTTTGGACAGCGGTCGTTTGCCGCCCCGCCAGTACATGGCCACCAACTCGGTGATTTCGTCGGCACGGCGGATCGTGGCCGCGACAGTCTCGGCAACGCCGGAACCGCCACGCCGGATCAGGTCAAGCAACAGCAGCAACGGCGCGTGCCGCATGCCGAACTGCTCGCGGGCCTCTGCCGCCAGATCGGATACCGTCTGCTTGTCGACCTTCGTGGCCGTGTCTACGATCCGATCGGCGATTTCGATGCCGTCTTCATAGAGCTCCCGCTCCCACAACAGGCAGGACAGGACGCTCCGACGAAGCAACCGCTCGTTAGAGATGCACTTTGCCGGTGCACCTTCATGGGTGAAGGTCTGGGGCATCTTGGAAGCGACATTCAGGCGCATGGTCTTTCTGCATCAATGCGCCGGACGAAGCATGAAGCCCAGGGGAACAGGTGATTACGGTACATGTAGCGCTCTAACCAACTGAGCTACACCTGACCGAAGTCAGGCGGTGGGGCTCGAACCCACGACCTCTCGCTTAGCAGGCGAAGTAACCGTTATCTGGGCCACCTGAGGCCACATGCCATCCGGGAACAAGCGGGCGCGGTCTCTCGGAGTCAATGCGAAGTAACCGCACCCTTCACCACGGAGGGCGAGCGCATTTTTGGCCGGCAGTGTTGTAATTTACAACAGAAATCGTGTTCGAAATCAGCGAAATCCCGACATCGGATCAATTCCTCTCCCGCCACTCCCACGGCGGGATGCAGTCGTGGGCCCAGACACCCAATCCGATTGCTTGAGCGCGCGCCTGTGCGCTGCTGTATGCGCCCTCGCTGTACTCTGGCCAATCCCACGCCAGTCCGGCCGATACGAGCGCCAGCCCAAGGTCAGTAGTGAAATTGTCGCTGCTATTGTCAGCCCGAACTCTGCATTGAGCGATTGCACGTCCGTGGGGGTCGGTGCCAACGTCGATGCACAGTACCTTGCTCGAAACGAGGTCTTCCAATGCCTCGGCGGAAATCTGCCCAATGGCCACCACCTCGCCGTCACGCAGACACGTCTGATCCAACTCTGGCGCATCGATGCCCCACAGGCCGATCACCTCGCCATCCATCTCAATGGTATCCCCGTTGATAACGCGGATGTCCTGACCGGAAGCCGGCAGGGCCAGCAGGCAGGCGGCGAGGGTGATGGCGACGTTCAACGCGAACGCGTTGAAAGCGCTAGGTTTATGTGTCTTGCAAACCAACACGCATTTGACGGCTTCTTTGCCTCTTGATTTCATTAGCCAGGAATATGAACGCATCAGGTATCCCCATGTTTGGCTGCCCCGCCCCAATCACCCTTAAGGTCTCTTGCAGGGTCAGCGCTCGATTGCGTTGGATTTCCTCCCTTACGATACATCTGGCCAGATCGCTGATCACAGGCTTGTACGGTGATTCATCAAGCATAGTAGCCCAGAAATCGAACAGCTCTTCGTGAAGCGCCTTCCGAAATTCAGCGATGGTCTTGTTGTTTGTCATCTGGCTTCCCAACCCTCTTCATCACCGCTTCGGTAGCTGCGCAAGGACGGGCGCGGTGAGCCGTGGGGCGAGGCAACCGCCAACGAACGCTCCAGGATCGCGGCGTCATTCCCCATATCGCCCTTCAATCGGAGATCGGCTGGCGTGGTGCAAAGATCATTCCGCCCGACGGCTACGAGATCTCGCAACGCAGCCGTAAGCGGATCGAAGAGATCTTCGCCCGGGTCAAGACGGTCGCCAGCCTAGCCAAAACCAAGTTCCGCGGACGCCAGCGCGTGGCGCAAGGTTTCGAGCTTGCCGTTGCGGCCTACGATCTCGTGCGGCTGCCCAAGCTTGTGCCCCAGGCGGCGCGCGGACCAGCACCATGACGGTCCCAATCGAGTGCCGGCTGGTTGGCACATGGCGGATCACCGAGGCCGACCTTTGGGATCATGACTATCTCGACCTGTGTGGCCGGGCCACCCTCGTCAGTCAAGATGACGGCAAGATGCCGGCCAAGGCGAAATCGCTATTGGCGCTCTGCAGGCCGGGCTCGACCTCGACTTCGGCCGATCGGTCGCGTTCTTCACCTGGGCCGGATACGGCGAG
>JBCBSH010000125.1:0-13613 GCA_039819285.1 Pseudomonadota bacterium
CGATCTCCTGTTCGCCTTTCGCGTCGCCAAGCATGTGAAGTCGAACGCCATCGTGCTTGCCAAAAACGGCGTCACGGTTGGCGTCGGCGCCGGGCAGATGAGCCGGGTCGACAGTGTGCGCCTGGCCGTCAGCAAGGCAACCGATACGGCGGAACGGGAAAAAGAGGAGACAAGCCGGACCCAGGGCGCGGTCGTGGCGTCGGACGCATTCTTTCCGTTCGCCGATGGGCTCGTCGCGGCGATCGAGGCGGGTGCTACGGCCGCGATTCAGCCGGGCGGATCAATCCGCGATCAAGAGGTTATCGAGGCCGCAGATAAAGCCGGCATGGCCATGGTATTCACAGGCGTCAGGCATTTCAGGCACTGATCGACGGTTTTTGAAACCGACCGTCGACAAGCTTCTCTAAATTCTCTTCGGGCCTTGCGCCGATGTGCGAGATAACTTCGGCCGCTGCCAGGGCGCCCATACGGCCGCAATCGGCCAGATGGCGATCCTCGACGAAGCCGGCCAGGAAACCGGCCGCGAACAGGTCGCCGGCACCGGTCGTGTCGACCAGGTCTTCGACATGCTCGGCCGCGATTTCATAGGTCGAGGTGGCGTTCAGGATGATCGCGCCCTTTTCGCTGCGGGTGATGGCGGCGATTTCGCAATCCGCGCGGGCAAGGGCCAGCGTGTCGTCCAAACTGTCGGTCTGGTAAAGCGCCTTGGCCTCTTCCTCGTTGGCGAACAGGATGTCGACATGGCCGGCGACCAGTTCGGCAAAACTGTCACGATGGCGTTCGACACAGAACGTGTCCGAAAGCGTCAGGGACACTTTGCGCCCGGCGGCGTGGGCCGTGCGCGCGGCATGCCGGTACGCCTCCTGCGCCGACGGCCGGTCCCACAGATAGCCTTCCATATAGGTGACCTCGGCGGCCGTGATTAGCGGCTCGTCGATGTCCTCGGTGCTCAACAACACGCAGGCGCCGAGATAGGTGTTCATGGTGCGCTGGGCGTCGGGCGTGATCAGAATGAAGCTGCGCGCCGTCGGCGGCTCGCCGATGATCGGATCTGAGCGAAAAGCCACGCCGGCGGCGGTGATGTCGTGCCGAAACACCCGGCCCATCTGGTCGTCGCACACCTTGCCGATATAGGCGGCGGGGACGCCCAGCGAGGCGATGCCGGCCGCCGTGTTGGCCGCCGAGCCGCCGGAGATCTCGATCGCCGGGCCCATTTTGGCGTAAAGGGCAATCGCCTGGTCGGCGTCGATCAGGTTCATCGAGCCCTTGACCAGCCGATTGTCGGCCAGGAATCGGTCGTCAGTGTGGGCAAGGACGTCGACGATGGCGTTGCCGATGGTGACGACGCTGGCGGGTTTGCTCATTCGGTTCTCGGTCTTGGGTTGTGCGGTTCCGGCGGGCCGCTGTTTAGCGGTGTTGCGCGCGAACGTCCAGTAGACCGCGCCGAAGCGGGGGCTCAGAAATCCAGGAGGCGAGGTGCCTTCGCTGTGGTCGCCATCTTCAATTGTGTTAAAGTCGCCATCCTGATCGAGCCATCCTTTGATTGGAGAGAGATCTTTGTTCCGCCGTAAGAACGGCTCCGGTTCCGAACCCGACGATACCAAGCCGGGCGGGCCGGACGTCAGACCACGGCGCGTTGCGGAGGATGTTCCCGCAAGCGCACGCCCAACAAACCAGCAAACAGGTCCAGACACCATGCCCAGCAATCAGCCACCAGGTTCGAATTTCCGTCCAGAAGGCCCCCGCCGCATCGTTGACATTCCCGCTGCGCCGAGGCGCTCGTCGTCCGGCGGCTATGACGAACGTCCGGTGCAGCAAAGCGCGCGCAAGCTGATTGTCGGGCCGGAAATCTCGCTGTCGGGTGAGATCAAGTCGTGCGACCATCTGGTGGTCGAGGGTCGGATCGAGGCCGTGATCAAGGATTGCCGGACGATCGAGATCGCCGAGCGCGGACAGTTCAAGGGCAGCGCGGAGATCGACGAGGCCGTTATCGGCGGCCAGTTCGATGGCGATCTGACGGTCAACGGACGCCTGACCCTGTTGAGCCAGGGGCTCGTCGCTGGCACCGTTCGCTATGGCGAGCTGGCGGTTGAGGCGGGCGGCCGCATCGTCGGCAAGGTTGAGCCGTTGGCCGACACCAAGATCATGCCGTTTACCGAGTCGAGCAGGCCGGAAAAGCCGGCATCGTCGTCGCGCAGCTCTCGCCGGGCCGCCCCGGAGCCCGAGGATACGGAGCTTTCGTTCCAGGAAGAGGCCGACGAGCCGAAGGGCTGACGCAGTTCGCTTTGGTTGGAATGGCGCAAAAAAAGCGGCGCAGCTTTCGGGCTGCGCCGCTTTTACTTGGATACGCTTTTCCCGTTTAGCGGCTGGTGCGCTCGCTGGCCTTTTGGCCCAGGGATTGCGCGATTGGCATAAGGTAGGTCATCGCATTCTCCTTTTTGGCGCCTTGCGCCGCTGTTTGTGTCAATACCGGCCCGGCGTGTTGCGGCGGGGCCGGGGTGCCGGTGAAGGTCAGTCGCGGTTCGGTTGCGTCGGCATGGCGCCGTTGCGGGTCCGGACGATGCGTGGCCTAACCAGCACGAAGGCGATCGGTCCTAGAAATCCCATGGTTTCCTCCATCGGTTAAGATCTCTGCGAATAACGTCCGACTTGCTCCCATCTCCGGGTCCGATCTCTTTCCGGCCCGTTTCTGAATGCATTCAGAACGTCGTCGAATGCAGATATAGCCCCTCTTCTGGATCGATCAAGAAGAAAGTGCCGAAAAGAGATTGCAATTCCTGCAGCGGACGGATGCACTGGGTGCATGGAGACACGTGTCGGGCAGGATGGGCAGAGCGACGGTTCCCAGCGCGCGGTAACGCTGTTGGATCTGGCGCGCGCCGCCGGCGTTTCGCGCACGACGGCATCGAACGCCTTCAATCGGCCGGATCAGTTGTCGCCGAAACTGCGGGCCCGGGTTTTGGAGATCGCCGACAAGATGGGCTATGCCGGGCCCAACCCGATGGCGCGCATGCTGCGCACGGGCCGCGCGGGGTCGATCGGCGTGGTGTTCGGTAAGTCCCTGACTTACGGCTTCACCGATCCGACCTCCATCGCCTTCCTCAAGGGTGTCGCCAGCGTCTGCGAAAAGGAGGGGGCGAGCCTGCTGATCCTACCGGAAACCGGCGAGGCGGAGGTGGGCAATGCCATTCAGGGGGCGGCCGTCGACGGGTTCATCGTCTACTGCATGCATTATCTCACGGTCGTGAACGACGCGGTTGCCGCGCGGCAATTGCCGTCGGTTGCCGTGTCGGCCCCGGAAACGATGCCGATGTCCACCATCGACATCGACGACCGGTCAGCGGCACGTGAAGCCGCCGCGCATCTGATCGGGCTGGGCCATCGACGGTTCGGCGTGTTGGCGCTGGATGTCTTCGGCGACGGCTATGACGGCCCCTTGCGGATCGACCAAATGGCGGACCTGGAGTGCACGCCGTCGGTTGACCGTTTCCGCGGCTATCGCGATGCCTTGGGCGCGGCCGGCCTTGAGGATGCGCAACTGCGCGCCTTCGAAGTCTCCGGCAACAGCGAGGACAACGCCCGGAAAGCGGCCGTCAAACTCCTCGGTCAGAAGCCGCGCCCGACCGCTATCCTGGCGATGAGCGACCGGTTGGCGGTCGGTGCGCTGCTGGCGGCAACCGATCTCGGCTTGGACGTGCCCGGCGACCTATCGGTGGTCGGCTTTGACGACATTCCCCTGGCCAAGGCCGTGACGCCGGCACTGACCACGATCCATCAGCCGTTGGAAGAAAAGGGCGCGGCCGCCGCCCGCCTGGTCTTTCATCCGCCAAAAGGCCGGCCAAGGCATGTGGTATTGCCGACCGAACTGGTGGTGCGTAACTCGACGGGTCTGGCGCCAGACGCGGGCTGAACGGACGGCGGCCGAAAGCCGGGACCGCCGGTCTTGCGACCGACGATCCCGGCACTACCGCCACGGGCTTATTGGACGATCCGATTAGCCCGTTCCATCACCGATTGAGGCACCTCGATCCCCATGGCTTCGGCCGCTGCCGGATTGACGAACAGGTCCGTGCCGGCGGCCACGCTGACCGGGATCGTGCCCGGGTCCTCTCCGTCCAAGACCCGTGCGACGATGCCGGCCGTCTGCTGGCCGACCTGATAGTAGTCGTAGCCGACACTGGCGATGGCGCCGCGCACGACGCTGTCATTGTCGCCGGCAAACACCGGCACATTGGCGTCGTGGCCAACGGTCAGCACGGCCTCCAAGGCGGCCCCGACCGTGTTGTCGTTGGCCACATAGATAAGGTCGGCCTGCCCGGCCAGGGTCTGTGCCGCCGCGAGCACGTCGGCAGAGCGCGGGGCCACGGCCACGACCACCGTAAAGCCCCAATCTGGCGCCATGTCGGTCAATGCGTTCAGCAGAGTGACCGAGTTGGCTTCACCCGGGTTGTGAGGCACGCCGATCACTTCGGCATCGGGCAGGAACTCGCGCATCAGGTCCAGATGATCGGCCAGCGGCGACATGTCCGACAGGCCGGTGATGTTGCCGCCGGGCGCTGCCGGATCGACCAGCAATTGCGCACCGATCGGGTCGGTCACGGCGGTGAACACGATCGGCAAATCGTCCGTCGCCGCGGCAATGGCCTGTGCCGACGGCGTGGAGATCGGCACCATCACGCTGGGGTTCAGGCCGACGAAATGGCGCGCGATTTGGGCAGCCGTCGCCGGATTGCCCTGCGCGGTTTGATAAACGAACTCCAAATTCTCGCCGACGACATAGCCATGCTCGGCCAACGCGTCGCGCAGCCCGTCGCGCGTCGCCTCCAAGGCCGGATGCTCGACAATGGCGGTGACGGCAATCGTGGCGCGGTCCTGGGCCTGGGCCAGCCCCGCCATCAGGCTGACCACGGCGAAGATGCCGGCCACGGCAAGCCGCCGGGCCGTTTTCTCGATACTCAACATGGAACTTCCCCTCACAGATAGATCTGTCATTGACGCTGTGGGGATGTGGCGTCGCACTGAGATTGGCCGGTCGTATCGCTACGACGCTAATCTGGTCCGACCTTATATCTCGTCGGACCGACCAATCGCAGGCCGGCGAGGCTTCTACCAGGACAGGGATTGAATAGCAATCGCGAAACGCGCGTCAGTGCTTGGTCTTGTCCTTAAAGCCGCACAGGTCCGAGACGATGCAGACCGGACAGTTGGGCTTTCTGGCCTTGCAGACGTATCGGCCGTGTAGGATTAGCCAATGGTGGGCGTGCAACCGATAAGGCGCCGGTACGACCTTCAGCAGCTTCGCCTCCACCGCGTCCGGCGTCTTGCCCTTGGCCATGCCCGTGCGGTTGCCGACGCGGAAGATGTGGGTGTCGACCGCGATGGTCGGCTCGCCAAAGGCGACGTTCAACACGACGTTGGCGGTCTTGCGGCCGACGCCCGGCAGTTTTTCGAGCTCCACGCGATCTGCCGGCACCTCGCCCGCATGGTCGCGCAGTAGAATCTCCGACAGCCCAATGACGTTCTTGGCTTTGGCATTGAACAGGCCGATTGTCTTGATGTGGTGCTTCAGCCGCTCTTCACCCAGTTCGACCATTGCCCCAGGTGTGTCGACCTGTTCGAACAGGTCCTTGGTCGCCTTGTTCACGCCCACATCGGTCGCCTGGGCCGACAGCACGACGGCGACCAGCAAGGTGTAGGGGTTTTTGTAGTTCAGTTCGCTGGTCGGTTCCGGGTCGGACTCCGACAGACGGCGAAAGAACTCCTCGACATCGGCGCGTTTCATTGCGGGCGCTTATACAGCGCGCATGCGGCATTCGCCACAGCGCTGCGGCATCCAAACACTTGGTCGCCAGCCGAGACGCGTTAAGATGACTGCCATGAGCACGAAGTTGAGCAGGAGAGGCGGCGAGTCGGCACCGGTGCTGTTCGATGCCCTGCTCTATCCCCACCGAAGCCTTAGCCGCAAGGGCTTTGCGGTCTTGATGACCGTCGTTGCGTTGGTCTGCTTTACGCTTGGGGCGGTGTTCTTCCTGCAAGGCGCCTGGCCGATCTTTGGTTTCTTTGGGCTCGACGTGCTGGTGCTGTATCTGTTTTTCCGCGCCAACTATCGATCCGGCCGGGTCTATGAGAAGCTGCGGCTGACGCCCGCGGTTCTGAGCGTTGAACGGGGCGACTGTAAGGGTCCGCGCAGCACGGACGAGATGCAGCCGACATGGCTGCGCGTCGCCATGGACGACCCGCCGCGCCACGAAAGCCAGATCCGCCTGTCCAGCCATGGTCGGACCATCATCGTCGGCTCGTTCCTGTCCCCGCCGGAGCGGGCGGAGGTCGCCGGCGCGCTGAACGAGGCGCTCGACCGTCTTCGCGACCCCGCCTTCCTGGCCCGGCTGCCGGCCTAATCCTGCTATTGCGGCACGATCGCGACCGGCCGTATCGGCGACCCCGTGGCCCCGACAAGCTTCATGGGCAATGCGGCGAACACGAAGCTGGAATGGCCTGACGCGGTGAGTTCCCTCAAATCCAGATTCTCGATGATGTAGATGCCGGCCCTGACCAGCAGCAGCACATGTCCGGGCATATTGCAGTTCAGCTCATCATCCCAGGCGCCGATCAGGTCCCAGCCGATATTGTCGGCCCCCACTGCCAAGACGCCGTTTTCGACCGCCCATTTCGACGCCGCGCTGGTCATGCCCGGGCCATCAAGATAGCGCTGCTCATCCTCCCAATGGTGGGCGTTGCCCAGGTTCACCAGCACGACCGAGCCGGGTTTCACCGACACGCCTTGCCGGTCGCAACAGGCCTGCAGATCGTCCGGGCCGACCGCATAACGGGCGTCGAGCGCGGTCACGCCCTTCAGGCCCGCCACGTCGAGCAGGACGCCGTCGGCAATGATCGGCGGCAGATGTTCCGCGCCCAGTTCGGTGATGCCGGTGGGAGTTTGGATTTCAGCGGTCGCCTCGATGCCGCCATGCAGGGTCATGCATTCCGACTGGTGGGACAGGGCGTCGATATGGGTGCCGGTATGTTCCGTCCCGTGTAACTGACCAAAGGCACTGCCGCGAACGCCGCTGTCCTGTGGGTCCCCATGCCGATGGTAGAGCGTGTAGGCGTAGCCGGGCCGGTGGGTCGGGAACTCGGGCATCGACGCGGTGCGCGGATGTTCCAGATCGATCACGCGCGCGTTGTCGGTGTCAATGATGGCCATTGGACCCTCCGTCTGGTTGCGCTGCTAACTGCCCAACACGTTCGGACCGGCCGGCTGAATCCGGCCGCAACTCCGCAAGAATCGGGTTTCGCGACTGATGACGCCGGCGCAGATTGGCATCATACTTAGCTTTGTTGAGGAGAACTTCGGTGCCAGACGGTCTTATGGTTCATGATCCCGATACCCTTGCCGACGCACCCGGTATCATTAACGCGATCGACTATATGGTCGACCACTATCTCGATCAGCCCTCGCTGGATGAGGTGGCCGACATCGCCGGCCAGTCGCCGTTTCACTTCCAGCGCTCGTTCAAGCGCCGGGTGGGCATCAGCCCGAAACGGTTCGGCCAGTATCTGACGGTCAACCATGCCAAGCAGTTGTTGGACAGCCGCGCCAGTGTGCTGGATGCTGCGCTCGATTCCGGCCTGTCCGGGCCGTCGCGCCTGCACGATCTGTTCATTGCGTGCGAGGCGATGACACCCGGCGAGTACAAGGAAAAGGGCCCGTCGCTGCTGATCCGCTGGGGATTGCACGACGCGCCGCTGGGCCGGGCGCTTATCGGCGCGACGGACCGGGGCATTTGCTGGCTCGGTTTTGTCGAAAACGGCGACGAGGACGCGACGATCGCTGCCTTCAAGCAGGATTGGGGTCTGGCAAGGCTGGTACGCGATGATGAGACGACCCGGCCGCTGGCGGAGTCGGCCTTTGCCACTAACGACAATGCGAAGGAACCGCTGACCCTCGTGCTGCGGGGCACGAACTTTCAGGTCAAGGTTTGGGAGGCGCTGTTGCGCGTGCCGCAAGGCGCGGTCACCTCTTATGGCGATCTCGCAAGCTGGATCGGCCAGCCCACGGCATCGCGGGCGGTCGGGTCCGCCGTCGGCAACAACCCGATCGCCTACCTGATCCCCTGTCACAGGGTGATCCGCAGCAGCGGCGCCATCCACAATTACCGCTGGGGGCCGGTGCGCAAGCGGGCGCTGCTGGCCTGGGAGGCGGCGTTGGCCGATGGCGTTGCGTAGAGGGGTTGCCTAAGACGGGTTCTTGAAGTCCAGGCCCTCGTCCGGAATGGACCAGCGGCGGCGCAGATCGATCAAGGGCGTCTCGACATGCGCCCAGAAATCCCATTTGGGATCGAACGTGTCGACCGTCGTCGCTGCCCCCCCGGCCCAAGCGCGCCAGAAAACGTCCGGGTCGAGGGCGCCCTTGGCGTCCTTGGCCACCTTGTTGATTTCGATGTTCAGATGCCAGCTGAAGATGACGGGCAGGACGTGGCCGGCCAGCGGGTAGTAGGGGTGCATGGTCGAGGTGAAGGTCGACACCAGCAGTTCGCCACGCGGGTCGGTGGCGAAGCCGGTCAGCACATGGGCTGAGTCATGGGGCTTTGAAAAGGCGGCGTTCAATGCCGTCGGTTCACCCGGAAACTCGTAGTTGCTGTGCTTGAAATGGGCCCAGAAATGGTGGCCGAACGAGGCTTCCGGTAACGCCTTCAAGGCCTCGAACCGGTCGGCCATCGTCTCGTCCTCATGGCCGTGACCGTACGGCGTCAGCCATTCATTGATGTCGCCCGATGTCCAGGGTTTGCCGGTGATGCTGATCATGTTGGCATTGATCATCTCCGCCAGCGCCGCCGGTTCGTCGCCATCGATGCTCATGCGCAACAGCTTCATGTACGGGTCGTGCATGTCCAGCGCATCGGCATAGGCGAAAACGCTGTCGATACGGTCGGTGTCCAGCTTGCCGTCAACCAAGGCCATGATGGCCAGCATGCGCGCCGTGTCTTGCGCCAGATCCGTTCCGGTCAGCGCCGATGCCAGGCCTTCCGGCGTGCTATCGGGAAGGGCGGTGACGTCGAAGGGCGTGCCCTGCCCGAAGATGTAGCGGCTGGCGCCGGCCAGCATCCTTCGGTCGACGTCGCTCAGCGCCGCACCGTTTGCTGTGGCGACGGCGGCCATGGCGGCCAGAACCTGATCAGCGCCGGTGGCGTCGGGCCGCAGCGGCGGGATGGGCGTCGGTGTCTGGTTTGTGGACATCGGGTCCAGGCTCCACGATTTTTGGCGGCGCGTAGTCTATCATGCTGGGCTGTTCTCGGCCTGCTTTAGCTTCGATGCGACCAATGACCTATGAAGAGTACAACGCCTTCTGCGGATCCCTGCCCGCCACGTCCCATGTGGTTCAGTGGGGTGGCTCTCACGTCTGGAAGGTCGGCGGCAAGGTGTTCGCCATTGGTGGCTGGGGCGACGATCAGCCGGCGTTCACCTTCAAGGTCTCCGACGTGTCGTTTGAGATCCTGCGGGACCAGCCGGGTCTGCGACCGGCGCCCTATCTTGCCTCGCGCGGCATGAAATGGATCCAGAACTACGCCCAGCCCGGCCTTTCGGACGATGACCTTAAGGTCTATCTGCGGGAATCCCACCGCATCGTCGCGTCGGGCCTGTCAAAGAAGAAGCGGCAAGAGCTTGGGCTGATCGAACCGCCAAATCCAGGCGGCTAGCCGCCCAGCCGCTCAACGATGTACCGCCACTCGCCCGCAATGTCGTTTCCATGCCGTTGCTCGCCGACGCGCCTATACCAATAGTTGGCGTTGCTCTGGTCGCCCTCGATCCAGTGCACCAGAGCGTGCACCCAGTCATGGGCCTTGTCGCCGTCCACGGACTGGCAGATCTCGTGCGCCGTGCGCCATTCGGGCCCCATTTGCAGATCGCCCTTCTTCAGCCACCAAAGGGCCTGAAGCGGCGCCGAAAGGTTGGCCGGCGGCTGGGCGCCATCGAGACTGGATTGAATGCGATCACTCATGACTGCCCTCGTTCGGTGAGGTTCATCGGATGACTCTTCAGATCGGTTGTCGGCTCATGGTTTGCGACGGTGCCGTTATGCAACGCAGGTATCCGCATCGGGCGATCTAAGGCGTCGTCGAACCGCCTCGTGGTCGGCAACGGCGTAACAGTAAGCGCAGCCATGGGCGCAGGTGTCGTAGGCGCCGATGTCGCGGGATTCGGCGCACAGACAACCGGGGCGGTTGCCCTTGGTCCGGCCGGCAATCGGCCTGCCGGCAACGTCGGCCAGACGTTGCGTGTCGACGCAGCGTGTCGCCGGGAAGTCGGCGAGTTCCGGCTGGGTGCACAGGGTGAGGCTGATGCCGTTATCGGCGGCGATGGCGGACAGTTCCGAAAGCAGGTTGCGCTTTTCTTCGAGGGACGGGTCACGCCAGTGTCCGGCGCCCAGCCGCTTGGCAAGGTTGCGCTCGGTCTTTCGATAGAGCTGGGCGAACGAGCACACGACCTCGTCGACCGCGCCTTTCAGACTATCGGCTAGCTTTCCAAAGCTGCGCCGATGCCAGTCCGGTGGCGTCAGATCGCTGATCAGGATCGGGTCATAGCGCCAGACGACGGCTCGGTCGCCATAGCGGTTGGCCAGGTCGCGGATCTGGTTCAGCGCGACATCCGGCTCGGGCGTCCGCGCGTCCAGAAGCCTCGGATAGCCCGTGACCGTGAACTGCACCATGAACGGCTGGGTCACTTCGGCCAGAACCGACCGAAAGGGCGCGATGTTGCGTGTCCAGAACACGAACCCGTCCAGACCGGGCCCGCCTAAGGCCACGCGATAGGGCTTGCCACCATACGGGTTGGCGACCAAAACGCTGCCCTCGCGATAGCGGTCGGCGAACCAGCTTGCGTGAAAGGCCGGAATGTCGGTGCGGTAGGATGCGGAGACGATCATGGCCCCCGCAATCTACCGCACTTGCGGTCATAGCGAGACTAAACCTCGCCGCGCGCCGGGTAGTTTTTCTCGATCGCGAAGTCCAGTCCCTTCAGCACCTCGCCGAACTGCGGTCGCGCAAACGGCATGGTCTGGATCGACGCCCAGTAGAGCGTGCCGTCGGGGCGGACCAGGAACAGGCCCGGTTCCAGGAACAGGTCGGGCTCCACGACGCCGGTCGACGTCTTGCCCCGGCTGGACGAGACGAACAGGCCCCATTCGCGACCGCTGTCCAGGGTCAGCCCATAGCCGATCGTCAGATTATCGAGGCCCCATTTCTCCTTGGCCTCGGCCGCCCGTTCCTCGGTGTCGCTGGAAACGACCAGGACGTTCACGCCCTTCTCCGCGAACTGCGCGGCCTTGCGGTTGAGATCGCCGAGATAGCCGGAGCAGATCGGGCAGTGATAGCCGCGATAGACGACCACCATGGTGAAGTTCTCCGGCTTCTGGTCGGCCAGGGTCCAGGTGCCGCCGCCCAGCAACGGAACGGACAGGGCGGGAACGGGTTGGCGCGGTTTGATCATGGTCTTCCTTCTGGTGCCATAGTTGAATGAACGCTCAAAAACTGAGCAAAACTCTCAGCCCAATACCGAGAGAATCTGTCGGACGACGGCGCTGAGCGCACCGGCGTCCGGATTGGCCTTGGACATCACGCGCAACCCCTGGACGCCGACGGTCAGGTAGCGGGCGATGTCGGTGGCGGGGTCGCGGTTGGCGATGCTGCCGTCTTGCTGGCCGCGCTCGACCAGGCGGCGGAAGGCGCGCTCCATCTCAGCCAGATTGGCCGCGACAAGCACGGCGACATCGCGGTCATGGGGCGCCAGCTCAACGGCTGAATTGGTCATCAGACAGCCCATCAGACGACCTTCGCCGGTCGAAAACCGGACCAGGTCGTTGAAGAACCCGGCGATACGGTCATGGCCCGGACCCGGCCGTTCCATGTCTTCCAGGCGCCGTCGCACGACGGAGGCGCGGTAGTGATTGATCGCCGACAGGAACAGCTCGTGCTTGTCGCCGAACGCCTCGTAAAGGCTGCCGGGGTTCAGCCCGGTTTCGCGCACCAGATCCTTGACCGAGGTCGCGGCATAGCCCTGGCGCCAGAACACGGTCATGGCCTGGTCCAGAACCTGTGCCTCATCGAATTCGCGGGGACGACCCATGGGGCTGCGTTACCGTTTTTGAATGACCGCTCAAGAATGGGGGTCCACACCTCAATGTCAAGAGCGCCCTGGTGGAATTGCCGCGCGGCCCCTAATAAGAGGCATGGACGAGCCCCCGAGAGAGAACCCCCCGCGAAACGACCCTCGCGGCGAGATGTATGCGCGGCCCGCACGTCAGCCAATGTTCAACGTACCGCCGATCACGCTGGCGGCTGTGGGCGTCATCACCGCCATGTTCCTGCTTCTGCAGGTCGTGCCGCAGGACTGGCAGTACTGGATCGTCCTGCATTTCGCGCTGGTGCCGGCCCGGCTTGCGGCGGCCTGGGCCGACCCGCTGGGCCCGCAGGCGCTGTTCGGGTTCGGTGGTCTGGTCCTGCACACTTTGGTGCATCTCGACTGGGTGCACTGGGCCCTGAATGCCGGGTTCCTGCTGGCCTTCGGCGCCCTGTGCGAACGGGTATTCGGGCCGAGGCGCTATCTGCTCTTGCTGCTGGTCGCGACGCTGTCCGGCGCTGCGGCCCAGTTGATCCTGGATTGGAGCGGCGGCTTCGTCATGTTCGGCGCGTCGGGCGCCGTGGCGGGCTGTTTCGCCGGCGCCAGCCGGCTGATGGTCAGCGCGCCCGACCCCAGGCGCCGGCGCACGGGCTGGAGCCTGCTGATCGTTCTGGTCGGCACCAACGCGCTGTTCGCGGCCTTCGGCGGCGCGATGCTTGGTGTCGACGGGCAGATCGCCTGGCAGGCACATCTCGGTGGCTTCATCGGGGGCTGGTTGATGGCTTTTCGCCCGAACCGATTCAGCTTTCGTTGAGGCGCGCGCGTGAGTGGCACGTGTGCGGAGCGGGAAAATGAATCGAAATCCGACTATCCGCGCGGCTTGTAGGGCCATTGGCCGTCGCCTATATCACCGGAGGTGAGGCCGTTCCCAGCCATTCATTCGGGGGCCGGCCATTTGCATTCAAGAAGGGGATCTCCAAGAGGGTGCCTAATGGGGCCCGGCGAGACTCTGCCAACGAAGTACGAGGGATAGAATGGGTAAAGTAATCGGAATTGATTTAGGCACGACCAACTCCTGTGTCGCCGTCATGGACGGTTCCCAGGCCAAGGTGATCGAGAACGCCGAGGGTGCGCGTACGACGCCGTCGATCGTGGCCTTTTCCGAAAGCGACGAAAGGCTGGTCGGCCAGGCCGCCAAGCGACAGGCCGTAACCAACCCGGAGAACACGATCTTCGCGGTCAAGCGGCTGATCGGCCGGCGCTTTGATGACGCCATGGTCAAGAAGGACGTCGATCTTGTGCCCTACAAGATCGTCAAGGGCGACAATGGCGACGCCTGGGTGAAGGCCCACGATGAGAACTTTGCGCCAAGCCAGATCAGCGCCTTCATCTTGCAAAAGATGAAGGAGACGGCGGAAAGCTATCTCGGCGAAGATGTTACGCAGGCCGTGATCACGGTGCCGGCCTATTTCAACGACAGTCAGCGCCAGGCGACC
>JBCBSH010000126.1:0-13589 GCA_039819285.1 Pseudomonadota bacterium
GTCGAAATCGACCACCGCGACACGGCTAAGCCCGTGCGCTTCGCGCGCATGCAAGGCACCGATGGCGACGCTGTTGAACAGGCAAAAGCCCATCGCCCGCGCCGTTTCCGCGTGGTGGCCAGGCGGTCTGACGGCGCAAAACGCGTTGCGGGCGCCCTCGGGATCGTCGGACGCGGCCATCACCGCATCGACCGCCGCACACACCGCCCCGGCCGCGCGCAGGGCCGCCTGGCCCGAGGCCGGGTTGATTGCCGTATCCATGTCGATGTCGATCAGCCCTTCATCGGGCACAAGCTGCAACAGCCGGTCCACATGGGCGCGGGGATGGGCCAGCAGGACCTGATCGACCGTCGCCTTCGGCGCCTCGCGCCGGTCCAAAAGCGCGAATTCCTCGGTTTCCAGGGCCCGCATGATCGCCCGCAGCCGATCGGGCGATTCCGGATGTCCGGGTCCCGGATCATGGTCGATGCAAATGGGGTGCGTGAACAGGGCGGTGCGCATGAAGGTTCCCGGCAGTTATCGGCCATATGACGTGGCCGTTCCGTTTGTCGACCTTGCCAGACGTCGGTCTTGCCTTCGACGCGGCGTCGGGACGGGCAGATCACGGGGTCACCGTGTCGTGCCACCATGACTGTCTAGCGCATCTGATCGACCGCTGCGAAGTCCCCATATGGTGCGGCCCATTCGCTAATCATCGGGCATCGGCTCGCCTTTGATCATCTCACCCGCCAATGAGCGGTGGGTTGGCCTGGCGCTTGGCCGCCTGAATCGCCGTGCTTTTGTACGGCAAGGGCATCCGGAGAGTGCTGATTGGCTAACAGTGACAACGCTCACTGACAGTCACCGATCGATCAGTTAGGCCACGCGCTCGCGGGGCAGACCGTTCGGCCAAGACGATGCCGACGTCTGATCCTAATTGGCGTTTGCACGCGCGCGAGTGTCAGCAGACATGCAGGACCATAGGAACGAATGCTTGCCATATCGGGAAATGGCCCCACTATCACGTCGGCATAGTCGACTGTGTTATTGTCACTGAAACCAAACCGTCGCTGATCGGAAACCAACACATGCGCCATCGCGCCGCCATTGGTTTGCTCGCCCTCGTCCTGGCCGTCGCGGGCCCTGGCCTGTCCGCCCACGCGCAGCCTGCCGCGTTGGTGGCGACCGATCCTGTGATCGTTGAGCCCATGCGCCAGACGCAGCCGGTGATCGGCCGCCTGGTCGCACGCGAAAGCGCCACGATCGCCGCGCGGGTGGCCGGCGCGGTATCCAATGTCGAGGTTGAGGTCGGCGATCACGTCGCGGAAGGCGACATGCTCGTCATTATGGATCTCGAACGCTTCGAGGCGGAGGTCGCTCTGGTTGAAGCCGAGGTCGGCGAGATCGAGGCCCGGGCCGCAGCCGCGCGCGCCGGCGAGATGATCGCCCGCCAAGACCTGGAGCGGCAGGAAGGATTGCGTGAAAGCGCGGCCTTCTCGCAAGGACGCTATGACGACGCGGTGCAGGAAGTGCTGCGCATGGAGAGCCTGGCCGCCGAAGCCGACGCGCGGTTGAGACGAACCTTGGTCGCCTTCGATCTGGCCCGGCTGGACCTGGAGTACGGCACCATTCGCGCGCCTTTTTCCGGCGTCGTGTCGGAACGCTACACCGAAACCGGCGAGTACCTGACCGTGGGCGCGCCGGTGGTGACCGTGGTGAACGACACCAATTTGGAGATCGAGGTTGCCGTGCCCTTTGACCGGCTGGGCGGGCTGGAACCGGGGGTCGAGGTGGACGTGCGGCTGGCGGAACGGGGCGACGACAACGCCGATCTTTTGCCTGCCGTCGTGCGGGCCGTCGTGCCGGTTGAGGACCCGCTGACCCGCACCAGGCGTGTTCGGATGACGCCGTCGTTCGACGAACATGACGAGGCCCTGGCAGCGAACCAGAGTGTGACGGCCATGATCCCGACCGGCGCTGCTCGCGACGTCCTGACCGTGCACAAGGACGCGGTGGTGAACGGTCCGGCCGGCTCCATGGTTTTCGTCGTGGTCGACGGCACGGCGCAGCCGCGGCCCATCACCATTGGTGTTTCCGTCGGCGATCGGTTCGAGGTCGTCAACGGCCTGGCTGAGGGGGACGAGGTCGTCGTACGCGGCAATGAGCGACTGGCACCGGGCCAGGCAGTACGCACCGGCGACGGGCCGCCGCCGGCCAGCAGCGGCTAGAAGAGCCATGAATCTGATCCGCCTCGCCATCGAGCGGCCGATCGCGGTCATCGCCGCGGTCTTGATGATCGTCATGTTCGGTTTCGTCGCCTTGCAGACGATCCCGATTCAGCTAACGCCGGACATCAACCGGCCGGTGATCTCGATTTCGACCTTCTGGCCGGGCGCCGCCCCGGCGGAGGTCGAGCGCGAGATCGTCAACCGGCAGGAAGAGGTGCTGCGCGGCCTTGAGGGGCTGGAAAGCATGGACGCCACGGCGTCCAACAGTTCCGGCACGGTCACGCTGACCTTCAACATCTCGACCAACATGGACCGGGCGCTCTTGCTGGTGGCGAACCGCTTGGACCGGGTGTCCGGCTATCCCGATGAAGTCGACCAGCCCGTCATTACGACCGCCGACGCCGACGACAACGCCATCGCCTGGTACGTGCTGACCCGCCAGCCGGGCAACGAGACGCCGATCAGCGAGTACGGCCTGTTCGTCGAGAACGTCATCCAGGACCGCTTGCAGCGGGTTCCCGGCGTGGCGGCGGTCAACTTTTTCGGCGGCACCGAGCCGGAGATGCAGATCGTCATCGACCCGGAACGCATGGCCCGATATCGCCTGACGGTGCCCCAGATGGTCGCCGCGCTGCGTGCCGCCAACGTCTCGGTCTCCGCCGGCAATGTCGAGGAAGGCAAGCGCAGCTATCTGATCCGAATGGAGGGAGAGTTCACCCGCCTGGACCAGGTCGAGGCGATCCTGTTGCGCAGCGAGGCGGACCCCGCGACCGGTGCGGTCGGTCGGGTGACCGTGGGTGACGTGGCCACGGTTCAGTTCGGCTATTCCGAACCGGGCGCAGCAATCCGGTCCATGGGCGAGGACACGATCGCCATCAACGCCCAGCGCGAGACCGGCGCCAACGTGATCGAGGTGATGGAGCAGCTTAACATTGCCGTCGACGAGTTGAATGCGTTTGCGATCCCCGCCGAGGGGCTGGAGCTGCGCCAAGTCTATGACGAGACAATCTATATCAACTCCGCCATATCGCTGGTCCAGCAGAACATCATCGTCGGTGGCCTGCTGGCGGCGGCGATGCTGCTCTTGTTCCTGCGGTCCGGCCGGGCGACGCTGGTTGTCTCGCTGGCCATCCCGGTCTCGGTCATCGGCTCGTTCGTAGCCATGGCGGCCTTAGGCCGGTCGCTGAACGTCGTCTCGCTAGCGGGTATCGCTTTTGCCGTCGGTATGGTGGTCGATGCCGCCATCGTGGTCCTGGAGAACATCTTCCGGCTGCGTCAGAGCGGCATGTCGGCGCGCGAGGCGGCCTATAAGGGTGCCACCCAGGTTTGGGGCGCCGTGTTCGTTTCGGCGTTGACCACCGTCATGGTGTTCATCCCGATCCTGATCATGGAGTTGGAGATCGGTCAGCTTTTCCGCGACATCGCTGTTGCGATTTCTGTCTCGGTGTTGCTGTCCCTTTTGGTCGCCATCACCGTGATCCCGGCCTTGTCGTCGCGTCTGCTGAACCGTCCCGGCGTCGGGGATCAATCGAAGAGCCTGCGCCTGCCGATTATCGATTGGTTCGCCCGGGGTTTTGCCACCGGCACGATCGCCTTTACGCGCGCGGTCGTACGGTCGCGCGTTGCGGCACTGAGCCTGGTCGCGGTGGTCTGCACCATTGCGGTGGCCGCCACCATCGCGTTCCTGCCCAAGCTGGAATACCTGCCCCAGGGCGACCGCAACTTCGTGTTCGGGCTGATCGTGCCGCCGCCGGGTTACAATTTGGAAACGGCGACAGAAATCGCGGCGAATGTCGAAGCCCAGGTCGACGACCTCTGGCTGCGGCCCGGGGAAGAGCGGGTTCAGGACCCGGACGCACCACCGCTGATGGACAATTTCTTCTTCGTGGCGCTGGAGAACAACAGCTTCGTTGGCGCGACGGCGGTGGATGAGACACGGGCCGGCGAGCTGATCCCGATCATTCAGCAGCCGATCTTCTCTGAACCAGGAACGTTTGGCATCGTCTCACAATTCTCCCTGTTCGGCCGCGGCCTCGGCGGCTCGCGGTCGATTGATGTCGACATCTCCGGCGGTAACCTCGAAGAAGTTCTAGGTGTCGCCCTGCAGGTGACGGGTGCCGTTGCGGGGGAGTTTCCGACGGAAGCGGGCAACCAGTTTCGGCCGATTCCGGGGCTGGAGCTGGGGGCGCCGGAGGTGCGGGTCCTGCCCGACCCCGTGCGGCTGGCCGACAATGGCGTCACCGCCGCCGAACTCGGCGCCTCAGTCGACGCCTTCAATGGCGGCCTGCGGGTGGCCGAGATCACCGTCGATGGCGAGCGCATCGACCTGATGCTGCAAGGGCCTGTTGACCAGATCACCCAGACCCAGGGCATTGCCGCTATCCCTGTGGTGACGCGCGATGGCGCTATCGTGTCCGTCGAAAGCCTGGCGAATGTCATCAACACAGCGGGCCCGACCGAAATCCGCCATGTGGAGCGGGTGCGGACCATCACCCTGCTGGTCGTGCCCGCGCCCGGAATCCCGCTTGAGGCGGCGATGGAGCGGATCGAGAACAACGTGCTGGCACCCTTGCGCGACCAGGGCCTGCCGCCGGGCGTACGGATCAACCTGTCCGGCACCGCCGACGAGTTGACCAAGACCTGGGAAGCGATGGTGCTGGACCTCTTGTTGGCCCTGGTTATCGTCTATCTGGTCATGGCCGTGCTGTTCGAGAGCTTCTACTACCCGCTGATCATCATGGTCGCGGTGCCGGTGGCGGCGGCCGGCGGTGTCGGCGGCCTGGCGGTCTTGAACATGTTCATCAACCAGCCGCTGGACATGCTGACGTTGCTGGGCTTCGTGATCCTGATCGGCATCGTGGTCAACAACGCCATCCTACTGGTGCACCAGAGCCTGTACCACTACCGCCAAGAGGGCATGGCGGTGGTCGACGCCATCACCGAGGCCACGCGTAACCGCATCCGGCCGATCTTCATGTCCACACTGACCAGCATATTCGGCATGCTGCCGCTGGTGGTGTTCCCGGGCGCGGGGTCGGAGCTGTATCGCGGCCTCGGCTCGGTGGTGCTGGGCGGGCTGGCGCTGTCGGCCTTGCTGACGCTGTTGATCGTGCCGCCGTTGCTGGCGGTGTTCATGGGCCTCATCGAGCGGCCGAAGTCGCCGGAGGCCGCCAAAGAGGCCTCAGAAAAGGCCGTCCAACAGCCGGCGGAGTAAGTGCGCGATATTGGCTCCCATCGGTCGGTACTCGAGTCGACCGATGGAGCCGAAGACCGTGACCCCGTCCCCCACAGCGACCACCCTGCGGCGCAGCCTCGGCCTGCCCGCCGTCATCCTGTTCGGCCTCGCCCAAAATGGCGCCGATCATCGTCTACGGTACCTTCGGCATCTTGGCCGAAAAGAGCCACGGCACTGGGGGCCTGTATGGCTGCTGTGCATCGGAATCGCCTATCTCGTCACGCTGACGCGCCAGCTAACCCGCCAGCCGCCCGAGCTTCACATGGCGGGACCGGGTGAGGTCGCCTCACCGCTCCTGGGACCGGCCGACTGCATTGACCACCTGTCCACGACCGCCATACTCGACCCGTCGATCCCATCACCTGAGATTTCGCTCTTATGAAGATAGCAGCAGCGTTGGCAACCGCGGTCGGACTGTGTTTGTGGGCACCTTCATCCGAGGCCCAGCCGGAAGAGGAGTTCCCCGATCTTGTCGGCGCGTGGGACTGCAACATCGACTACGGGTCTTACTTCTTCGGCCTCCTGACTGGCCCCTATGCTTATGAGCGCTTTATCGAGGAGCAGGTGGGTGCCGCATTTCGGGGATACACAATCTGGGTCGGTGACAAGCCCCTGATCCCGGAAGAACAGTATGATCGACCAGGCCACACGATCATTGCGGAAGACGAAACCACCGTGACCGTGCGCGAGGACTTTCTTGGCATGATCGGCTGGGGGACCAACAATCTCCACATGGTCGATATTGCCGACGATGGCCGGCTGGACGGCAGCATCGTTAGCGAAGACGAGATCGAGTTCATCGCATCGCGTTCCGGGGAACATGCCGGGCTCGTCCGAACGCGTTGCTTCAGGGCCGGGTCGCAGTAAGTCAACAAACCTGACTTCGATTTGGATGTAGCGAGGCTGCCCCAATGACCCACTATCTGTTCGTGCCTGGCGGCAAGCGCACGAAGGAGGATTTCGATCAGGTGCGCGCGCTGTTGGACGCCCAAGGGCATCGGACGGACGCCATCACGCTGTCCGACCCAGAACACGCGACCCTGTCGGATCACATCACAGAGCTGTGCGATTTGATCGGTCGGCTCGGCGCTGAGAATCTACATCTGGCGGGCCACAGCTATGCCAGCTTTGTCATCACCGGCGCTGCGGACCGAATGGCCCAGACGATCGAGCGGCTGGTCTATCTCGACACGCTGATCCCGCAGAATGGCCGCTCGCTGCTCGACTTTTTTGCAGATGAGGGCGTCGACGCGGCCGCCTTCGGCGTGCCGAGCTGGCCGCCCTTTGTCGAGAAGCTGTCCTTCGACAGCGCGATCATCGACGCCTTGCCGAAGACGTACGTTCACTGCCTGCGCAGCCAGTTCCTGGTAATGACAAGGGCCGCCGTGGCTCGCGTACAGTCGCGGCTGAAGCAAGATCACTGGACGTACGCCGACATCGACACCGACCATTATTGCATGATCAACGCGGCAGAAGAGGTCGCCCGTATCCTGACCGGCTCACAGATAGGTGTCCGACGTTAGGTCGGACTTCAATGCGTCCGCTTGTCGGCGGATCCCACGGCACTCGGCATCGTCCTTGCGATCGAGGTTCTTTAGCTGATAGCCCATGTGCCGCACGCCTGCGATGCGCTGGCGGTTGCGGTCGAGAAAGTTCCAATAGAGCGTCGTGAAGGGGCAGGCATCGTCGCCTGTGGCCTTCTTCGGATCAAACCGGCAGTCCGCGCAATAGTCGCTCATCTTGTTGATGTAGTTGCCCGAGGCGGCGTAGGGCTTGCTGCCGACGATGCCGCCATCGCCATACTGGCTCATGCCCAGCACGTTGGGCAGCGACACCCAGTCGATCGCATCGGCGTACATGGACATGTGCCAACGGTGGACCTCGTACGGGTGCACGCCCAGCAGCATGGCGAACAGGCCCAGAACCATCAGGCGCTGGATGTGATGGGCATAGGCATGGTCGACGAGTTGGCCGACGGCCTGCCGAAGGCAGTTCATCTCCGTGTCACCTGTCCACATGAGCGCAGGCATGGGCAGATCGGCGTCAAGCGCATTGAGATCCGCGTATGCCGGCATCTTCAGCCAGTAGATGCCGCGCACATATTCCCGCCAGCCCAGAATCTGGCGAACGAACCCTTCGACCGAGTTGAGCGGCGCATGGCCCGCGCGATAAGCGTCGATCGCGACCTCGATGGCCTCGCGCGGGTCCAACAGATGAAGGTTCAATACGCAGGACAGCCGCGCGTGGTAGAGGTAGGGCTGGCCGCTGACCATAGCGTCCTGATAGCGGCCGAAGCTCGGCAATCGATGCTCGACGAAGTCGCGTAAGGCCGCTGACGCCTGGACCCGCGTGACCGGATAGTCGAAACCGTCGAGCCTACCCGGGCTGTTCGCAAAACGCCTTTCGACCATCGCCATGACCTCGCGCGTGGTCGCGTCGGGGTGAAATGCCTGTGGCGCTCGGATAGGGCCAGGGCCGGAAGCGCCGAAAGCCTCGCGATTGTCCTTGTCGAAGTTCCATTGACCGCCCTCGGGGTCGTTCCCCGCCATCAGCACATCGTGACGCCGCCGCATGTCGCGATAGAAGGTTTCCAGCCGCAGCGACCGGCGGCCCTCGGCGTGGCCTCGGAAGGTGTCTGGACCGCACATGAAGTGCCGGTCGGCGCGGACATCCAGCGGCACGCTCAGGGTCCTCGCCGCCGTCCGGATCGCCTGTTCCACGCGATAGTCTCCAGGCTCGGCGACCACCAGCCTTTCCGGCCGGGTCAGGCGTACCCAGCGATCGATCTCGGCGGCAAACGTGTCCCGATTGTCCTCGTCCTCCAGCGTCACGTAGTGGACCGTGAAGCCGCGTTCTTCAAGCACGCGGCGAAAATGGCGCATCGCGGAGAAAAACAGGGCCAGCCGGATTCTGTGCTGTGGGATGTAGGTCGCCTCGTCGGCCACCTCCATCATCAGCACGGCGTCGATCTTGGGATCGAAATCGTCAAACGCGGCCGAGCGGGCATCCAATTGATCGCCCAGCACCAGAACGAGGTGCCTTGCTTTGGGCTCAAGGGCTCGCGCCATTACCGGTGTGTCCTGACAAGCTGGGCCTTAACCGTGTTCAATACGGACGGCTGAACCACGAGGATCATGGCGTATGCCGCTTGATGTCCACAGACAATTTGTCGGTGCAACCGGTGCCTGTGACAACAAACGTTATGGAAGTTTCATAAAACTGTCATATTGTCCCCGGCTCGTACAAACGTCGATATTCGGCGAGGTAACAAAAGGGGAGGACTCAACGTGAACGTGAAACATCGCCTTGGTCTAATGACCGGCATGGCCCTGGTCGCCTTGGCGCCGGCGGCATCGGCGCAGGATGACAGCCTGACCTACTATTGCGCCGCGCAGGTCGAATGGTGCGAGGCCATGGCTGCGGCCTTCACCGCCGAAACCGGCATTCCGGTCAACATGACGCGCCGCAGTTCCGGCGAGACTTACGCCCAACTGCTGGCCGAGCGTGACAACCCGCGCGGCGATGTCTGGTGGGGCGGCACCGGCGATCCGCACCTGCAGGCCGCCGAAGAAGGTCTGACCGCGGAATACCAGTCGCCAATGCTGGGCGAGTTGCAGGACTGGGCCGTGCGCCAAGGCGAGACCAGCGGCAACAAGACGGTCGGCATCTACGCCGGTGGCCTCGGCTTCGGCTACAATACCGAGCTGCTAGAGGGCGACGCGCCCGCCTGCTGGGAGGATCTGCTGGATCCCCGTTTCGAGGGCGAAATCCAGGTCGCCAACCCGAACTCGTCTGGGACCGCCTACACGCTGCTGGCCACGCTGGTCCAGCTCCTGGGCGAGGACGAGGCGTTCGAGTTCCTGGCCGCGATGCATCCCAATGTCAGTGAGTATACCCAGTCGGGCTCCGCGCCGATCCGGGCGGCGGCACGCGGCGAGGCCACTGTCGGCATCGTCTTCATGCATGATGCGGTGGCCCAGGCAGTCGAAGGCTTTCCCATAGCCGTCGTCGCCCCTTGCGAGGGCACCGGCTACGAGGTCGGCTCCATGTCGATCGTCGCCGACGGGCCGAACCCCGATGCCGCACGCGCCTTCTACGATTGGGCGCTGAGCTCGGACGCACAATCGATCGCCGCGACCGTGAACGCCTTCCAGGTGCCGTCGAACGTGAATGCGCCGACACCGCCGGAGGCGCCGAATCTCGATGAGATAACGCTGATCGACTACGACTTCGCGACCTACGGGTCGTCCGATACGCGCAGCCGCCTGCTGCAGCGTTGGGACGAGGAGATCGGCTCGCTGCCGTAATCCGCCGGTCGGATCGGCCGAATGGCTGAAGCGATCATGAATGGCCGGGGTCTTGACGGGCCCCGGCCACGATCTGTCTGGCCGTGGCTTGGCCTCGTGGCGGCGCTGTTGTTGCCGTGGTTCGGCACGCCTGACGGGCTGCTTGCTTTTGCCTGGCTGACCCACCCTTTTGCCAGCCAGAACCCGACCCTGCTCGACGCCGTCATCGGTGGCGCCTGGTGGTGGCTGCCGATGCCCGTGCTGTTCGTGCTGTCGGCCGCCTTGGATACGACCGACAGAGCCGGAACCGAACGCGCAAAGGGCCTGATCGGCGCCAGCGGCGCCGGGCTGGCGCTGTTGATCCTTGCGATCGTCGTCGAGCCGTACCTGGCGCCGGCTGACGCCGACGGCAGGCCGGCCATGATCGCCATTGGCCTTGGCACCTTCATCGCCGGCTTTTGCTTCATCGCGATCCTGGCACGCGGCCTGGCCCAGCGCGGCGTGATGACGGGCGACGCCTTCGTCATCGGCTCGATCCTGTTCGTCGTCGCGCTGGTCGCCGTCCTGATCCTCTACCCCTTGTCGGAGGTCTTCCAGGCGGCGATCGTCGATCGAGACGGCGCCCTGAGATCGACCGCGATTCTCAACCGGGTCACCAGCGACGCGGTCTGGGGTCTTGGCTGCCTTTGGGGCACCGCGCCGCAATGCGGCAGTGCGGTCAATTCGCTCTTTCTGGCCATCGTCGTAGGCTGCACCTCGACGCTGCTTGGCCTGTCGTTCGCCTTGCTGGTCAGCCGGACCACCCTGCCCGGCCGGCGCAGCCTGCGCATGCTGACCCTGCTGCCGATCGTAACGCCGCCTTTCGTGGTTGGCCTGGCCCTGATCCTGCTGTTCGGCCGGTCCGGCACGGTGACACAGTTCGTCGCGGATCTGCTGAATGTCCGGCCGACGCGGTGGGTCTATGGTTTTCCAGGGCTGGTTTTGGCCCAAACCCTCGCCTTCACGCCGCTGTCCTTCCTGGTCCTGATCGGCGTCGTCCAGGGCGTCAGCCCCAGCATGGAAGAGGCGGCCCAGACCCTGCGGGCCAGCCGCCGGCAGGCGTTCATGACCGTAACCCTGCCGCTGATCCGGCCCGGCCTGGCGTCGGCCTTCCTGCTGGCATTCATCGAGAGCCTGGCCGATTTCGGCAATCCGATCGTTATCGGCGGCGGCTATCGCGTGTTGTCGACCGAGATCTTCTTCGCCATCACGGGCGCCCAGTTCGATCAAGGGCGCGCGGCGGTCCTTGGGTTGCTTTTGCTGAGCTTCACCCTGACCGCATTCTGTCTACAGCGCTATTGGGTCGGCAATCGCTCTTACGTCACGGTCACGGGCAAAGGCGACGGCGGCGCGCCGCTGACCCTGCCGCGCAGTCTGGCGATCCCGATCGCGGCCATCGCGCTGCCCTGGGCCTTCATCACGCTGGTGATCTACGGGGTGATCCTGTTCGGCGCCTTTACCGAAATCTGGGGCCGCGACCACAGCCTGACGCTGCGCCACTTCGTGACCGCCTTCAATGTCGCGCTGACCGACCATGGCATCGTCTGGGCCGGCGGCGCCTGGAACAGTTTCTGGACCACGCTGTGGGTTTCGGCCTTGGCGGCACCGCTGACGGCGGCGGTCGGCCTGCTGACCGCCTATATCCTGGCGCGGCGCCGCTTTCGCCTGCGCGGCGCGTTCGATTTCCTGACCATGTTGAGCTTCGCCACGCCGGGCACGGTGATCGGCCTCTCCTACGTGATGGCGTTCAACACCCCGCCGATTGAAATGACCGGCACCGCCCTCATCCTGATCCTGTCGTTTCTGTCCCGCAACATGCCGGTCGGCATCCGGGCCGGCATGGCCGCGATGGCGCAGATCGACCGGTCCCTGGACGAGGCGTCGCTGACCCTTGGCGCCAGCACCTTGACGACCCTGCGGCGGGTGATCATGCCGCTGCTGCGGCCGGCCTTGGTCGCCGCGCTGGTCTACAGTTTCGTCAGCGCCGTCACGGCGGTCAGCGCCATCGTCTTCCTGGCCAGCGCGCGGTATCACTGGGCCACGCACTACATCATCGGCCAGGTCGAGAACGGCCGCTACGGCATTGCGGTGGCCTATTGCGCCGTCCTGATCGTCCTGCTGATCGCGGTCGTCGGCCTGATCCAATGGGCGGTTGGCGGTGTGCGTATCCGGCGCCGGCCGGCCGCTATCGTGACCGGATGACAACAGGGGTCACCCATGTCCGCTGAGAACCAGGCCAAGACGGCCGATATCGCAGAGGTGCGGTTCGACCGCGTCAGCAAACGCTACGGCGAGGTCACGGCCGTGGACGCGATCGACCTAGCGGTGCCAGCGGGCGAACTGCTGACCCTGCTGGGCCCGTCGGGCTGCGGCAAGACGACGACCCTGCGCCTGATTGCCGGTCTTGAGTTGGCCACCGAAGGGGTCGTCTTCATCGGCGGCAAGGACGTTACGCTGTTGTCTGCGGCACAGCGCAACATCGCCATGGTGTTTCAATCCTATGCCCTGTTCCCGCATCTCACCGTGGCGGAGAATGTCGGCTACGGCCTCCGGGTTTCAGGCACATCGAAACGCCTGGCGTTGGACCGTGCCCGTGCCACGCTGGAGCAGGTCGGCCTCACCGGCATGGACGCCAGGCTGCCGTCGGAGCTGTCGGGCGGCCAGCAACAGCGCGTCGCCGTCGCGCGCGCCCTGGTGTTGGAGCCGGAGGTGCTGCTGTTCGACGAACCCCTGTCGAACCTCGATGCCAAGCTCCGCCGCCAGGTCCGCCAGGACATCCGCGACCTGCAGCAGCGCTTGGGCATCACGACCGTCTACGTCACCCATGATCAGGAGGAGGCGCTGGCCGTCTCCGACCGCATCGTGGTCATGGAGCATGGGCGGATCGCCCAAATCGGCACGCCGCGCGACCTGTATGAGCGCCCGGCGAACGCCTTCGTGGCGACCTTCATCGGCGACGCGCGCCTGGTGGAGGGGCAAATCGTCGATGTCGAAAATGGTGCGGCGACACTTCATGTCGGCCCGGCCGTCATAAAGATCCCAGCGCGCGGCGCCTCTGCAGGGCCGGTCGAGGTCGCGCTGAGGCCGGAGGCGCTGTTCCTGTCTACCGACGAGGTGGCCGACGACTGCGTGCCAGGCGAGGTCACATCGACCAGCTATCTCGGCAGTGTTGCCGAAGTGATGGCCAAGACCGAGATCGGCGACCTTCTGATGCAGGTCGACCCCGACGCCATGCCGGCGGTCGGTGCGCGCATTCAAGTCGGCATCCGGCCCAAGCGGATAGCGCTGATCGGGTGAGCCAACAAGAGATTGCGCCGGACCTGGGTCTTGGGCGTATCATGAGTTCCCCGCCTACCCCTGCCGAAAGAACCATGACGACCGTTGACGACCTCGGCGCCCTTCGCATGCGCCTCGACGTAAAAGGCGCCGCCGATGGGCCGCTGTCGGGCCTGACCTTCGCGGCCAAGGACATGTTCGACATCGAGGGCTTGGTGACGGGCGGCGGCAATCCCGACTGGCTGGCGACGCATGAGCCTGCAACGTCGACCGCGCCCTCCGTCAAGGCCTGCCTCGATGCGGGCGCGCACCTGATCGGCATCGCGATCGCGGATGAACTGGCCTTCAGCCCGTTCGGCGAGAATGTGCATTACGGCACGCCGCTGAATTCCGCCGCGCCGGACCGCGTTCCAGGCGGGTCCTCCAGCGGCTCGGCATCGGCAACCGCGGGCGGATTGGTCGATTTCGCGCTGGGCACGGATACGGCCGGATCGGTGCGCATTCCCGCCAGCTATTGCGGCGTCTATGGCTTCCGCCCGACCTATG
>JBCBSH010000127.1:0-13585 GCA_039819285.1 Pseudomonadota bacterium
TATCTGGAGCACAACGAGACGATCTTCGCGATCGGCAACGGCTATCTCGGTATGCGCGGCAATCTGGAGGACGGCAGGCCGATCGCGCAAAGCGGTACCTACATCAACGGATACTATGAGTCCTGGCCGATCACCTATGCCGAAGAAGCCTACGGCTTTGCAAAAACCGGC
This sequence comes from Pseudomonadota bacterium, assembly GCA_039819285.1. Lineage (GTDB taxonomy): Bacteria > Pseudomonadota > Alphaproteobacteria > DSM-16000 > Inquilinaceae > JANQGH01. The sequence goes on from JBCBSH010000127.1 coordinate 172, forward strand.
CAGACGATGCTGAACGTCACCGACGGCAAGATCATTCGTCTCTACGTCGATGACGAGCCGCTGTACTTGCCCACGGCCACGCTGCTCAGCTATGAGCGGGCGCTGGACATGGCCGCCGGCACGTTGGACCGCGAACTGGTTTGGGAGATGCCGTCCGGCAAGCTGGTGAAGGTCGCCTCGCGCCGTCTGGCATCGTTTCGGCACCGGCACCTCGCCGCGATTTCGTTCGAAGTGACCGTGATGAACGCCGACGCGCCGGTGGTCATCTCTTCGGAACTGATCACGCCTGAGAACAACCAGTCCAAACGGTTGGGCGACCCGAGGGCCGCGACCGGCCTTTCGCACAGCGTGTTCGAGCCCAAGCTGTCGTTCGCCCGCGACCGGCGGATCGGCCTCGGCTACGTCACGGCGAACAGCCGAATGTCGCTCGCCGTCAGCGCCGAACACGTGCTTGAAACCGCGTGCACTTGGCGGGTGATGAGCGAGAGCGATGACTACACGGCAAAAACCGTGTTCTCAGTCGATGCGGATGCCGGCCAACCGATCACGTTGATCAAGTATCTCAGCTATCACAAGTCGCGCACGGAACAGGCGCCAGAGCTCAGCTCGCGTTCTGACCGCACGCTCAACCGTGCCGCCGATGCCGGCTTTGACCATTTGATCGACAGCCAGCGCACCTACATGGACGAGTTCTGGCGGCGCAGCGACGTAGTCCTGCAGGATGGCGACCCGCGCGTCCAGCAATGCGTGCGCTTCAACCTCTTTCACATTCTGCAAGCGGCCGGCAGGGCCGAGGGGTCCGGTATTCCGGCCAAGGGACTGACAGGTCCGGCCTATGACGGTCACTATTTCTGGGACATTGAGATCTACATCCTGCCCTTCCTGATCTATACGTCCCCCCGGATCGCGCGGAACCTGCTTAAATTCCGCTACGGCCAGTTGGACGCCGCCCGGGCCCGTGCGCGGCAGGTCAACCAAAAGGGTGCGCTGTTCCCCTGGCGGACGATCAACGGCGAGGAGGCCTCCGCTTACTTCGCGGCCGGCACGGCGCAGTACCACATCAACGCCGATGTGGTTTATGCGCTGAAAAAGTATGTCGAGGTCACCGGCGATGAGGATTTTCTGTTTGAGTTCGGCGCGGAGATCCTGGTCGAAACGGCCCGGTTCTGGGCCGATCTTGGTGCCTACCCCAACGGCAACGACAGTTCGTTCCACATCCATGGCGTCACCGGCCCGGACGAGTATACGGCGATCGTAAACGACAACGCCTATACCAACCTGATGGCCCGTTCGAACCTGCGCTACGCGGCCGAAATCGTGGATCGGCTGGCGCGGGAAGACGAACACCGCTTCGCCGCCCTGGTCCATGCCACCGGCCTCACTCGGGAGGAGATTGATGAATGGCGTGGCGCGGCCGATCGCATGCATGTGCCGTACGATGAGGAGCTGGGCGTCCATCCCCAGGATTCGAGCTTTCTCGACAAGCCGGCCTGGGACTTCGAAAACACGCCGCCCGATCACTACCCGCTGTTCATGTTCTACCACCCGCTGGTGATCTATCGGCACCGGGTGATCAAACAGTCCGACGTGGTGCTGGCGATGTTCCTTCTCGGCGAGGAATTCTCGCTGCAATCAAAGCGTCGCAATTTCGACTACTACAGCCCGCTCACGACCTGGGATTCCAGCCTGTCCGTCAGCATTCAAAGCATCGCGGCGTGGGAGCTGGACTACCGCGACATGGCGAACGAGTTCTTTCGCTACACCGCGCTGATGGACTTGGCCGATGTCGGCGGCAACGTGAAGGACGGGGTGCATGTCGCCTCCCTCGGCGGAACCTGGATGGCTGTCGTCTACGGCCTTGCCGGCATGCGCGACTATGGCGGTGCGCTGTCGTTCGACCCGCGTTCCGCCGACGCCACGGTTGTCAGATTCCCGCTGATTGTCAGGGGACAGGAGATGGAGGTCGCGATCGAGGGCCCAACCGTAACCTATCTGCTGAGGCGCGGCACGGGCCTGACGATCCGCCACCGCGATGAGGCGATCGAGCTGGCGGAGGGCGAACCGGTCGCCAGACCGACCAGCTTGATCGACGTGAGCAAGAGCACCTCCAGCTCAGTTTCGACGGAGGCTTGACCCGGCCGAAAGGCTCGCGATCTGGCCGACAGGGGCTGCGGATCAGCGTTCCGGCGCGGGCAGTACGGACGACCAACGGGACCCGGGTTCGCCAATACCGCCAGTTTCGGCTCGACCCCCTACACTTTTTCCGAAAGAGTGCGTGTTGACGCCCAAGTGGTGGAACCGGATAAAGCAGTGGCATTCGCTGCGGCTATTGATCGGAAACCACCAATGTTTCGCCTGGTTTTTGCGATTGCCCTTTTGACCGCTGTCGGAGCCGCCCGCCTCGTGTCTGCCGATGAACTGGCGCAAGGGTTGGCTGCGGAGCTCTTGTCGCGAACAGGGGCGCCCGGCGTCGCTGTCGCCTATCACCGCGATGGCGCGGAAGGGCTGGCAGTGGCCGGCGTGCGGGCGCTGGGATCGGACACGCCGATCGAGCCCGAGGATCTATGGCATCTCGGTTCCAACACAAAGTCGATGACCGCAACCCTGGTCGCGCGCCTGGACGAGGCCGGAGAGATCGGCTGGGACGCCACGATCGGCGAGACCTTGGGCGCCACGTTGCCTGAGATGGATCCGGCCTATCGGAACGTGACCATCCGGCAATTGCTGGCGCACCGATCGGGGCTGCCTGCCAACCTGGGCGTTCTCCAGGTGCTGCCTTTGGTCGGCATGGCCGCCGACCGCGACCTTATAGCCGACCGACTGAGCTATGCTCGCGCGACCCTCAGCCGCCCACCGGAATCCACGCCAGGAACTGACTACCTCTACTCCAACGCCGGCTACATCGTCGTCGGTGCAATGCTGGAAGCCGCAACCGGGACCCCGTGGGAAACGCTGATGGCGCGCGAGGTGTTCGGGCCACTGGGCCTGACCAGTGCCGGCTTCGGGCCGCCCGGCACGGTCGACGCACTGGATCAACCGCGCGGACATCAGGGCACCATTGCCGATGGCTTGACGCCGATGGAACCTAACGAACGGGCCGACAATGTCCCTGCCCTGGGTCCCGCCGGCACCGTGCATATGAGCGCATCAGATCTGCTCGCGTATCTGGTCGCACATCTCAACGCCGACCCATCCTTCCTTTCGCCGGCAAGCTGGACCGCGCTCCACAGCCCGGAAGACGGCCACGACTATGTCGCGGGCTGGCTTGCCCTGTCGGAAGGCACCCTTCTGCACACCGGTTCGAACACCTTTTGGTACATGCTGGTCGTGCTTTGGCCGGATCGCGGCGAAGCGCTCATGCTCGCGGCCAATGCAGGCGACATCGCAGCGCTCGATCCGGCGTTCGGCGAGGTCGCCTGGCAGTTCGCCGAGGGCGGCTAACCGGGATCTGGGTTTCGCTCGGGGCGCGTGGTAAGCGTAAGGCCGCCCGCTGACCAGGAGAGTGCCCAGATGAACGTCGCCCTGCTAAAGGCCCTGTGTGAAACCCCAGGCGTGCCCGGCCACGAGGATCGGGTGCGTGACCTGATCGCCGACGAGGTCAAGGGCCTGTTCGACGACATCCGCGTCGACGCCATGGGCTCGTTGCTCTGCCGGCGCGCGCCACGGAAGGGTCAGAAATCCAAGAAGCCGCCGCTCAAGATCATGCTGCTGTGCCACATGGACGAGATCGGCTTTCTGGTCAGTCACGTTACGGACAAGGGCTTCGTCTATCTGCACCCGGTGGGCGGCTTCGACCCGCGCAACCTGTTTTCGCGCCGGGTGCTGGTCTGTACCGACCAGGGCGACCTGAAGGGCGTCATGAACCCGGGCGGGCGGCCGATCCACATCTCCACGGCAGCCGACCGGAAAAGGGTGCCGGAGGTCGCGGATTTCTTCGTCGATCTCGGCTTCGGCGAGGCGACCAAGGACGCGGTGAAGGTCGGCGACATGGTGGTTATGGACGAACCGCTGATCGAGATCGGCGACAAGATCGTCTCCAAGGCGCTGGACAACCGCATCGCCTGCTGGCTGGGCATCGAGGCGGTGCGCGGCCTGGGCAAGGCCCGCCACGCGGCGGAGATCCATGTCGCCTTTACCACGCAGGAGGAGGTTGGCCTCAGGGGCGCCCGCACCGCCGCCTACGCCGTGCGCCCGGATGTCGGCATCGGCATCGACACCACGCTGGCCTGCGACACGCCCGGCGTGCCTGAACAGGACCGCACCACCGAGCAGGGCAAGGGCTTCGGCCTGCATGTCCGCGACAGTTCGTTCATCGCCGACAAGGGGCTGCTGGCGGAGTTCCAGGATCTTGCCATCAAGCACAAGATCCCGTTCCAGCGAACAATGTTGCGCTATGGCGGCCAGGACGGTGCGGCCGCCCAGCAGGCGGCCACGGGTGCCCGCGCCGTCGGCATTGTTGTCGGCACCCGCTACATCCACACCGTGACCGAGATGCTGCACAAGGCCGATCTTCAAGCCGCGCGGGACATCCTGGTCGCGTATTTGAAGCAGGCGTGAGGCACACCCGCCTGCCGTACCCATCGAGCCTGCCTGCAACCGGAGAACACTGCATCAGTAGAACGTTGGGATGACTGACCAAGACCCTACCGGTATTGGCGCCAAGTACGATCGGATCGCTGCCGAGTACAGCAAGTCCATCGAACTGCCGCTTCGGGCCCATTTCGATGAGCCAAGCCTGCTGAGACTGGCCGAGCCGCTGGACGGCAAATCGGTTCTCGATCTCGCCTGCGGCGATGGCCACTATACGCGACTGGTCAAGCAGGCCGGCGCGGGCGAGGCGCTGGGTATCGACCTGTCGCGTGAGATGGTTGCACTGGCTGAGGCGGAGGAACGGCGCACGCCTATCGGCTGCGATTACCAGATGGGCAACGCCTCGAACCTCGCTCTAGGCCGAACCTTTGATCTGGTTGTTTCCGTCTATCTGCTGAACTACGCCCGCACAAAGGCGGAACTGCTCGATTTCTGCAGTACGATCCGGCGACACCTTAAGCCCGGCGGGCGCTTCGCCGCCCTCACCCTCAATATCACGCTCGATCCGGCCCACTATGCGGACGGCAAGCATTACGGCGTCTGGTTCACGGGGCCGGCGCAACCGCAAGAGGGCGACCCGCTGACCGTCCACATCGCGAACACCGACGGCAGCACGGCCAGCTTCGACAACTACTACCTGAAGCCCGAGACCTACGCCCAAGCCTTCGCCGAGGCGGGCCTGCAGGATTTCGCCTGGCACCCCCTGCAAGTCTCAAAGGAGGGCCTCGCCGCCTTCCCTGCCGGGTACTGGGATAGCGCGCGAGCCTATCCGATAACGATCGGGGTCGTGGCGCGGCGGGGGGCCTAACGCTGCAAGATTGGGAACGACGGAAGTGCCGATCCGTCGACAGTGGCGTCGAAGCGATCTGAGAGCCGAGAAGCGGAACGGACCTGCCGTTGAACTGCGGGAGGTTGAGGCCAGTTCCCAGACAACGTGTCAGAACCACATGTCCCTCACGGTCCGACCATCGCGCGGAAGTTCTTGGAAGCTGTCGAACCCCTCAAAGTGACGGATTGGAAGCGCGCTGATCGGTGCAAGGTCAGACAGCCGTACATTCACGGCTGCCCGAATGCGCCGGTTTTCACCTTCGGTGCTCGCGACGTAGTGCGTCACACATCCGCAATTGGGGCAGAAGTGGAAACGGATGTCTCCGCTGTCGCGGCGCTGATAGGCGCTTGTCTGGCCGTCCGTTTGAATGTCGTCTCCAATGTGCCCGTAAGCCCACAAGGCGCCAAAGCGCCGACAAACCGTGCAGTTGCAGGCCGTGATCGATGTTGGCGGTGTTTCGAGGGTCCAGCCAACCGCACCACAGTGACACCTTCCTTCCAGCATGGCCGGTCTCCTGTCGCGTCGCGTTCACCGATCCCGCTAACCTTATCACCCAAAAGCCCCGCACAGGCTTGTCGATCTTCCTCGGCGTCACAAGAGGATTGCATGTCGGTGAGACATGGCTCGCTTCAACGCCGACCAAGTTGCTCGGATGACTCCACGGTGTCCAACATGGATGCTCGCCAGTATCCAAAGCTGCATAGGCGCAAGCCGGTATGGACAGCTTGACTAACCCACTCGCGTCGAACCGAGGTTAGCCGCCATCCGTTGAGCTGCCGTGTGAACCGTCAACCGTCTCCCACCGCCCCTCCACCCAACGCAGCAGCGGCGTGTCGAAAACGCCCACGACCTTCTCTGGAACCTGCGGCGCGATCTCGGCCAGTCGTCCGCGCCAGGCGTCCGTTTGGCGCATGATCGTGCCGATGACCGTCACCTCGACGTCGAGGCGGGCGAGGAGGTCGAGCGCCGCGGCCAGCGAGCGGCCGGAACTGGTGACGTCGTCGACCAAGGCGATGCGGCGGCCCGTCAGGAGGGGCAACAGGCGCGGGTCGAGATAGAGGCGCTTGGACTGGTCGGGGCTGGTGATCGAGCTTAGGTCGGTTGACAGAGCCTCGTCGTACCAGAATTTGCGCGAGGTGCCGAGCGGGACATAGCGGTCATGGCCCAGGGCGGCGGCGAGACCTCGACCGGCGATCAGGCCAAGGGTCGGCACGGCGACGACGATGTCGGGGCGATGCTCGGCGATGCGTGCGGCGAGCGCCTGGCAGAGCGCGTTCTCCACCGCAAACGAGGCCTGGTTGATGATCAGCGAGGCAAGGCCGCGACCCGGCGGATCGGGCAAGCGGCGGATCGGCAGCAGCAGCCGGCGCTGGTCCGGCAAGCGGGCGATGAACGACGTCTCGGACACGGGGCCCGTCGGGCCGTCCGGCGGCAGCTGGTCTTGCCAGCAGGCGAGCGGGTCTGTTTCAGGCACCATGGTCAGCCGGGCGTCGTCGGATTGCGAGCCCGACACGATAACAGGGTCCGCCGGCACGGCCAGCGCCGACCCGCGTCAGCGTTTCTTCGGTGGGTCCGGATCGTCCTCGTCGTCGTCGAACAGGATGCGGTTGGCAGCACCTTCCAAATCGTCGTACTGGCCGGACTTCAGCGACCACAGGAATGCGCCCAAGCCCACCAGGCCCAGCACCAGGGCGATCGGGATCAGGATGACGAGCTGTTCCATCGCCGCTAGCGGCGCGACAGGCGCAGCGCGTTCATCACCACCACGATCGAACTCAGCGACATGGCGATGGCGGCGATCAACGGCGTAACGAAGCCGGCCACCGCGATCGGCACGGTGATGAGGTTGTAGCCGAAGGCGAGCGCGAAGTTCTGGGTCACCAGGCGGGCGGACCGGTCGGCGGTTTGCCTGACGGTCAACACCGGCGCCAGCGCCTCGCCCTGGAAGACGAAATCGGCCGCCGTCTGGGCGATGTCGGACGCGCTGGTCGGCGAGAGCGAGACCGTGGCCGCCGCCAGGGCGGGCGCGTCGTTCAGCCCGTCGCCGACCATCATCACGCGCCGGCCGGCCTCGGTCAGCGCGTTTAGCCGCGCCACTTTGTCCGCCGGCGTCGCGGCCGCCTGCCACTGGTCAATGCCCGCCTCGCGCGCAACCGGTTCAACCGCAGCGGTCCGGTCGCCGGAGATCAGTTCGACCGCTATGCCCTGCGCCTTCAGCGTCGCAATCACGTCGGCTGCGTCGGACCGCACTTGATCTTCAAAGGCGAAGCGGACGGGCGCCTGGCCCGGACGGCTGAGCCAGAGTTCCATGCCTGGATCCCGGTCGTCCTCGGCGACGCCGCAAAAGCGACGGCTGCCCATTCGGATCTCGCCGTCGGTGGTCTCGCGGCGCAGCCCCTGCCCCGGCACCTCCTCCACGCCGTCGACCGGTTCGGCCGTCGGCGCTTCGCGGACCAGGGCGCGCGCCAGGGGATGGCGGCTGGACTGGGCCAGCGACGCGGCGTCGGCCAGCGCCGTTGGATCGGCGGTGTCCGCGTCAATCAGCGATGGGCGGCCGAGGGTCAACGTGCCAGTCTTGTCGAAGACCACGGTGTCGATGTTGGCGGCCCGTTCCAGCGCCGAGTTGGACTTCACCAGGATGCCCCGCTTCATCAACCGCGAGGTGGCGATCACCTGGACGACCGGCACCGCCAGGCCCAGCGCGCAGGGACAGGTGACGATCAGCACCGAGATCGCGATCAGCAGGGCCGGCTGCCAAGCCAGGCCGATGATCAGCCACCAGCCGAGGAACGTGCCCAGCGCCAGCAAATGCACGACTGGCGCGTAAAGCCGGCTGATCCGGTCGGCGATTCCGACGAAGCGGGCCTTGCCCTGCTCCGCCGCCTCCATCAGGCGGACGATTTCCGACAGCAGCGTATCGTCGCCGACCGCATCGGCGGTCAGGCGCAGCGGCGCACCGAGATTGACCGTGCCGGCGAACACGCGGTCGCCAGCCTTCACCGGACGCGGCAAGGTCTCGCCGGTGATCAGGCTGGTATCGAGCTCCGACAGGCCGTTTTCCACCGTGCCGTCGATGCCGATCCTCTCCCCCGCCGCGACCAGCACGGTCATGCCGGGGGCAACCTGTTCGGCCGGCACGGTTCTGGTCTCGCCCCCCATCAGGACGGTGACTGACTGGGCGCCCAGCGCCAGCAGCCGTTCGGCGGCCGCGCGTGCCAGCCGGCGCGCTCGGCGGTCGAGATAGCGGCCGATCAGCAGGAAGAACAGCAGGGTGATCGCGCTGTCGAAATAGGCGTGCGGCCCGCCGACGATGGTCTCGTGCAGGCTGATCGCGGCCGCCAGGACGACGCCGAGCGTGATCGGCACATCCATGTTGGTGCGGCCGTGCCGCAGCGCGGACCAGGCGGAGTGATAGAAGGGCCGCCCGGCATAGACCAGGGCCGGCAAGGCGATCAGGGCGGAGAACCAGTGCAGCAGGGTGCGCGTGGCCTCCGCCATGCCCTGGGCGTGCCCGGCCCAGATCGCGACCGACAGCAGCATGACGTTGGCAGCCGCGAAGCCGGCGACGGCCAGGGCCCGCAGCAGGCTCCGCTCGTCCTGGCTGTCCGACTGCTGCAAGCGCTCCGGATCGTAAGGCACGGCGCCGAAACCGATCTCGCCCAGCGCGGCGACCAGTTCGTTGCCGAGCGATGGCGCGCCATCCCAGGTGGCGGTCAGCCGCCGTGTGGTCATGTTCACCCTGGCATCGACCATGCCCGGCAAGGCCTTCGCCGCGCGCTCGATCTTCGCCACGCAGCCGCCGCAATGAATGCCCTCGATCATCAGATGCAGCGTGCGCCTGCCGTCCGCCAGATCGATGACATAGGCCGTCACGTCCGGTCGGTCGGGATCACCCCGCCATTGCCGGCGCTTCGGCCGGTCGAGCGCGATGGTCGTGTCGGCGGCGGTGCCGGCCATCAGGGGGCCAGGTACGCGCTCGTATCGGCGCGCAGATGGTCGGTGCCGCGCGTGATATCCATGCGCAGGTTCCACCTGCCGTCAAGCGGAACCGGCACCAGGGCGCCATAGACGCCATCGCCGCGATGGCTCAACTCGGCTGTGAAGTCATGACCGTCATTGATCGGGCGGGTCAGTTGCACTGTGACATGGCCGTCCGTCACCGGCAGGCCGGTGTCATCCAGGGCTTGCAGTTGGACGTCGATCACGCCCTCGCCCAGCGGTTCGGCCGCGGCCGCCAATTGCCAGCCCAGGGCCTCCTGTGCCTCGCGTTCGGCCAAGATCTCGTTGTAGGCGAGGCCGCGATCGAACGCGCCATCGGTCGACAGCCCGTTGAAGCTGGACAGAGCGAACGTCAGCATGATGCCGTTGACGATCACGACGACCAGGAAGAACGCGACGAAACTCCATGGAATCCAAAGACTTCTTCTTTCCGGTCGGTCCTCGGCGTGAAACGATGAAGCGGTCATGGTTCCGGCCCTCTAAAGGCTTCCTCGCCAAGCACGGTCGCGCCCGTCGAGACATCGGTCAAGATGAAGTTAAGCGGCACGCGATCAGACGCCAGGTCCGCCACGGGAACGGTCACGAAGACGCGGTAGCTGGCGATCGAATCCGGTTGTGCGGTCAGGGTCGCTTCGATGACGTCGTCCGCGGCCTGGCCCGCGATGCTCATGGTCGCGCCCTCGATGCCGTCCAGGGCGAGCGTATAGACGCCCTCCTCATGGGTCTTGTTCAGAATGCGGACTTCATAGCCGTTGCGGATGTCGCCATCCGACAGCGTCACGAACAATGGGCTGCGGTCGTGGGCCAAGGTCAGTTCCACGGTCGATCGGCTGGACAGACCGATCGCCATGGCGCCCATCAGCAACGCCAGGACCACGACATAGGCGATGGTGCGCGGCCGTACGATGCGGATGCGCTTGGGTTTGCCTTCGGCCGCGAGGGCCTGGTTGCGCTCACTGTCGAAAGTGATCAATTCCCGCGGGCGGCCGACCTTCTCCATGATGTCGTTACAGGCGTCGATGCACAGGCCGCAGCCGATGCATTCGAGTTGGATGCCGTCACGGATGTCGATGCCGGTGGGGCAGACGGACACGCAGGCCTTGCAATCGATGCAGTCGCCCCGGTCGTCCCAACTCGTGCCGCGCTTGTGCTTGCCGCGCGGCTCGCCCCGCCAGGACTGGTAAGTGACGACGAGGCTGTCCTCGTCCAGCAAGGCGGCCTGAAAGCGCGGCCACGGGCACATATAGGTGCAAACCTGCTCGCGCGCCCAGCCGGCCAGAAGGTAGGTCGTGGCCGTGAACAGGCCGACGAAGAAATAGCTGCCGACACCAGCCTGGCCGGTGAAGAAGTCGACGACGAAGGTGGGCGCGTTTTGGAAGTACAGCACCCAGGCACCACCGGTGGCGAAGGCGATGATCAGCCAGACCGCGTGCTTGGAGACCTTTCGCGCGGCCTTGCCCGTCGTCATCCGTGCCTTGTCCAGCCGCATGCGGGCGTTGCGGTCGCCCTCAATCAGGCGTTCGACCCACATGAACAGGTCGGTCCAGACGGTCTGCGGGCAGGTAAAGCCGCACCAGATGCGCCCGAAAAGGCTGGTGGCCAGAAACAGGCCCAAGGCCGCGACAATCAGAATGACCGTCAGGTAGTAGACCTCCTGCGGCCAGATCTCGATGAAGAAGAAATAGGCCCGCCGGTTGGGCATATCGATCAAAATAGCCTGATCGGGCACGCCGGGACCGCGATCCCAGCGCAGCCATGGCGCCAGATAGTAGATCGCCAACAGGCCGATCAAGGCCGCCCATTTGTAGCGCCGAACGACGCCGGCGACCTTCTTGGGATAGACCTTGACATGGCCCGCAAACAGCGGCGCCTTCTTCTGCTCCTCGCGCGACTGAACGTCTGCCGTGTCGGCGTAAAGCTGTGATTGGTCGTCAGGCATCATAAGCCCTCAAAAGGAGGGCAGCCTGCGGCCCTCCCTCAACGAAACGGTATTACTCGCCCCCGCCCAGGCTGTGGACGTACAGCGTCAGCATGTTCAGCGTCGCCGGGTCCAGTCGGCCGCCCCAGGCCGGCATCACGCCGTGCCGCGGGGCCGAGATCTGGGCCATGATGTCCTCAAGCTCGCCGCCATAGAGCCAGAGCTGGTCGTTCAAGGCCGGCGATCCTTGTAAGCGGTCGCCGCTGCCATCGTCCATGTGACAGAGCGCGCACTGTTCGGCATAGAGCGCAGCACCGCGTTCCGCCGCCTCGGGATCGGGTGCCGCCTGTCCCGACAGGGTCAGGACGTAGTTGGCGACATCACGGATCTGGTCGCGGTCGAACATGCCGAGCGTGCCATAGGCCGGCATCAGCGAGTAGCGCGTGTCCGGATTCTCTTCCCAGCGAACACCCACATCCAGCGTGTGGTGGATATCCTCAAGCGATCCGCCCCACAGCCAGACATCGTCCGCGAGAACCGGGTAGTTGGCCTGCCCTGCCCCGCCCAGCCCGTGACACGGCGCACAATTGTTGTTGTAGGCCGCCTCACCGCCGGTCAGCGCGAACTGGAACAGGTCCGGGTCCTCCGACAGAGCGGTCAGGTCGCTTTCGGCGATGGCATCCAGAAACTGGGCCTGCGCCTGTCGCGCATTGCCGATCTGGTCTTCGATCACCTCGCGCTGCTGATAGCCCAACAGGCCGCCGAAATAGCCGTTCAGCCACGGCACGGACGGGTACAGAACCATCCAGATCACCGAGAAGACGATGGTGGCGTAGAAGATGTAGAGCCACCAGCGCGGCAGCGGGTTGTTCAACTCCTTAATGCCGTCCCACTCATGGCCGGTCGTTTCCGTGCCGGTCAGGGCGTCCTTTTCAACCTTGGTCGGCATGGCCTCTACTTCCTCTGTCCCACATCATCCGGATCGTCGTCCTTAAGCGGGATCGACGCGGCGTCTTTCATCTTCTTGCGGTTTCGCGGCAGGTAGACCCAGACGATGGCGCCAACGAACAGCAGCAACAGCCAAACGACCCAAAGCTGTTCGATAACCTCGTAAAATCCGCCCATTGCGCCACCCTCACTGGATCAGGTCTTCGGTCGAGTAGTCGGCAAAATCGACCATGCGCCCGAGGATCTGCAGGTAGGCGATGATGGCGTCCAACTCCGTCACCGCGTCCGGGTTGCCGTCCAGATCGCCGACCACGGCGCGCGGATAACGCTCCAGCAGGTCCCGCGTATCGGCATCCGGCGTAGCCTGGGCGATCAGGTCGGCCTCGGCCGCCGCCAGCATCTCTTCGGTATAGGGCACGCCAACGAACTCCAGCGTCTCCAAGTGTGCCCTGTATCCGTCGACCTCTATCTCCCGCTCGGCCATGAAGCCATAGGGCGGCATGATCGACGCCGGCACCACCGAGCGCGGGTCGATCATGTGCAGGGCGTGCCAATCGTTCGAATAGCGGCCGCCGACTCGGGCCAGATCCGGCCCGGTACGCTTGGAGCCCCATTGGAACGGATGGTCATACATGCTTTCGGCCGCCAGGCTGTAGGGCCCGTAGCGCTCCACCTCGTCCCGGAACGGCCGGATCATCTGGCTGTGGCAGTTGTAGCAGCCCTCGCGGATGTAGATGTCGCGGCCGTACTGCTCCAGCGGCGAATAGGGCCGCACACCGTCCACCGGCTCGATCGTGCTGTCGATCGTGTGCAAGGGCACCAGCTCGACAATGCCGCCAATCGACACCGTCACCAGCGTCAGCGCAACCAGCCAGATGACGTTCTTTTCGGCTTTATCGTGAAGGCTCATGACGCTTACTCCGCCGGGGCCGCGGCGGCTGGCGCCACCGGCTCGGGTCTCTTGTATTCCTCTTCAACCCTGATGTCGCCGCGGATGGTGCGCCACAGATTGTAGACCATGATCAGCGCGCCCAAGAGGTATAGCACCCCGCCGATGGCGCGGATGATGTAGTAGGGCTTCATCGCCTGAACGGTTTCGATGAAGGAATACTCCAGGAAACCCAGCGAAT
>JBCBSH010000128.1:0-13553 GCA_039819285.1 Pseudomonadota bacterium
CTGGCGTGACCCGTTCGGTCGCGCCAGGACAGGTGCCCCAGGGTCATGTCGGCGTGATGTTCGCGATGCAGGATGCGATGGCCCAGCGCCAGCGTGCGCAGGCCTGTCGCGATCTCCCCGCTCTGCGTTTGGGATGTCCGTCCCCGAACCGTTACCATGATGCCCCCTTTTTCTATTCTCACCTGGCGAGAATAGTTTTTCATATGGTAATGACTGACACCGGTCGACGCAATGTCCGACCGATCAGTCGGCTTTCAACAAATCCGCCGCCCGTTCCGCCATCGCCACTATCGCCGCGTTGATCGGGCCGCTGGTGATCGTCGGGATGACCGAGGCATCGACAACGAAGACATTGTCTAAGCCATGCAGCCTCAAACTGCCGTCGACCACGCCATCGCCCACCGGCCCCATGCGACAGGTGCCTACCGGATGATGATGCGTCATGGCGGCCCTGGCAACGAAGTGGTCGATGGCCGAAGGCTCCAGAATCGAGGGGCCGGGCAGCAGTTCCTCGGCCCGCCACTCATCCATTGGCGCCGCATGGCCCACGGATCGTGCAAGATCGAGGGCCTCTCGAAAGGTCGACCGATCCTCTCGCTCCGACAGATAGGCGGGATCGATCAGCGGCTTGGCACGCGGGTCCGCGCTGGCGAGGGTCAGGCGTCCCCGGCTGCGCGGATGGCAGACGCCGAACATCAGCGTGTAGGCACTGCCTACATCGGGTGCGGCGAATGCCTCGGTGACGACGGGCACGACGACGCAGGCCACCACGACTCGAGGCGAGCCCGATCCGCCGCCGCCATGATAGAGCAGCGATTCCGAGAGCTGGTAGTTCGAGGGCGGTACAGCGCGCCGGGCACGATAGAGATTGCCGGCGGCCAGCAGATGGTCGTGCAGGTTGTCGCCCACCGCCGGGTTGTCGATGGTGCAAGGTATGCTGTGCCCGGCCAGTTGCGCTGAATCGCCAATGCCGGAGCGCATTAGGATTGTGGGGCTAGCCACGGCGCCTGCGGACAGGACGATACGGTCAGCAGAGATGATCTCGCTGACGCCATCCTTGTGCACCAACAGACCAGTGGCGCGGTTCGCATCAATGCTCAGTCGATCCACCAGCACACCCGTCAGGATCGTCAGATTGGTCCGGCTGGTGACGTCTGGCGTCAGATAGGCGTCGGCGACGCTCAGGCGCTTGCCGTCGCGCAGTGTCAGGCTGTTGGGCGCCGCGCCTTCCATGCGCGCACCGTTATGGTCGCCGCAGGGTTCGATGCCGATCGCCTCTGACGCTGCCATATAGGCGCGTGTAACCGGATTGAGGCCCTCGGTCGGTAGCAAGACGTCCAACGGACCGTCGGCACCGTGATAGGCGTCGGCGCCGCGCGAGAACCGCTCCGATCGCCTGAAATAGGGCAGCAGCGTGTCGAACGACCAGCCGTCGCCGCCGGCGGCCGCCCAGGCATCGAAGTCGTTCGGGTGGCCGCGAACATGTGCCATGGCGTGCAGGCAGCTTGACCCGCCGACCAGCCGGCCGCGCGGCCAAGGGTGCTTGCGGCTGGCCGTGTGGGGTTGGGGCACCGTCTCATGGCGCCAGTCATAGGATCGCCCTTGCAGCAACGGCCACATCGCGGGCTTGGCGATATGTGGATCGTCCGGCCAGCCGCCGGCCTCGATGAGGCCAACCGAGAGGCTGGAATCCTCCGACAGGCGGGAGGCCAAAACGCTGCCCGCGCTGCCGGCGCCTACGATCAAGATGTCGAAATGCTGGGTCATTGCCCCCCTACTCCGCCAATTGACAGGCCGCGTCGATGTCCTGATTGATCGGCCTCAGCATCGGATCGTCGCGCCGGCACCGATCGACGGCGAGCGGGCAGCGCGGATGGAACCGGCAGCCCGACGGCACATCGAACGGGCTTGGCGGTTCGCCGGCCAGCCGCACCCGCCCCTGGTCCAGCCGCCAAGAGGCGGTACCGGTCGGGACAGACGCGGCTAGGGCCTGCGTGTAGGGGTGGCGCGGCGCCGACCACACCGCCTCGTTCGACCCCTGCTCGACGACGCGCCCGAGATACATCACCACCACCCGGTCGGCGATACGCCGCACCACGCCCAGATCGTGAGACACGAACAGGATGCCAATGTCGCGGTCACGGCACAGGGCCAACAGCAGGTTCAGGATCTGGGCGCGTACCGACACGTCCAGCGATGCCACCGGCTCGTCGCAGATCAGCACGTCCGGGTCCAAGCCGAGGGCCCGTGCGATCGCCGCGCGCTGCAACTGGCCACCCGAAAGCTGATGGGGCTTGCGGTCCATCAGCGCGGGATCGAGGCCGACCTGGTCCATCAGCCCGGCAACGACCGTGCGCTCTTGGCCGCCAGACAGCATTCGGTTCAAGCGCAAAGGCAGGGCGATGGAACGCCCGACGGTCCGGCGCGGATTGAATGAGGCCAGCGGGTCCTGAAACACCAGTTGCACCCGTCGGCGGGTATCGGCGTCGATCTGTCGACCGGTTGGCGCCATTGGCCGATCGCCATAGGTCGCCTGGCCGTCATCCGGTCGATCGAGCCCGGCCGCGATCCTGGCCAGCGTGCTCTTGCCGCAGCCGGACTCGCCGACTAGACCGACGATCTCGCCGCGATCAACGGCCAGGCTGACGCCGTCCAAGGCCGTGACGATCCCGCCGCCGCTGGCGAATTGCCGGTGCGCGTCTTCGATTACCAGCACGCTCATGGGGCTGTCTCGCCGGCCCGAAAGCAGGCGGCCTCGCCGTCACCAAAGGGCACAACCGGCGGTACGTCCGCGCGGCAGCGATCGATCGCTAGCGGACATCGGGGCGCAAAGGCGCATGCCGTGCCGCCCGCAGCCGCCATCCGGCCCGGCAGTTCGGGGAGCGCGGCATGCCGGCCGTCGCCCGCCGCGACGAAGGGCAGTGCTGCTTGGCCCAGCGCCCGGCTGTACGGATGGCCCGGGTCTGTGACCAGTTGCTCTGGCCCGCGCCGTTCGACGATCTTGCCGGCATACATAACCGCAATGCGATCAGCCACGGCAGCAGCCACGGCCAGATCGTGGGTCACCAGCAGCAGGGCCACATGCTCCACCTGCACGAGGTTGACCAGCAAATCGAGGATTTGGGCCTGCACCGTGGCGTCGAGCGCTGTGGTCGGTTCGTCGGCGAGGATGACGGTGGGTTGGGCGGCCAAGGCGGCGGCGATGGCGACGCGCTGTTTCAGGCCGCCGGACAATTGATGGGGATAGGCGCGCGCCCGCGCGGCCGGGTCGCCGATGCCGACGCGGCTCAACAGCGACACGGTTTCGGCCCTTGCCGCGCGTCGGTCGAGGCCGCGATGGGTGCGCACCACCTCGTCGATCTGGTCGCCGACGGTCAGGACCGGGTTCAGGCTACCGCCCGGGTCCTGAAAGATCATACCGATACGGCGGCCCCGCACTGTCGCTTTGTCGCGCTCGTCTAGGTGCAAGATGGATCGGTCATCCAACAGAACGGACCCGGTCGTGCGGGCCGATTTCGGCAGCAGCCCTGCCAGCGCCAGCATCGTCGCCGACTTGCCGGAGCCGCTTTCGCCGATCAGCGCCAGCACCTGGGCGCGATCGAGATCCAGGTCGATGCCGTCTACGGCGAGTGTGCCAGCTTCCGAGGCCGAGCGGCCGGCGAATTGAATGGCCAGATCGCGGACCTTGAGCATGGCTCAGCCCTCTCGGCTGACCAGCAGGCGGCGGCCCATCGCGTCGCCGACCAGGCTGACGGACAGAACGGCCACGGCCACGGCCGCACCCGGTATGGCGACCAGATAAGGGGCCGTGCGCAAGACGGCGCGGCCGTTCGCGACCATGCCGCCCCAGCTCACCTGGTTCGGGTCGCTGAGGCCCAGAAACGCGAGCGACGACTCCACGAGAATGGCAACGCCGACCGTGATGCCGATAAGGGCCAGGACCGGCTGCACCGCGCCCGGCAGCACCTCGCGAAAGGCGATGCCCAGCCGCGACATGCCGGCAAGGCGGGCGGCGTCGACATAGTCGCGTGACTTCAGGGACAGGATCTCGGCCCGCACCAGTCGCGCGGTGGCCGGCCAGGACGAGATGGCGATCGCCAGCACGACGTTGATCGTGGACGCGCCCAGCGCGCTGACCATGGCCAGCGCCAGCAGGAATGTCGGGATGGTCTGGAACGCCTCGGTCACGCGCATGAGGCCTTCGTCTGTCCAGCCGCCCAGGAAACCGGCGATGGTGCCGACCAGGATGCCGACGCCGATGGCAGCCGCCGCCGCAGCAAGCCCGACCAGCAAGGAAACGCGCGTTCCATGGACGAGGCCGGCGAAGACATTTCGGCCCAGCTGGTCGGTACCAAGTGGAAAGCGCGGGTCGGTGAAGGGCGGCAGCAAGGGCCGTCCGACAATGTCCAACGGATCGCCCGGCGCCAGCCACGGTGCTGCTACCGCAACCAGGACCAGCACCGCCAACACCACCGCGCCGAACACACCGCCAAACGACCAGTGGCGCATCATGCGCCGCCATCCGCGCGAACGCGATCATCGGTGACGCGCGGGTCCAACCTTGCATAGGTGATGTCGACCAGCAGGTTGACGAGGATGACCATCAAGGTGCCGACAAGCAGGATGCCGGCAATCAGCGGCAGATCGCGCTGGGACACCGCATCGTAGGCCATGCTGCCCAGCCCCGGGATCGCGAACACGGTCTCGACCACCACGCTGCCGCCGAGCAGATTGCCAGCCTGCAAACCCAGCATCGTCACAACGGGCAACAGGGCGGGCCGCGCCATGTGTCGGCGCACGATGCGCGATCGGGGAAGCCCCCGCGCCCGCGCCGCGCGTACCCAATCGCTGGCCGCGGTTTCGATCATGGCGCTGCGCATGAGACGGACGTACAGCGCCATGTAGGCCAGCCCCAAGACCGTTACCGGCAGGACCAAGTGCCAAGCGACGTCGAACACGCGACCGATCGCCAATTCGGGCCGGTCGAAGGATGCAATGCCGCCCAGGGGAAACCAGGCCAGCTTGACCGCGAACACCACGATCGCAATCAAGCCGATCCAGAAGCTGGGCATGGCGTTCAAGACCAAGGCGCCGACCGTGATCCCGGCGTCGGCTGCGGTGCCCCGGCGCAAGGCGGCGATGCCGCCAAGTAAGGTGCCGAGGCAGGCCGAGAAAGCGATCGCGGCCCCCATCATTAGGGCCGTGTTCGGCAGCCGTTCCAGGATGGCGACGCTGACCGGCTTGGACATCACCACCGACCAGCCGAAGTCGAGCGTAACCAGGGACTCAACGTACGCCAGGAAGCGGACCCAAAGGCCCGCATCCAGGCCCCATTGTTGGCGCAGCCGTTCGGCGAACGCCGGATCGCCGCCGCCGGTTACCGCCAGATAGGCGTCAACCGCATCGCCGCCCGCCAGTTCCAACAAGCCGAAGATCCCGATCGAAACGATCAGGATCACCGGTATGGCTTGCAGCACGCGCCGCCGGATCAGCGTCCAGGTGCGGCCCATCTCTCAGCGGCGCTTGCCCTCAGTCACTGATCCACGTGTCCGCCCAGGACGAGGTCGCCCAGCGCGGGTTGTTGGCGATGTTCTGCACATCGTCGCGCGCCACCGTGATGAAGGTGAACTCCACCAGGTTGATGATGGGCAGATCCTCAGACGCCAGGCGCTGGAAGTCGTTGTAGAGACCGACCCGCTCCGCCGTATCGATCGTCTCCGACGCCGACGAGATGATCTCGTTCATCTCCGGGTTGTCGTAGCCATACTGGTTGGCGAAGGGAACGCCTGCGGGCAGACCTCCCTGGAACAGGATCGTGGTCGAAATCGCCGGATCGTTGCGATAGACCGGCGAGCCGACCGCGAGGTCGAAATCGTGCTCCGTGTAGACCGCATTGATGTGGCCGGCCGGATCGGCGGAGACGATCTCGACGTCGATGCCGATGCCGCGCAGGGCTTGGCGGACATAGTCGCCGGTCGCCCGTGTCTGCGCGAACCAGGGGGCCGGCCGCAGGCGCAGGCTGAAGCGGTTGCCGTCATCGCCGCGCGGATAGCCGGCTTCGTCCAACAGGGCCTCGGCCGCATCGGTGTCGGTTTCGTACATCTGGACGTCGTCGGTGTAGAAATCGGTCGCGGTTTGCGGCACAGGGCCGGTCGCCGCCGTCGCGTAGCCCAGGAACACCGTGTCGACGATAAAGCTGGGGTCGAGCGCCTGACGGATCGCCTGACGAACACGGGGGTCCGCCAGTTCCGGCCGCCGATGATTGATTTCCAAGGTGATCTGGTAGGTGATGCCCTCATAGCCGCCCGGGATGACGGAGACGCCGTCAATGGCGGCCATGCGTTCCAATTCGACAAGTGGCACAGCCGAAAAGGCCGAGACCTGGATGTCGCCGGTTTCCAGACCGGCAGCGATGGCGCCGCGATCCGGGAAGACGCGGAAGACGATCTCGTCGAGATAGGGCAGCGTTTCCGCCCAGTAGTCCTCGTTGCGATGCAGCCGATAGAACTCACCGGGCCGGTGCTCGCCGAACCGGAACGGACCCGTGCCAACCAGATCCTGATTGTGCGGGTTTTCGGCGATGTCGGTGCCTTCATAGAGATGCTTCGGAATGACGCTGGTCAACGCCGGCATGGCGTTTTCGATCAGTTGGGGCGGCGTCGGTTCGGAGAAGTTGAACACGGCGGTCCCATCGTCCGGCGTGTCAACGCTTTCCAGATTGCGGAACACGACGCGACCGAGATTCTGCAGCGGCTTCCAGATCTCCATCGCGGAGAAGGCGACGTCGGCCGAGGTGAACGGCGTGCCGTCGTGCCAGGTGACGTTGGGGCGCACCTGTACCGTGAAGGTCAGCCCGTCGTCGGAGCCCTGCCAATCAATCGCCAGCAGAGGCCGCAGGCCCGTTTCGTAGTCCATTTCCGCCAGCGGTTCGATCACCTTGCTGGCGACATAGAAGACGCCGTTGGAGGCCACGATGGCCGGGTTGAGATTGCGCGGCTCAGTATCGGCGGCGGCGATCAATGTCCCGCCGTCACGCGCCGGCTGGGCTCCGGCAAGGCGCTGGCGGCCAAGAAGGGTCGCCGCGGTGATGGCCGTGCCGGACAGCAGCAGGTGCCGGCGTGAAAGGCTGAACTCAATTGCCATGTCGATCTCCCCTGTTCGAAACGACGCTCTTCAATACCGAGCCACCTTAGACCCATTTGGCCAAGGGTCGCCCGGCATTTCCATGACCCGGTGTCTCAACAGCCATGCACAGACGTTCTCATCATGCGAGAACGACCACGCACAATGTGGGAGGAATGATAACCCGATTGAGCGAAAAAGCTACGCCAACGGTGCGACGGCCGGTTGTCCGTCAGGTTCCAACTCAATCGGATCGATCTTGGAGGTATCGCCAGGCCGAAGAATGGAGATCGATCGGCGATCGCCCTCAAGTTCGAGGCGTACGGTGCCGTCCGACCGCACGATGCGCGCCATCAACGCGGTTCCATCGGGAAAGGAAAAGTGTCGTTCGCCCTCCGCCGCGGGATTGATCACCAGCGTAACCGACGACCAGTCCGCGCCGGCCGTCCGATCGACGGCTTCGATCAACGGAATCATGCCGCCGGCGCGCAAATAGACCGGCATGATCGAAAGGTCGAGGGCACGGCGCTCAACCCAGCGTGGCCCGTCCACCGCTTCGCCCGTCCACCAATCGAGCCAGGTTCCGGCAGGCAGATAGACGCTGACATCTCCCTCCGGGTTCATGACAGGGGCGATGAGCAGGTCGGGGCCGAGCAGGTATTGGGAGTCGACGCGCTGCCCGGTTCGATCGTCCGGATACTCCAGCACCATCGCCCGCATCAGCGGCATGCCCGTCGCCGCCGCCTCAACCGCCAGCGTGTGCAAATAGGCCAGCAGGCGATAGCGCAACAGGGCGTACCGTTTGAAGATGTCTTCGGCCTCGTCGCCGAACTCCCACGGCTCTCTCGGCGTGCAGCCATGGGTGCGTGCGTGCGAACTGAGCAGGCCGAACTGTGCCCAGCGCACGAACAGCTCGATCGACGGTTCCGGTCCGGCGAATCCGCCGATATCGTGGCTCCAAAACGGCACGCCCGAAAGGCCGTAGCTGAGCCCCGCGCGCAGTGTGCCGGCCATGGCGCTGAACGTGGTGACCGGGTCGCCACCCCAATGCACCGGGAAACGCTGGCCGCCGGCCCATCCCGAACGACCCCAAATCATGCGCTCGCCCGTTTCCTGCTCAACCACGTCGGCGACCGCCTGCTGGTACAGCAAGGGATAGATGTTGTGGACCTCCCTGCCCGTCCGGCCATCGTGGAACATCGCCTCATCGGGGATATCCTCGCCAAAGTCGCACTTGAAGACGGCGACACCGTCGCGCAGCCGGTCGCGGTGCAAATCCTGCCACCAGCGTATGGCATCCGGGTTGGTGAAGTCGATCAGGGCGCCGGGCGCGACCAGCGGCTGTTCGAAAATCGAGATCAGCGACCCGACGCCACGAAAGCCGTCGAGGTGATGGGTCGGCACCGGCAGGGTCGTTTGCACAAGGCAGGGGCCGCCATCCGGCATCTTTGCCAGATACCCGTTCGCCCAGGCCTCTTCATAAAGCGGCGAGGATTGCGACAGGTAAGGGTATTCCCACAGGCAGACGCGGATGCCCTTGGCGCGCAGGGCCGCGATATGATCGGCCGCGTCGGGAAACCGCGTCTCGTCCCATTGCATGTCCGACAGGCGGTCGCCGCCCATCCAATAGACATCCGGGTTCACAACGTCCATTGGGATGCCGCGGGCACGAAAGCCATCGCAGGCCTCTTCCAGGGTCTGCCAACGTTCGAAGTAGAACCGCGAAATCCAGAGGCCGAAACTCCACAAGGGCGGCACCGAGGCGTGTCCCGTCAGGTCCGAATAGCGGGCCAGCACCGTCTTCGGGTCCGGCCCGTCGATCAGGAACATGTCCAGGACAGCGCCTTCGACCGTGGCGACGTAGGACAGGATCGACAGCGACGGGTTGGCCACGTCGTGCCGAACCGCCGTTGCGGTGTTGAAGAAGACGCCGTACCCGCGGCTGGAGATGAAGAACGGGACGTTCTTGTAGGCCTGTTCGGAGGTGGCACCGCCGGCGTTGGAGTTCGACGAGACGATCGACAGGCCGAACTTATCGACGGCACAAAACTTCTCGCCGAGGCCATAGAACCGCTCGTGTGGCTCAACCTCGAACGCGGCCGTGATCCGCTCGACCGGGTCACCCTCGATGCCGAGCGGCAGGACCCGCTGGCGCCCCTTCTGGTCGACATCATCGATGCTGGACCGCCACAGAACCGTGCCATCGGTCCGGGCAATCGCGATCGACCAGGGCGCCGTCGTGATCGAGGCCGTTAAGCCGCCGCCTTCCAACTCTGCCTTGCCGTTGTCGGAGGAAATGGATGCTTCCGACGACGCCGCGTCCAGCGGAACAGACAGGTCCGGAACAGGATGCGCGTCCAACGAACGGCCAATGCGCAATCGCATCACGCCATCGGTAACGATCGCTATCGACCCCGGCAGGCTTGCGCCGCTTTGCGTACGGACCTCGAATCTCAGCCCGTCGGCGGCCCGAACCATGTTGTCAGCCGAAAGCGCCGCGTCATAGCCGAGAAACTCGTTCATCAAGGGCACTGCGGTGGCTCCAAGCGCAAGGGACGGCCTGTCGGCGGGATCGGCAATCCATCAAGGCCTGACCGGCCGCCATACCATCGACCCGCGTTGGCAATGGGGCTAGGCTGATCTCGATGGGCCCGAACGATCAGGTGTATGCGAATCGACATCGTCGCCTTGCCCAATCCATCGGTACAAAATCGTTTTTGATGCTCACAGAAACGATTTTGATTGTCAATATCGAGCCGATTTCGCAACATTATGTCGCCTGTTTCTGCGTTGCCGCGAGAGGATCGGACCGTGGACCTTAGAAGTTTGGCCCGCGAGCTCGGCCTGTCGACCAGCACCGTCTCGCGTGCGTTGAACGGCTATCACGACGTCAAGGAAGAAACGCGCAAGCGGGTCTTCGAGGCGGCGGAAAAGTTCGGCTATGAGGCCAGCGCGGTGGCGCGCCGCCTGCGATCCCGAAAGGCCGAGGCCATCGGCGTGATCCTGACGCCGCCGCAATCGCAGTTTGCCGATCCGTTCTTCCTTGAGTTATTGACAGGCATCGATGAGGCGCTGACCGGTACGCCCTTTCACCTGCTGGTCACGGCCGCACACGACAAGAAGGATGAGTTGGAGCGCATCCGCCGTCTGGTCGGCGGGCGACGGGTCGACGGACTGATCTTCGCCCGGACCGAAGCCGACGACCCGCGCATCGCCCTGCTTCAACAGCAGGGCACGCCCTTTGCGACCATGGGGCGCAGCAACGCCGAACAGCCCTTTGCCTGGATCGACATCGATCACCGGGTCGTCGGCGAAGAGGCCGTCCGGCGCCTTGCCGGCTTCGGCCACAGGCGTATCGGCCTGATCAATACGCCCGCGCATCTGATGTACAGTCATCACTGTCGGCAGGGTTACGACCGTGCGCATCGGGACCTTGGCCTGCCGGCGCATGATGATCTGGTCGTTGACGGGGGACTGGACCGAGAGGCGGGCCGGCATGGCGTCGACCGGCTGCTGGCGCTCGCCGATCCGCCGTCGGCGCTCATCTGTGGCAACGACATGATCGCGATTGGGGCTATGGAACGGCTGCAGGAAAGAGGCCTGGTCGTGGCCAAGGATGTCGCGGTTATCGGCTGCGACGACCAGCCTTTGGCTCAATTCTCGTCGCCGCCGCTGACCACGTTCGCCGCCCCCGTCCGGCGGGCCGGTCGGCATCTCGCGGAGCTGCTGCTCCAGGTTATTGAGGGGGCCTCGCCGCAAGGCCTTCAGGAGGTTTGGCAACCGGAACTGGTCGTGCGTAAATCGGACGGCGGTCCGGGCACGCCACGATGAGCGATCAAGCCTGGGTCAACCGCCTGCTCGACGAAGCCGGCTCTCCACTCGACGAAGACGATGCGGGACTTGTGATCGATCTTGTGATCGATACGGTCGCCGTCGCGGCGGGCGCTCGGCAACGCCGCGTCGGCGCGGCTGGCCTCGATGCGGCGGCGATAAGCCCGTTGCCAAAAGGGGTCGCGCATGTTTGGGCCGGCGCCGCCGCGACAACGCCGATGCACGCGGCCTTCTTGAACGGCACGGCGGCGGAAGCCCTGGACTATCAGGAGGTGATGATCGACGGCCGCAACAACGGCCATGCCGCCGTCGTCATCGTGCCCGCCCTGATCGCGCTGGCGCAGGATCGAGGGATTGCCGGCCCGCGCCTGGTGCAGGCCCTGAACATCGCCTTCGTCGCCAACTTGATGCTGCTGCGCGCGCTAGGGCGGGGCCATCGCGCTGGCTCGGTTGGCTTTCGCACCACGTCGCTGGGCGCACCGATAGCGGCCGCGCTGGCCGGGGGATATCTTCTTGGCCTGAGCCGGGACCAAATTGCCCATGCGGTTGCCATTACCGCCTCCGCCCTGCCCGCCGGGCTGCTGGCCGCCATGTCACCGCTGAACGGCAGCTACAGCGACGACAAGGATGTCGCCATCGGCCTGGGTGCACAGCACGCGGTGCAAAGCGTCTTATTGGCCGAGGCCGGCGCGACCGGGCCGGCATCGCCTATAACCGGCCATCGCGGCTGGCTGGCCAGCTATGGCTTCGATACGGCCCGGCCGGAGATCCTGGCCGAGACGCTGCCGGAACGCGCCGTCAGGTCCTACGCCATCAAACGCTATCCGGCCAATTTCGGCTGCCAAGCCGTCATTCGGGCCGCACTGACCTTGCGGGGCCAAACCGCGATCGATGACATCGACGAAGTCCGGATTCGCGTGAAGACCTCCAGCGCCCAGTCGCTGTCGACGAAGAAGATCGTCAATCATCTGGCCGCGCGGTTCAGTCTGGCCTATGCCGTGGCGTCCGCGTTAGCGCGGGGCCACTGTGTGCTCGACGATTTCGAACCGCCCGCGCTTAACGACCCGATCGTATTGAAGCTTATCGACCGCTGCACGATCGAGGGCGACGCCAACCTCGAGGCCATCCATCAGGACCGCGGCGTCTTTCCCGGCCATGTCAGCATTCGCCGCGCGGATGGGTCGGAAATCGAGGCGGGCTTCGAAGGGCCTTGGAACGGCGTGAGCGACGCCGAGCGATCGGCGGGGCTGGCGGCCAAGATGCACGACCTTTTGGGGAACGATGGCACGACGATCGCCGCTGAATTGCGGCGGATCGGAGAGGCCGAGGGGCTGCAAGCGCTCAATGCAGCCTTCAACCGTCTTTCAACCGGCGGTGCTGTTGTCGCGACATAGTCGATCTGCCAGCATGGGTGCCGCATGAGACTGCGTTGAGAACATCAAAAGGGGGAACGACACTCATGAGCAAGTATTGGACGCCAGTAGCGCTGGTCACAGCCTGCGCCCTGGTTGCCGGACCCGCGATGGCCCAGGATTCGCGACCGGATCTGGTAATCGCGGTCGACGGGCTGTTCCGCACTATGGAGCCAATCGACGGCAATTCGACCAACGGCAGCCGTATCCATATGAACTTTTACGATCAGCTTGTCGGCCGCAACTTTCTGGAAGACCCGGAGGGCGGCGAGTTGGTGCCTGCCCTGGCGGAAAGCTGGGAGCAGACCTCGGACACGGTCTGGCGCTTCAACCTGCGTGACGACGTGCTGTTCCACAATGGCGAGCCGATGACGGCGGACGATGTCGCCTTCAGCCTGTCGGCCGAACGGATCTGGGGCGAGGACGCTCTGGTGCCCGCCGGCACCCGCTACACCGATGGGTTCGAGCGGGTCGAAGCCATCGACGACCATACGGTCGAGATCGAACTGTCCGCACCGGACCCCAACCTGCCCTACCGGTTCATCACCCCGCTGGGCTACATCGTGCCGCGCGACTACTACCTGGAGGTCGGACCCGAACAGTTCGGCCAGGAACCGATCGGCACCGGCCCCTACCAGGTCACCTCGTTCGATGCCAGCGACCATATCAGGCTGGAGGCGTTCGACGATTACTGGGGCGGCACGCCGCCGGCGGCGAGCCTTGAATTCCGCATCGTGCCGGAGTTCTCCGCCCGGCTGGCCGGCATGGTAGCCGACGAGTTCGACTTCATGGTCAACGTGCCGGCCGACGAGGTTGAGACCGTCCAGGGCTATGACGGCCTGAACTATGTCACAAGGCCAATCGCCAACTATGTCATGCTCGCCTACAACACGCTGGACATTCCGGAGTTCGGGCCCAACCCGTTGACTGACGCCAATCTGCGCTACGCCATGAACTCGGCGATCGATCGCGACGCTTTGGTCCAGGCGCTGTGGGGCGATGCGACATTCGCGCCGGCGCCGTTCAACTTCCCCGAATTCACGATCTTCTACGATCCCGACATCCAGTCGCGCTTTGGCTACGACCCGGACGCGGCGGCGGAGTATCTGGCGCAGTCGGACTATGATGGCGAGGAAATCGTCATCAACGTCACCAGGGGCGCCTTCCCCAACTTCGACCTGGCCGTGG
>JBCBSH010000129.1:0-13553 GCA_039819285.1 Pseudomonadota bacterium
CGATTACCAATGCAATAATCCATGACGTTCGCATGGGTTCTACCTCGCATCAGTCGGGCCGGTTCTAATGGGGGTCGGCCCGAACGCTGTTTCTATTCGGCGACTGCCGGCTGCAATACGCCGCCCAGCAATTCGTGCTGGTACGTCTCGAAATAGGCCAGGGCAGCCTCGTGCATGTGCCGTCCGTAATTGCATACGAACCGTTGCCCCGGATTGGATGGGCACTTGCTGGACAGTTTCTCCAAAGCTTCACGATGCATTTCGATGCGCTGCTGGATCAGACGGTCCAACTGGCGCGGTTCCAACAGGTCCGCAAAAAACATCACGAACAGAAAGTCCGACCGCATTTTATCCTCGGCCGGCGGGCGGTTGATGGCGTCGAACAGCGCCTGACGCCCCTGCGGCGTGATCCGATAGACCTTCTTGTCCGGCCGGCTGTCCTGGGCGAGCTGCTGACCGACGATCAGCCCCTCTTCCGTCAGCTTCCTAAGCGCCGGGTAGATCGACCCGTAACCGGCGTCTTGAAAGTGCGAAAAAGGACCCTCCTCGAACTGCTTTCGAATCTCGTATCCTGAGCAGTCCGTGCGGCTCAAAACACCTAGACAAAGAACTTTGACATCCATGGGCGGCACCTCCAGCGCCGCCATATTGTCGCGTGCCGATATATTGTCAATGAATATATCGAGCCGAGATAATGCCACGTCTGCCATCTCTGTGCCGCGTCGTTTTCAAAAGTCCGGAGAAGTCGGGGGTCTTAGTCGACCGTCGGCCTATCGACACGGCAGGGTGTTGGCAGTGAGCGTCATCACAGCGACGTGAATCCGCGCGAGCGGCATGTGATGAAAAATCTGGCCGCAGGTGACCGGCGTCACAGCGCCATGTGAGTGCGGGTGTTTCACTGTGCTTACTCTGAAGTACCCGTTCTTGACCTTCTCCGTCACCTTGAACCCGCCGTTTCGGCGGGTTTCTTTTTTTCCTGATCTTCCGGGCGCGTTGTGCGGATCGGCGAAGTCGACCATGGTGCGCGCCATGCCGGACCGCACCCCTTTGCCCATCGACGCGCTGTTGCCGCAAATTGCCGCAGCCTTGGCCGACCGTGGCCGGGCGATCCTGCAGGCGCCGCCCGGGGCGGGCAAGACCACCCGTGTGGCACCGTCTCTGCTCGATGCCGACTGGCTAGCCAACCGCAAGATTGTGATGTTGGAGCCGCGCCGGCTTGCCGCCCGGGCCGCCGCCCATCGTATGGCCGAGGAACGCGGCGAACGGGTCGGCGAGACGATCGGTTACCGCGTCCGCATGGAAACCAAGGTTGGCCCTTCGACCCGGGTCGAGGTCGTCACCGAAGGCGTCTTGACCCGGATGCTGCAGGCCGACCCGGCCCTGTCCGACATCGGCCTCGTGATCTTCGACGAGTTTCACGAGCGCAGCCTACAGGCCGATTTGGGGCTGGCGCTGTGCCGACAGGCGCGGGAGTTGCTGCGGCCGGACCTGCGTCTTCTCGTAATGTCGGCGACCTTGGACGGCGCCGGTCTGGCGTCAGTGCTGGATGGCGCGCCTATCCTGACCAGCGAGGGCCGCACCCATCCTGTCGAGACCGTTTGGCTCGACCGGCCGCTCAAGGGCGCCATTGAGGGCGCTGTGTCGGATGCGATCGTGGAGGCGATGGCCCGCGCAGACGGCGGCTGTCTCGTCTTTCTGCCGGGCCGCGCCGAGATCGCCAGGGTCGCGCGCGACCTCCGCCGTACCGCATTGGCGCCCGACGTCGATCTGCTGGAGCTTTACGGCGACTTGCCGTTGAAGGACCAGGCGCGTGTCATCGCACCGGCGCCGGTTGGAAGACGCAAGCTGGTTCTGTCAACGTCCATCGCTGAAACCAGCCTGACGCTCGACGGCATCACCAGCGTCGTCGATTCCGGCCTGGCAAGGCGGCTGAGGCACGATCCGCAAAGCGGCATGGATCGCCTGGTGACGGGCAGGGTCAGCCGGGCCGAGGCCGACCAGCGGCGCGGCCGTGCTGGCCGCACCGGGCCGGGCTTGTGCTTTCGCCTGTGGCCGAAGGCGGAGGAGGGCGGCCTGGAGCCGCAGGCCAAGCCTGAGATCCTGCGGGCGGACTTGACCGCGCTGGCGCTGGAACTGGCGGTTTGGGGCGCCGCGCCCGCCGAACTCGACTGGATCGACCTGCCGCCGGCGGGCGCCTTTGCCGCCGCGCGGGACTTGCTCGCGCTACTGGGCGCGCTGACGGATCATGGGGCCATCACGGACCACGGGCGCGCAATGGCAGCACTGCCCATGCATCCGCGCTTGGCGCATATGGTCGTGACAGCACGCGAGCGCGGCTGGGGAACGACGGCTTGCAATCTTGCGGTCTTGCTGGCTGAGCGCGATCCCATGAAGGGAGAGACGGATCTCACGCCCAGGCTGGCGCAAATGGCCTCGCCTAAGGGGCCGTGGTCGCCCCTGGCAAGCCTGGCCAAACGCCTCGCAAGGACCGCCCGCGTTGACCCAAAGGGGCCTGTCGAGCCCCGGCTGGCCGGCGCATTGACGGCCTTGGCTTACCCCGATCGCATCGGCCAAAGGCGTCCGGGCGGATCGGCGCGCTATCTGCTCAGCGGTGGACGCGGTGCCACGCTGCCCCGCGAAGACCCCTTGGCGGCATATCCATATCTCGCGGTCGCCGATCTGGACGGGGCCGCCGAGGCACGCATCTATCGCGCCGCACCGTTGGCTCGTGAAGACCTCAACGATCTGTTCGCCGAGCGGCTGAGGACCGTCGACACGGTCACTTGGGATCGACGGTCGGAACGGGTGATTGCCAGCCGCGAGCTTAGGCTCGACGCGCTTGTCTTGGAGTCCGACCCTTTGAAGCGCCCTCCCGACGAGTCCTTCGCGGCGGCCCTAATGGCGGCGGTTCGAGACAAGGGGCTTTCGCTCTTGCCCTGGACACCTGCCTCGACCCAGTTGCGCCAGCGGGTAAGGTTCCTGGCGCTTGTGCAGCCGGACGCGTGGCCCGATTGGTCGGATGACGCGCTGCTGGCAACGCTGGACGCGTGGCTGGCGCCGCACTGTCTCGGCATGCGCCGGGTCGATGACCTGGCCAAGCTGGACCTGTCGGGGATTTTGAACACAGCGCTTGGCTGGGATGGCCGCGCAGCGCTCGACCGAATGGCGCCGGCAACCATATCGATCCCCAGCGGCCGCGAGGCCAGGATCGACTATGCCGATCCTTCCAAACCAACCCTGCCGGTCAAGCTGCAGGAGATGTTCGGCGCGGGCTCGCTGCCGCATCTGGCCGATGGACGCGTACCTTTGGTCGTGCAACTTTTGTCACCGGCCGGCCGGCCCCTGGCCATCACGGACGATCTGGCGCGGTTCTGGGCGACGGGATACGAGGCGGTGCGTAAGGACGTTCGCGGCCGGTACCCCAAACACCCTTGGCCCGAAGACCCCACCACGGCGCCGGCAACGGCCGCGACCACGCAACGATCTGGGCGACGGTCTCCAACAAGCCGCAATGCCGCAGGCGGTTAGCTACACCCAGTGGTAGCGCCGCACGTGTCGCATTTCAGGCAGGTCCCGTTGCGCACCAGCGTCATGTTGTGACATTCGGGGCAGGGGTCGCCCTCATACCCTTTGGCGCGGGCCTGGGCCGCCATGTCGGGGGCGGACGGTGCCACGCCCTCCGCATAGGCCGTGGCGAGTACGGCGACGGTCGTATCCGTGCCCATTGCTGACATGGAGGCCCCGGCCGTCTCCAACAGATCGCGGTCCTGCTGCGCCCGGCCACCGTCGACCACCTTCAGATTGCCGCGCACGAAACCCTTCGAGACGATGTGCGGCGTCGCCGGCCGTTCCGGAGGCAAGTTACCCTCCGTATCACCCTCGCCAAGCGCGTCAGGCCGCAGGTCAGACGGTTCCGCATGGGCCAGATCGTTCCGGCCCAGATAGGAAATCGCCAACTCGCGGAAGATGTAGTCCAGGATCGAGGTCGCCATGCGGATGGTGTCGTTGCCCGTCACCGGCCCCGCAGGCTCGAAGCGCGTGAAGGTGAACGCCTCGACAAACTCCTCCAACGGCACGCCATATTGCAGGCCGATCGAAACCGCGATGGCGAAATTGTTCATCAGCGAGCGGAAGGCGGCGCCTTCCTTGTGCAAGTCGAGAAACAGCTCGCCGAGGCTGCCATCGTCGTACTCGCCGGTGCGCAGATACACCTTGTGGCCGCCGATGATGGCCTTTTGGGTATAGCCCTTGCGTCGGTCCGGCAGCCGTGCCCGGGTCGCGTGCCGGCGTTCGATCACCCGTTCGACAATCTTCTCGACCACCCGTTCGGCCACCATGGGCGCCTTCACGGCGGCCGGTGCTGCGGCGATCGCCTCGGCAACCTCCTCGACATCCTCGTCATCATCGACCAGGGCGGCGGACAGGGGCTGGCTCAGCTTCGACCCGTCGCGGTAGAGCGCGTTTGCCTTCAGGCCCAGGCGCCAGCTCAACAGATAGGCGTCCTTGCAGTCCTCGACCGTGGCGCCGTTGGGCATGTTGATGGTCTTTGAGATCGCGCCGGAGATAAAGGGCTGAGCGGCCGCCATCATGCGGATGTGGGCTTCGGCGCTGAGATAGCGGGTACCGTGCCGGCCGCACGGGTTGGCGCAATCAAACACCGGCAGGTGCGCCGGTTTCAGATGCGGCGCGCCCTCAAGGGTCATGGCGCCGCAGGCATAGGTGTTGGCGTCGTCGACCGCGTCTTTCGAAAAGCCGAGATGGGCCAAGAGGTCGAAGCTCACATCGTCCAGCGTGGCGGCCGGAATGCCCAGCGTGTCGGTGCAGAAGTCCGCGCCCAACGTCCATTTGTTGAACACGAACCGAATGTCGAAGGCCGAGCCTAGCTGCTGTTCGACCGCCTGGATCTGCGCCTCGCCAAGGCCCTTTTCCTTCAACGCCGTGTGGTTGAGGGACGGTGATCCTGCCAGGGTGCCGTGACCGACCGCATAGCGGACGATGTCCTCGATCTGGTCCGGGTCGTAGCCGAGCTTGGCCAGCGCGGTCGGCACCACCCGGTTGATGATCTTGAAATAGCCGCCGCCGGCCAGCTTCTTGAACTTCACCAGGGCGAAATCGGGCTCGATACCGGTGGTGTCGCAGTCCATGACCAAGCCGATTGTCCCTGTCGGCGCGATTACCGTCGCCTGCGCATTGCGATAGCCATGGGCCTCGCCCAGCGACAATGCCCGATCCCACGCCGCCTTGGCCGCGTCGATCAGGGCGGGGTCGGGGCAGTCGGCAGCGTGCAAGGGCACAGGGGCAACGTTCAAGCCCTCATAGCCTTCGGCCTCGCCATGGGCGGCCCGCCGATGATTGCGGATAACCCGCAACATGGCCTCGGCGTTGGCGTCATAGCCGGGGAACTTGCCGAGTTCCTCTGCCATTTCGGCTGAGGTGGCGTAGGCGACGCCGGTCATGATCGCGGTGATGGCACCAGCCAGCGCGCGGCCCTCGTCGCTGTCATAGGCAATGCCGCTGGCCATCAACAGGCCGCCGATATTGGCAAAACCGAGCCCCAGCGTACGATAGTCGAAGGACCGCTTGGCGATTTCCTCCGACGGAAACTGGGCCATCAGCACGGAGATCTCCAGCGCGATGGTCCACAGCCGGCAGGCATGCTCGAACGCTTGCGCGTCAAAGCCCCCATCGGCGTCGCGGAACGCCATCAGGTTCAGCGAGGCCAGATTGCACGCCGTGTCGTCCAGGAACATGTATTCTGAACACGGGTTCGAGGCGTCGATGCGGCCGCTGTTGGGGCAGGTGTGCCAATCATTGATGGTGGTGTCGAATTGCAGGCCGGGGTCGGCGCTGGCCCAGGCGGCATAGCCGATCTTTTCCCACAAATCGGCGGCCTTCACCGTCTTGGCCGGCGCGCCATCGGTCCGGCGGGTGAGGGTCCATTCTCCATCGGCCAGAACCTGTTCCAGGAACCCGTCGGTGATCCGGACCGAGTTGTTGGAGTTCTGGCCTGAGACGGTCAGATAAGCGTCCGAGTCCCAGTCCGTGTCGTAGGTTTTGAAGTCGATATCGACATAGCCCTGGCGGGCGAAATGGATCACCCGCTGGATGTAATTGTCCGGGATCATCGCCGCCCGCGCGGCCTTGATGGCGCGTTTCAGCGCCGGATTGGCCTTGGCGTCAAAGCGCTGATCATCGTCCAGCTTGTCAAAGACGCCGTCCGCCGCGCCATCGGCGCCGGTGCACGCGGCCATCACTGCCTTCATATGCTTACGCGCCAGCTTCGAGCCGGCGACGAGGGCGGCGACCTTCTGTTCCTCCACGACCTTCCAGTCGATGTAAGCCTCGATGTCCGGATGGTCGATGTCGACCGTGACCATCTTGGCCGCGCGTCTGGTCGTACCGCCGGACTTAATAGCGCCGGCCGCCCGGTCACCGATCTTCAGGAAGCTCATCAGGCCGGACGACTTGCCGCCGCCGGACAGGGGCTCGGTCTCGCCGCGAATGCGCGAGAAGTTCGTGCCGGTGCCGGAGCCGTACTTGAACAGCCGTGCCTCGCGCACCCACAGATCCATGATGCCTCCGTCATTGACCAGATCGTCGGCCACGGACTGGATGAAACAGGCGTGCGGCTGCGGGTGTTCGTAGGCGCTGTCCGACTTGGTCAGCTCGCCGGTGCGGAAGTCGACATAGTGGTGGCCCTGCGACGGGCCATCGATGCCGTAGGCCCAGTGCAGGCCCGTATTGAACCATTGCGGGCTGTTCGGCGCGCCCATCTGGCGCGCCAGCATGATCCGCATCTCGTCGTAATAGGCGCGCGCATCCTCCGCGCTGTCGAAATAGCCACCTTGCCAGCCCCAATAGGTCCAGGTCCCGGCCAGCCGGTCGAACACCTGCCGGCATGAGGTTTCGCCGCCATACCGCTCGCCCTCCGGCAGTCTCGCCAGCGCCTTGTCGTCCGGCTGATTGCGCCACAGGAACTCCGGCACGTCCGGGTCTTCGACCGGCTTCAGTCGCGCGGCGACGCCCGCCTTTCGGAAATACTTTTGGGCAAGAATGTCGGCCGCGACCTGGCTCCATGCCGCCGGCACCTCGATGCCGTCCTGGCGAAACACGATCGAGCCATCGGGGTTGCGGATCTCGCTCGTCGCTTCTCGAAACTCGATTGCGTCGTACGGGTCTTGCCCCTTTGCCGTGAATCGCCGCTCTATCCGCATGGCCGGTCCCCTGAGTGGTCGGCGATTCGGTCGCGAGTCTAGCGAGAGCCCTCCGAACCGCTGTATCTAGTCAACAGCCGACGATGATGACACATCATCTAGGGGTGTACAGACAATAATGGGGATGAGTGTGGTTTTTCCGCAGCATGTTGCGTTCTGGACACAAAAAAACCCCGACGGCAATGCCGTCGGGGCTTTGCTTGAGATATTGGTTTAACCCTTAAGCGACGCGGCGTTCGTCCGCCGTGTCGCTGTTGGCCGGCACCTTCGTTACCACCTTCGGGAACAGCAATGCCTTGCCTGTTAGCGGCGCGGGCACGAAGACATGCTCCGCCTCGCGGCCCCGCTTCAGGTCGGCCGCGAGCGTGGTGCGGTTCAGGCCTACGTCGGCCAAGAGCCGATCGTCAAGCTGGGACAGTTCGTTGACCAGCCGGCGATTTTGCATGCCCCTGGTGATGGCCCCGTAGCCGCGTTGGATAGCGGTCCAGACCCCGGTCCAAGCCTGGCTCAAAGCGTCTGCCGTGGCGCGGGCGCGTAGGACGCGTGCGCGGCGCTCGACCGCGATGGCGGACAGGCCGTCGAACAGGTCGGCGTGTTCGGTTGTGATCGTTCCTTGTGACATTGTACTTCTCTTGGTCTCGATGCTTGCATGGTTGTGTGCGTGACGCTGGGCCGTGGGGCGGTGGGCGCGCTGCGCGGCGAAGCAATCCGACAGGCGACAGCTAATCTGTTGTATTGCCGATGACAGCTGTCCGTTTTGCAGTGCAGCATTGAGCTTTTCGCCGGACCCGGCCGGATCATGGCCGTGGCTTGGCGGGCTGGACGATTTGCCGCCGCGATGTCATATTCCGACCGCCTTTGGGCGCCCTAGATATCCGGTAACACTTTGAACGAAGCGCGGACGAGCAATGGCAGGCATGTATGAATTGGGCTTTCGGCTGCTCGCGCGCTGGACCACGTTACGACGCCGCGGCAAGCTTGTCGGCGAGGACAGTGCGGGCAACCGCTACTATCGCGACCGTAAGGCCCGGCCCGGCAAGCGTGAACGGCGCTGGGTGATCTACAAAGGTGGCGATATCGAAGCGAGTCGGGTGATGCCCGAATGGCATGGCTGGCTGCATCACCAGACGGATGTGGTTCCGAGTGCGGAAAACCCGAACCGTCGGCCCTGGCAGGAGGCGTACGAACCTAATCAAACGGGCACGACGGCCGCCTATCTGCCGCCGGGCCACACGCTGATGGGTGGCCAGAGGGCACGCGCGACCGGCGACTACGAACCCTGGACGCCGTCCTAAAGACCGCCGGCCGGGCTTGTCGCCGCATCGCGGCTCACAACAACAGACACGGCACGCCATGAAAAGAAACGTGATCGAAACCGTGATGGGCGCCGTCGTGCTGGCGGTGGCCGCGTTCTTCCTGTTCTTCGCCTATGGCAGTGCCGACGTTGGGTCGGTCAGCGGCTACGAGGTGATGGCGCGGTTCGACCGGATCGACGGGCTTGAGCCGGGGTCGGAGGTCTCCATCAGCGGTGTGCGCGTCGGCCAGGTGACCAGCACGCGGCTGGACCCGACGACCTACCTCGCCGAAGTGCGGATGAGCATCGATTCAGATATCGAGTTGCCGGTCGATACATTTGCCACCGTGGCCAGCGAGAGCCTGCTGGGCGGCCGGTTCATGGCCCTCGATCCTGGCGGTGACCCGGAAATGATCCAGCCGGGCGGCACCATCATCTATACCCAAGCGACACCGGGTCTGGATCAGTTGATCGGCCACTTCATCTACGGCATGGACAGCGGCGACGGTTCGGCCTCGGATGGCGGCGAGTCCGACGCGCCGTCCCTGTTCGACAATTGAGGGTCAGACCCGGATGGTCCGTCGGCTCTGCCTAGCGGCCTGTGTTGCCGCTGCCCTGACCGTTCCCGCGATGGCCACGGGCCAGCAACAGCTCGTGACCCCGCAGGGCGATGGCGGGACCCCGCAGACGATTGAGGATCTGCTGGGCTCGCTCGACAGCGAGCCCGCGCCGGCGCCCTGGCAGGAGACCGAGGCGCGCTTGCGGCCCCAGCCCAATCAGTCGCGATCCTTCGCGATGTTAAGTGCCCTGGACAAGATTACCGCCAGCGTGTCGCCGCTTGCGGTCGGCGTCGGCGAAACGGCGACGTTCGGAACGCTGACCATCACTGTGCGCGCCTGCCAGACGACCGGGGCCGACGGCGACGCGCAGAACGCCGTTTTCCTCGAGGTCATCGACGAACCGCCGGGCGACGAGGCCGGGGACAGCTTCAGCGGCTGGATGTTCTCCGCTGCGCGGGCGATCTCGGCGATGGAACACCCGGTCTACGATCTGTGGCTGGTCGGCTGCGTCGACGAGGTGCCGCAACCGCCCGAGGACATGGCGCGCGAGGCCGTCTTCGGGCTGCCCGGCAATCCGCCGCTGCCGCCCGCGCTGCCGTCACGACGGCTGTAGTATCTCCGCCAGCTCCCCCCCACGGTCGTTGGCGCCGAACTGCGGTAGAATGGTCAACGCCGTATCGAGCCGGCGTTCGTAATCCTCCTTAGGGATCTCGACACAGCCAAGCCGGGCCAGATGGTCGGTCTTGAACTGGGTGTCCAGCAGCATATAGCCGTCGACGCGAAGTTGCGCGACCAGATGCACCAGCGCGACCTTGCTGGCATCGGTACGGCGGCTGATCATGCTCTCGCCGAAGAAAGCCCCGCCCAGCGAGACGCCGTACAGGCCGCCCGCGAAGTCCTCGCCGTCCCAGCATTCGACCGAATGGGCGTGGCCGCGCCGGTGCAGGGCGCCGTAGAGATCCAGGATGTCCTGGTTGATCCAGGTTTCGGGCCTGCCGGGCGTCGCCTCGGCACAGGCACCGATCACGCGGTCAAACGCCCGGTTTATGGTCACGTCGAATCGGCCGCGCCGCACCAGCCGCCGCAGGGATCGGGAGACGTGCAGGCCATCCAGCGGAATGATGCCGCGTTGGGGCGGGTCGACCCATAACAGGGTCGCCGAACGGGCCGATTCGGCCATTGGAAAGTAGCCGCTGGCGTAAGCCCGCAGCACCAGGTCCGGCGTAATCTCAACCATCGGCCAAACCGAGATCCGAGGTTCTCGAAACCAACCAAGTCTCAGATGGGGCGTCAGTCGCCCTGCATCAATTTCTCAAGCCAGTGAATGTCGTAATCGCCGTTCACGAAGTCCGGCTCGGCAATCAATCGCGCATGCAGGGGCAGGGTGGTCGAAATTCCCTCGATCACGAATTCCTCCAATGCCCTGCGCAGGCGCATCAAACACTCGTTTCGGGTTGTGCCGTGCACGATCAGCTTGGCGATCAGGCTGTCGTAATAGGGTGGCACGCTGTATCCGTCGTAAAGCGCGCTGTCGACGCGTATGCCCAGCCCGCCGGGAGCGTGAAAGCTTCGCACGCGGCCCGGCGAGGGGGCGAAGGTCTCCGAATCCTCCGCGTTCACCCGGCATTCGATGGAATGCCCGCTGAACGTGATGTCGGATTGCTCGTAGCCCAGCGGTGCGCCGGCGGCGACCCGAATCTGTTCGCGCACCAGGTCGATGCCCGTGATCATCTCGGTGATCGGGTGTTCGACCTGCAGGCGGGTGTTCATCTCGATGAAGAAGAACTCGCCATCCTCGTACAGGAACTCCATGGTGCCGACGCCGCGATAGCCCAGCTTCTGCGCCGTGCGCGCCGCCAGGCTGCCGATCATATCGCGCTGCTCGGCGTTCAACGCCGGCGACAGGGCCTCTTCGATGACCTTTTGATGGCGCCGCTGGACCGAGCAGTCGCGTTCGCCGAAATGCACGACGTTGCCGTGCCCGTCCGCCAGGATCTGGATCTCGATATGGCGCGGACGGCCGAGGTAGCGTTCCATGTAGACGCTGTCGTCGCCGAACGCCGCCTTGGCCTCGCTGCGCGCCATTGAGAACGCCGAGGCGACCTCGCCGGCATTGTTTGCGATCTTCATGCCCCGCCCACCGCCGCCGGCCGTGGCCTTGATCAGGACGGGATAGCCGATCTCATCGGCGGTCGTTTGCGCGGCCTCGACGCTGGTCACGGCGCCGTCGGAGCCCGGGACGACCGGCAGGCCCACGCCCGACACGGCCTCCTTCGCCGCGATCTTGTCGCCCATGATCCGGATGTGGTCGGCGGTCGGGCCGATGAAGGCGAAGCCATGTTCCTCGACCATCTCGGCGAACTGGGCATTTTCGGCGAGAAAGCCGATGCCGGGATGGATCGCGTCGGCACCGGTGATCGTCGCGGCGGACAGGATCGCGGGGATGTTGAGGTAGCTGTCGCGCGATTTCGGCGGCCCGATGCAGACCGCCTCGTCGGCCAGCCGCACGGCCATGGCGTCTTCGTCCGCCGTGGAGTGCACGACCACCGTGGAGATGCCCATCTCGCGGCAGGCGCGATGGATGCGAAGCGCGATCTCGCCCCGATTGGCGATCAGAACCTTTTCGAACATGTCCGGTCAGGCCACGACCAGCAGGACTTCACCGAATTCCACCGGCTGGGCGTCGTCGACGAGGATCTGCTTGACGGTTCCGGACCGCTGCGCGCGGATCGGGTTCATGACCTTCATCGCCTCGACGATCAGAAGCGTCTGGCCCTCGCTGACGCTATCGCCGACCTTCACGAAGTTGGGCGCACCCGGTTCTGGCGCCAGGTAGACGGTGCCGACCATCGGCGACGTCACCGCACCGTCCGGCGTGCCGCCACTGGCCGGCGCGTCGGCACCTGTCGCCGCAGCTTGCGGCGCCTCCGCCGCCACCTGCACGACCGACGGTGTCGAGGCGGTTACCGTCTGGTTCACCGTCTTTGCGACGCGCAGCCGCTTGTCGCCCTCGGCGAACTCGATCTCCGTCAGGCCGGTCTCGTCCAACAGCTCGGCCAGCTTACGGATCAGCGCGTCGTCGATTTGGAACCGGGCCATGGGGCCATGTCTCCTGGAGAATTGCATCAAGGGCCGCCGTTTTCCAGCAAGCCGGCCATAGCGTCCAGCGCCAAAACATAGCCATGGGCGCCGAGACCGCAAATTACCCCTTGGGCCGCCTGACTGATGTAGGAATGGTGCCGAAACCGGTCGCGCTTGTAGATGTTGGACAGATGAACCTCGATCACGGGCAGTTCCGCCGCCTGAAGCGCATCGAGAATAGCGATCGAGGTATGGCTATAGGCCGCGGCGTTGATGATGATGCCGTCTTGAACCTGCCGCGCCTCT
Organism: Pseudomonadota bacterium; assembly: GCA_039819285.1. GTDB lineage: Bacteria > Pseudomonadota > Alphaproteobacteria > DSM-16000 > Inquilinaceae > JANQGH01. The sequence continues at coordinate 12,456 of JBCBSH010000129.1, forward strand.
TGGATCCAGCCAACGATCTCACCTTCCAGGTTGCTTTGGCGAAAGTCGATCGCCAGGCCCAGATCGGCGCCTCTGTCGGCGCAGGCCGCTTCCAGGTCGGCCAACGTATCGGTGCCGTAGATCGTCGGTTCCCGAAGTCCCAGCAAGTTGAGATTCGGGCCGTTGACGATCAGCACGCTTTGTTGGTCGTTGGCCATCAACAGCAGTAAAGAACTGGTTGTTATTGTGAACTTGCTTAAAGCATCGATTGAGTCGGGGCAAGCGGCGGCCCCGCTTTGGCGGCGGCAGGGGCTTTCCTACAGGCGATCGCGTTCAATGGGAACAGGTTGGTTCGGCGGACGCTTGTCTCATCGCCGCGCCGAGGCCGAGCGATCCTTGCAGCATTGCGCACGATCGCAACGTTGACCACCGGTCAGGCTAGGGCGCCAGTCCTCGCAATCGCCGCCAACGTCCCCATCGACCCGCTGAAATGGGGTGTGCAGCGACCCGGTCACCGATGCCGCTCGTCCTAAAGGCCAAGCTTGCCGCGCAGCGCGTCGATGTCCCACAACTCGTCATACCCGCCCTCGTAGGTCGCCACCGCCTCCATCGCGGCTTCCCACTGGGCCCGCGCCTCGGCATCGTCCCCCATGCCGGCATAGGCGTCGCCTAACCGGTCCATGAAGGGCGGATAGTCCGGCTGCAGCTCGACGGCCAGTTCCAGATACTTCGCCGCCGACGCGTACCGGCCCAACAAGAGGCGGATGGTGCCGAGCGTGTCGATCGAGGCGGCGCTTCCCGGCTCCAGCGCGACGGAGGTCTCCGAGATGCCCAGCGCGTCCAGCAGGTTCTGGTCGCGGACCACCAGGGACCAGGCGAAACCGTTCATCGCCTGCGGGTCGCCGTTCTGCACCGCCTGGGCGTACCAAAAGTCGCCCTCGCCATAGTCGATCTCGATGCCGTCCGCGCCATAGGTGAACAGATTGCCCAGCGCCGTCTGCGCCGCGATCAGCCCTTGATTGGCCGCAGCCTCGTAGAGCGGGATGGCTGCGATCGCATCCGCGTCGGTGCCGTGACCATTCACCAGCATCCAGCCTAGCAGATACTGGCCCAACGCAT
>JBCBSH010000130.1:0-13525 GCA_039819285.1 Pseudomonadota bacterium
AGCTTGCGCGGGGCAAGCAGGACGGCCCGATGGGCTCAAAACTCTTATAGGTCAAAATGAACTCGGCATGGCCAAGCGCTTCGGATTTGGTCGCCGTGCCGCCGGCCACCGTCTGGGTCAGATCGAAGATTTCCTGCCCGACCTGGTCCAGGGTGCGGCGGCCTTCCAGGATCGCGCCGGCATCGACATCCATGTCCTCTTCCAGCTTGCGATAGGTCACCGGGTTGGCGCAGACCTTGATCACCGGTGATATGGCCGAGCCGACGACCGAACCGCGGCCGGTGGCGAACAGGATGATGTGTGAGCCGCAGGCGATCAGCTCCGCAATCTCCGCATTGTCGGAAATGTTCGGGAAGCCGAAGCGGACATCGCCGTCCGGCACCACGTCCAACAGGTAAAGGCCGCCGGACGGCGGGATGTCGCCCGGCTTGATCAGGCCGACGATGTCCGACGCGCCGCTTTTAGCGTAGGCGCCCATCGACTTCTCTTCCAAGGTGGTCAGGCCGCCATCGGCATTACCCGGGGCGAAGGAGCCGTGGCCGAGCACGGCGTAGTACTTCGCCGCCTTGGCCACCGAGGCGACGATCTCGCGCGCCAGGTCCGGCGTGGCGGCCCGTGTGGCCATATGCTGTTCGCATCCGATCAGCTCGCCCGTTTCTTCAAAGATGCAGGCCATGTCGCGCTCGGTCATCAGATCGAAGGCGCGGCCGATGGCCGGGTTGGCGGTCAGGCCGCTGGTGCCGTCCGACCCGCCGCAGATCGTGCCGATGACCAGCTCGTCCAGGTCCATCTGCACGCGCTCTTGCTCATCCAGCAGCTTGCGCGTGCGTTCGACCCAGGCACGGCCGGCCTCCATGGTTTTGCGGGTGCCGCCGGAGGCCTGGATCACCAGGGTTTCGACCGGGCGGCCGCTCTCCTTAATTGCCTTGCGCAGGGAATACTTGTCGAAGCCCTCGCAGCCGAGCGACAGCAGCAAGACGCCGCCGACATTCGGGTGGGTCGTCAACCGCTGCATCATCTTCGCCGCATAGGCGTTCGGGAAGCAGCCGGGGAACCCGATCAGCTGGACCTCTTGGTCGCGATAGGGCCAGACGATCTCACGCGCGACATGGTGGGCGCATTCGACCAGATAGGCGACGACGATGATGTTGCGGATGCCCTTGCGGCCGTCGGCGCGCGGATAGCCGGTAATCATGGCGCCGCCTCGATAAAGCGGGTGTCGCCGGTCAGCGTGTAGGTCGGCAGATAGTCACTCTTCAAATTGTGCGTATGCACCACCGCGCCCTTGGCGATCGGCTGGGTGACGGAGCCGATCGGCGCGCCGTATTTCAGCACCTTGTCGCCCGGCGCCAGATCGTGGCGTGCCAGCTTGAAGCCAACGGCGGCGTCCTCCGGAACGGTGATCTCGCCATCATCGATCGACACCGTGTCGCCGGCGGCCAGGTTGGCGCAGACGCAGACGACGTTGTCCTCCGGCCGCAACAGCAGCAATCGGTGGTCCTTAATAGAGGCGGGGGCGGGTGCAGGGTCAGAACTTGCCATACTTCAGATACGCTTCCTGCGGGTCGGTGCCGGCCAGGATGGCCGTGCGCACCTTGTTCTCCGTGGCGATCGCGACCTCGGACTTGGTGACCACCTCATCCGCGATGTCCTTCGGGATGATGCAGATGCCGTCCCGATCGGCGCAGACATAGTCGCCCGGGCGGATGGTGACGCCGCCGATATCGATCACCGCGTCAAAGCCGTCGGGCAGCCAATAGCCGACCACGTCCTTCGGCGTGAAGTAACGGCAGCAGACCGGAAAGCCCATGTTCAACAGAAAGTCGACGTCGCGACAGCCGCCATCGACGATGTAGCCCTTCACGCCGCGCAGTTGCAAGGTTTCGCCCGACAATTCGCCCATATGGGCGATGGTGCGGTCGTTGGGCTGGCAGATCACCACATGGCCGGGCTTGGCCTTGCTGAGAAAGCCCGTCCATTCCAGCAGGGTCTGGTGCGCGTCGGCCGACGGGTCGACATGGCCGCGCAGGGTGAAGATGGGGCCGGCCAAGGTGCGGTCCGGCAGGATCGGCCGGATTTCGGGCGGCAGCACGAAGTCGCGCAGGCCCATATCGCGCATCACGTCATGGACCACGCCGGTGTAGCATTGCTCCAGCCGGGCGGTCAGCGGATCGGCAGCCCCGTCAGTCATGATAACCATCAGTCATGGTGAAACACCTCTTCCATCATCGACCATTGCTCGCCCTCCTTGGCGCTGGCCAGGCGGTTCTGGCACGGGTCGGTTAGTTGCCACCAGCGCTGCGTGACCGGATCGGCGGCCATCTTCGCCGCGTCGGCCGCGAAATCCGCGCCATGATACTCCCAATAGCCGAACAGCAGGTTTTCCGGTTCGCGCAGGAAGATGGAGTAGTTGCGGATATTGCAGTCACTGATCTTGGCCAGGATTTCAGGCCAGGTTTCGGCGTGCAGCTTCTTGTACTCGGCGATCTTTTCCGGGCGGATGCCGATCACCATGCCCATGCGCGTCATGACGCTGCCTCGGTGATGATGTGGTGGCTGCCCGGCAGGCTTTGGGCCTTCACCGCGTCCCAGTTCCAGGCGATGCCGATGCCCGGCGCGTCGGACGGATAGGCCCGGCCGTCCTTGATGGTCATGCCAGCCTCGGTCAGCGTGTCCAGCTGCGGGATGTATTCGACCCAGCGCGCATTGGGCACGGCGCTGCACAGCGAGACGTGCAGTTCCATCAGGAAGTGCGGGCTGATGGGTATGTTGAAGGTCTCGGCCATGTGCGCAGCCTTCAGCCAGGGCGTGATGCCGCCGATGCGCGCCACGTCGGCCTGGATAATCGAGGCGGCCTCGCGCTGCAGATATTCGCGGAAATGGCCGGTGCTGTAGATGCTCTCGCCCACGGCGATCGGCAGGCTGGTCGACCGTGCGAGGCGGATATGGCCGCCCAGATCGTGCGCGGGCAACGGTTCCTCCATCCAGGCGACGTCCAGCGGTTCCAGCAACCGCGCGCGCCGGATCGCCTCGTCGACGCGGAAGGCCTGATTGGCATCGGTCATGATCTCGAAATCGTCGCCGACCGCCTCGCGCACCGCGGCCAGGCGCGCCACGTCTTCCGCCGGCGGCCGGCCGATCTTGATCTTCGAACCGCCGAAACCCAGCGACTTCGCCTTCATGGCGTCTTCGATCAGGGCGGCCGCCTCGATATGCAGCCAGCCGCCCTCCGTGGTGTAAAGCGGTACCGAGGGCTGCGCCCCGCCGGCCATGATGTGCAGCGGCAGGCCCGCCTTGATGCAGCGCAGATCCCACAGCGCGGTGTCGATCGCCGCCAAGGCCAGCGATGTGATGGCGCCGACGGAGGTGGCATAGGTCTTGAACAGCAGATCGCGCCAGATCCGCTCGACCTCCGCCGCGTCCCGGCCGATCAGCGCCGGCGCCAGCGTGCGTTCCAACAGCGCCATGACGGACGGGCCGCCGGTGCCGATCGTATAGCTGTAGCCGGTGCCCACGGCGCCGTCGCTGTCCGTAATGGTGACGATCGGGGTTTCCTGGCTGACGAAGGTCTGCACCGCATCAGTGCGCAGCACCTTGGGCTTCAGGTCGACCATGCGCAGTTCGACACGTTCGATTCTGGCCATCGCTCAGCCCTCCAGGGAACGGCCGCTGGCCGCGTCGAACAGGTGCAGGCGATCGATGTTCAGCGCGAAGCCGATTTCCTCGCCTTCGGCAACCGGGCGCGGGTTGAACATTTTGGAGAGCACCTCCTGCTGGCCGAACTCGGTGAACAGCAGCGTCTCCGTGCCCAGCGGCTCGGCGATCGAAACGGTCTGCTTGAAGCGCATCAAGGCGCCGTCGGTTTTCAACTCGTGGCCCTCGGGCATGAAGTCCTCCGCGCGGAAGCCGAGCACGACGTCCTGGTCCGCCCGCACCTGGTCGCGCAAGCGGCCCGGGACCGGCAGATCGAGACTGTCCGCGACGGAGACGACCGGGCCCCCGTCCTTGGCAGCGATGCGGGCGCGCACCTGGTTCATGGGCGGCGAGCCGATGAAGCCGGCGACGAAGGTGTTGGCCGGCCGCTCAAACAGCTCCAACGGCGAGCCGACCTGCTCGATATAGCCGTCTCGCATGATGACGATGCGGTCGGCCAGCGTCATGGCCTCGACCTGGTCGTGGGTGACATAGACCACGGTCGTGCGGACCTTTTGGTGCAGTCGCTTGATCTCCGTGCGCATCTGCACGCGCAGCTTGGCGTCCAGGTTCGACAAGGGCTCGTCGAACAGGAAGACGTCCGGATGGCGCACGATGGCGCGGCCCATGGCGACGCGCTGGCGTTGGCCGCCGGAAAGCTGGGCCGGTGTCCGGTCCATCAGGTCGCTCAGGCCCAAAATGTCGGCGGCCTCCGCCACCCGCTCGTCGATCGTGTTGGCCGGCTGCTTGGCGATCTTCAGGGAGAAGCCCAGATTCTCGCGCACCGACATGTGCGGATAGAGCGCGTAGTTCTGGAACACCATGGAGACGTTGCGCGCTCTGGGCGGCAGATCGTTGACCATGCGGTCGCCGATGCGGATCTCGCCGCCGGAGATCTCCTCCAGCCCCGCGATCATGCGCAAGGTCGTGGATTTGCCGCAGCCCGACGGGCCGACCAGCACGACAAATTCCTCATGGGCGATGTCCAGGTCGATGCCGTGCACGACCTCAAGCTTGCCGTAGCGCTTGACCACCTGGCTGAGATTGACGGTTGCCATGGCCCCCTACCCTTTGACGCCGCCGAAGGTCAGGCCGGCGATCAAGTGTTTCTGGACGATGAAGGTGAGAATCAGCGCCGGGATGATGATCAACACCGCCATTGCGCACATGCCCGCCCAATCGATGGTGAACTGGGCGCTGAAATCCATTAGCCCGACCGGGAGTGTCCGGCTGTCGGTCGAGCGGGTCAGCACAGAGGCCAGCGCGTATTCGTTCCAACTGATCAGAAAGGCGAAGATGCCGGCGGACGCGATGCCGGCGCGCGCCAACGGAAACTCCACGCGCCAAAAGGCCTGCCAGCGCGTACAGCCATCGATCTGCGCCGCCTCGGACATCTCGACCGGGACCTGGCGGAAAAAGCCGTCGGTCAGCCAGACCGTGAACGGCACGTTCATGGCGACATAGACGATGATCAGGCCGAGCGGCGTGTCGATCAGGCCCAGCCGGCTCCAGACCATGAACAGCGGCAGCGACAGGGCGATGCCTGGTACGGTGCGCGACAGCATGAGGCCCAGAAAGATCGCGTTCTTGCCGCGAAAGCGGAAGCGCGCGAACGCGTAGCCGCCGGCCATGCCGATGAACACGGCCACGAAGGTCGAGGTCAGGGCGATGATCAGCGAGTTCATGAAGTAGGAGCCGACCGGGATCGCGATCTGTTCCCCGCCGATGCCGAACATGCGCATGAAATTGCCAAGCCCGAACTGTTCCGGCCACCAGATCGCCGGGCGCGCCAGGATCTCGCGGTTCGGCCGGAAGGCGCTGAACACAACCCAGGCGCCCGGCAGGCAGATCGCCGCCATGACGAACAGCGTACCAAGCCAAACAAGCGTCCGGCGCAGGCGCGTCTTCGGCCGCATCAGGCGACCCCGCCCATATAGCGGCGCGCGGCCAGAAGCTTCTTGAAGAAGTAGGCGGTAAAGGCGATCGACAGAATGATCGAGACATAGGCCATGGCGTTGGCCCGGCCCATACGGGCATCGTCATAGCCGACCCGCGCGATCATGGTCCACAACAGCTCGGTCCGACCGGCCGGCCCGCCCCCGGTCATGACGTTCACAATGTCGTAGGCGCGCGCGACATCCAGCGAACGGATCGCCAAGGCGATGAACACGAACGGCATCAGGAACGGCAGGGTGATGTGCCGAAAGACCTGGAAGTTGGTGCAGCCATCGACCTTCGCCGCCTCGATCGGGTCGCGCGGGATGGCCAGCAGGCCGGCCAGCAGCAGGATCGCGAAAATCGAGGTCGACATCCAGACCTCGGCGAAGATGATCGAGAAGTTGGCCAGCCATTCATTGACCAGCCAGGGGATCGCCTGATCGGTCAGGCCCAGCGCCTGCAGGGCGTTGTTCACGACACCGATATTGTCGTTGAACATGTAGCGGAACTGGAACCCGACCAGGATGGGCGAGAACATCATCGGGAACATCATGATGGTGCGCAGCGTGCGCTGGCCCCAGGTGATCTTATTGATCAACAAGGCGAGGCACAGGCCCAGCACCAGTTCCAAATTTAGCGCGATGGTCAGGAAAATGATCGTGCGCAGGAAGGCCCACCAGAAATCGGCGTCGCCGAAGATCCGCTCGTAGTTGCGGAACCCGACCCAGTCCCACAAGGTCTCGGGCCGGATCAGCCGGTAGTTCGTGAAGCTGGTGTAAAGCGAGAACAGCAGCGGCAGCAGGACGACGAACAGAATGATCGCGATCGACGGCGCAATCAGCAGCACGGGCAAGGGCAACCGTCGAAACAGTTTGGTCATCGCAACAAGGCCGGCTCTAGGTCGTCACCAGAAGGCTACCACGCTTTAAAAAAATGGCGCATTCGGGCGGCCGTAACCGACCGAATGCGCCCTCAGGCTGAAAGCGGCGACCGCCGAGGCCGACGGTCGCCGCCCAGGGAGGCTAGAGATAGCCGGCGTCTTCCATGACTTCGCGCGCCTCTTCGGCGGCTTCGTCAAGGGCGTCCTGGGCCGTCATGTCGCCCACGATGGCGGCCTGCAGACGCGGCCAAAGCACGTTGGAAACCTCGATCCATTCCGGGATCAACGGCGGGGTGAAGGAGTCTTCCGCCATCGATGTGGAGTAGGCACCGAAGACCTCAACCAGCCAGTCATTGTCGTTTTCGGTGAACTCGTCCACCGCCGTGTCCCACACCTGATGGCGGGTCGGCAGCAGGCCGGTTCTGGCCTCCACCATCTGCGACTCATGGCTGGTCAGGAACATGACGAAGCTGGCCGCGGCCTCCGGATTGTCGCAGGTCTCGGTCACGGAGAAGGAGTGCGAGCCGGACCAGCCGGAGCGAATGCCCGCTGACCCCATGGGCGCGCGCGTCACGCCGATATTGCCGGCGACCGCTGAGTTTTCCGGATCGTTGAAGAACGCGGCCCAGCCGGCCCAGTCGAGATTGAGGGCGACACTGCCGGACGCGAACCCAAGGCCCGTATCGTCCCACAGATAGTTTGGCACGCCGGCCGGAACCGCGCCGGCCTCATAGAGATCGACGAAGAACTGCAGCGCCTCGACCCCGGCTTCGGAATTGAAGGTCGGCTCAAAATCCTCGTTGAACAGTTGGCCGCCATTGGCAACCAGGATTTCGTAAAAGCGCCCGGTAACGGCCTCGTCCTTGCCGACGAATTGGAAGCCATAGAAATCCGGCGGATCGGCAAAGAAGATCGCCTGGTCGCGCACCTGATCCCAGGTTTCCGGGGGCGCCAGCGGGTAGCCATACTCGGCCTCGAACGCGGCGGCCGACTCCTCGTCCTCATACAGATGCACTTGGTAGTACATGTTGGAAACGTCGGAATGGCGTGGCAGTTGGACCAGGCGGCCATCGACCGTGGAATGCTCCAGAGTGCGCGGCACGAACTCGTTCAGCACCTCCTCGGGCATGATTTCCCGAAGATCCCGATAGATAGCGCCATATTGCGGGGCGAAGCTGGTGTGGTTGGACCCGACGCACCAATCCAGCGTGCCGGCAGCGATGTCCTGCTTGATCTCGCGATCAAGATCGAAGTGATTGGCGCGCGACAGGATGTCGACGGTCGCGCCAGTCGCGGCTTCCCATTCCGGGATAAGCGCATAAAGCGGCTCGTACTGCGCACCGCCGATCAGTTTCACGCGCAGCGTGTAGCCGTCGAAATTGCCGTAGTCGATGTCGGTCTGCGCCATCGACGGCAGCGTCATGGCTGCCAACGAGACACCGACAATCAGCGCGCCCGCCAACTTGGACGGCGACAGGCGGCCCATTCGAGGTGAATATGTCACAATCGTCCTCCCTTACGTGGTGACCAAAGGTCCCGGCCGCCCTGACGGCGGTCTAAAGTCGACTTGATCACTCAGATATGAATGATCTATTCATTAGTAAAACGGAAAAGGGATTGCCGGTCAAGCGGCCAACGCGCAATCTCGCCTCGGGTCGCACGCGGTCGCGGCGTCCCGCCGAGCGTTAGGGAGAGACACGACGTGTCCGCAGAACAAGAAAGCCGCTATCGCGCACCTGCGCTGGACAAGGGCTTGGACATTTTGGAATTGCTGGCGGCCCAGGATGGCGGCCTGACCCAAACGGATATCGCCAAGGCATTGGGGCGCACCGCCAACGAGCTTTACCGCATGCTCGATCGGCTGGTCAGGCGCGGCTACATCATCCGCAATGCCGCAAGCGACCGCTATCAGCTCTCCCTGAAGCTGTTCTCGCTGGCCCATCGTCATCCGCCGATGCAGCGGCTGATTTCGGAGGCCACGCCGGTCATCCGCGACCTGGCGCGCATGGCCGAACAGTCCTGTCATCTGGTGGTCTACGACACGGGCTATGGCCGCGTGGTCGCCCAGGTCGACGCGCCGGGCATGTGGACCTACTCCTTGCGCGTCGGCACCAGCGTCTCGCTGTTCTGGACCGGGTCGGGCCACGTCCTGCTGGCCTTTCAAAGCGAGGAACGGCGACAGGAGATGCTGTCGGAACGCCAAGCGGTGGAGGGCGAGGCGCCGATGTCGATGACCCAGTTGAAGAAGCAGATCGGCGAAGTGCGCCGCCAGGGATATGAGATGCGCGACAGCTCACAGATCCTGGGCGTGACCAACCTGTCCGTACCGGTGTTCGGCCCCAATGGCTACGCGCTGGCAGCCCTGACCATCCCCTTTATCAAGCGCATCGACCGGCGGCCGGCACCGTCGACCGAAACGGTTCTTGGCTGGCTGCGTGACGCGGCCGCACGCCTGTCGACCCCGACGGCGCAGATCGATCCTATTCCCGCCGCAGCAACGGAGCGTGCCTCGCGATGACTGACAGCAAAGCCATCAGCCCCAGACGCCAGATCGGCGCCACCGGCATCTCGGTCACGCCCCTTGGCCTGGGCGGGGCGGCGCTGGGCGGTCTTTTCACCGCCGTGGAGGACGCCACCGCCGACGAGACCATCCAGGTCGCGCTGGCAGCCGGGATCCGTTTTCTCGACACGGCCCCGTTCTACGGCTACGGCCTGTCGGAGCACAGGATGGGCCGCGCCATCCGCCTGTTCGGTCGCGACAAGGTCGTGCTGTCGACCAAGGTCGGCCGGCTGCTGAGGCGGCGCGTCAGCCCGCGCGACCCGGATGATGGCTGGCACGAGCCGCTGCCGTTCGAGGTCGAGTACGACTACAGCTATGACGGCGTGCTGCGCTCGGTCGAGGACAGCATGCACCGGTTGGGGACCGACCGGATCGACATCCTGCTGAAACACGATATCGGGCGCGACACCCATGGCGACGAAGCCCATCCCGCGCTGATGTCCACGGCGATGTCGGGCGGCGCCCGCGCCATGCAGCGTTTAAAGGAAGAGGGCATTGTCGGCGCCATCGGCATGGGCGTAAACGAGTGGCAGGTCTGCGCCGAGGCGCTGGAGCACCATGACTGGGACGTTTTCCTGCTGGCGGGCCGCTACACCTTGCTGGAGCAAGAGGTGCTGGACGGGTTCTTTCCGCTGTGCGAACAGCGCGGCACCAGCATCATCATCGGCGGGCCCTTCAACTCGGGCATTCTGGCCGGCAGCGACACGTACAACTACTTCAAATCGCCGCAGCATATTCAGGATCGGGTGGCCGCGATTGCCAAGGTCTGCGACAGCCACGGCGCATCGATGAAAGCGGCCGCCCTGCAATTCGTCCTGCGGCATCCCTTAGTCGCCAGCGTCATTCCCGGCGCCCGCTCGAAGGCGGAGTTCGACGAAAACCTGGCCCTCATGGACGTCGCATTGCCAGACGGCCTCTGGTCGGACCTGAAATCGGCCGGCCTGTTGCATCCCGACGCGCCGACCTGATCGCCGACCGTGCCGGACGCGATGCACATCACCGACATCGTAATCCGGCTTTGCCGACACGAGCAGGCCGCCCCCATGGCGGACAGCGCCATGCGCGACGGCCATGGCTCGGCGCTGGAGTTCCTGGTCATCGAGATGACGACGGATGACGGGCTGACGGCCGCCAGCTTCGGCTTTGCCGGGCGGGGCGCGAGAGCGGCCGGAGAGATCGCCGCGGCATCGCTGAAACCGTTCTTCCTCGGGCGCGACCCGTTGGCGCGGGAGAAGGGCTGGCTGGAGTGGCGGGTCGCCGACCGCTGGTGGCACCATGTGCCGATCTATGCCTATGGCCCGTTCGACGTGGTCTGCTGGCTGCTGGCGGCGGAAGCCGCCGGGCAGCCGCTCTACCAATATATCGGCGAGGCGCGCGATGCCGTACCCGCCTATGTCAGCTCGCTGGTGCTCGCCGACCCAGCAGCCTACGCCGCCGAGGCGCTGGCGACCCGGGAGGCCGGCTTCAAAGCCTACAAGCTGCATCCGCCCGGGCGGTCGCTGGCCGAGGACATGGCGGCCCATGAGGCTGCGCGCGAAGCGGTCGGGCCGGGCTTTACCCTGATGAGCGACCCGGTGGCGGCCCACAAGCCAAGCGAGGCGATGCGGTTGGGGCGCCTGTTGGAACGGCTGGACTATCTCTGGCTGGAAGAGCCGCTGTTCGACAGCGACATCGACCAACTGCGGCGCCTGACCCGGTCGCTCGACATCGACATCGTCGGCTGCGAGGTGATGGCCAAGCCGCCCTACAGCCACGCGCCCTATATCGCCACGGGGGCCGTCGACCGCGTGCGCGCCGACGTGTCCTGGTCGGGCGGCATCACCGGCACCTTGAAGGTGGCGCGCACGGCAGAGGCGTTCGGTGTGAACTGCGAGATCCACACGGCGATCTATCACCCGCTGGACCTGGTCAACCTGCACGTCGCCTGCGCCATCGGCAATTGCGACTATTTCGAACTGCTGACCCCGGTCGATCAGTTCGCTTTCGGCCTGGCCAAGCCGATCCCGATCGCAAACGGCATCGCCCGCCCACCCAGCGCGCCGGGCCTGGGCATCGACCTCGACTGGGACTTCATCGACAAGGCGACCTTCGCGGTTCTTTGAGAGCGATCCTCAAATAGCCAACCGGTCCGACCGAGATGGCTTGCCCGCGCAACAAGCCTGACCGAGATCGACCCGAGTTAACCGCTTAGACGGCACGCAGGCAGCCTCAAGCGCCGGTCTGATCCCGCAGGACGGCGGTTTTCCTTGATCACACATCTGAATTGCCCGGCCTTCGCAGTGTTTCGACGCGACAACAATCCACTGCTTCAGCACCGGTCATGATTTGCTCGTCAACGTAGCGCAAACAAATTGTCGCACCTCGAAATGGTTGCGTTTAATAGCTCTTTACCAGAAAGACTCAAGGCTACTACTATCAATCATAGAACTACCGGCCGCCGAATCCGCCAGCCGCGTGCTTCGGATCGTGAAATGCGCCGGTGCGCGCTGGACAAGTCGGACACTTCGGCTTTGGACGGATTAGGCACCATCAGTATCGGCGCAATGGCCAGCGCTGCTGTTGCATGTACACCTTGTTGGAGGATCTAGATCCATGGCGTTCCGCAAAACCTACCGGCTGCTGGCGTCGACCAGCATGGCGGCATTGTCCGCGTTGGCCTTTGGCGCGTTGGGCACAGCGCCGGCCCCGGCCTTCTGCCTTGGCGATCCAAGCGGCGTGGGGGACGGCACGAACGGCTACAATGGCGGGGCCGAGGCCGACACCATCACGTGTAACTCGATTCCGCCAGATGGCGGTTTGGGCAGTGACGTGACGGGCGGCGGCAAGGGCGACACGATCACGCTGTTGGGGTCTACGCACACCTTCGTCCAGGGCAATGAAGGCGACGATACCATCAATCAGCAAGGCGGCACGGTCGACGAGTCGGTTGAGGGCAATGCGGGCGACGACGTCATCAACATCGGCGGTTTTGTCTTCGACAGTGTATTTGGCGATCGCACCGAGGGCGATGATGGCAGCGATACCATCACGCTGAGCGCCGGGGCCGATGTCGTCAACGTCTTTGGCGACAGCGGCTTTGACGGGGACGTCGACGATGATGGCAACGACGTGATCACCATGATCGACGGCACCGTCGTCGGCGCCATCTTTGGCGAGGGCGGCGACGATGTCATCGACATGCAAGGCGGCAAGGTCGGGTTCACGATCGAGGGCAATGAAGGCGACGACGTGATCACGGTCGCCGGCTTCGTTCAATTGAGCGTCTTAGGCGACGGGAACACCGACGGCAAAAACGGCAACGATACGATCACCTTGGTCGCCGGCAGCAATGTGTTCAGGGTGTTCGGCGATAGCGACTTTGCCGACGAGCCGGACGAAGACGGCGACGACGTGATCACCATGGTCGATGGGGCCGTTTTCGACAGCATCTTCGGCGAAGGCGGCGACGATCGGATCACGATGCTCAGCGGTTTCGTCGGTGGCGACATTCAGGGCAATGAAGGCAACGACTTCATCGAGGTGAAGGGCGGCGTTATCGATGTCGATGTCGAAGGCAATGCCGGCAACGACTTCATCAGCATGACCGGCGGTACTGTCGGCGAGGATGTTGAGGGCAACAGCGGCGACGATACGTTCGACATTTCCGGCGGCTTCGTCACAGGCGCGATCATCGGCGATATGACCGGCCTGCCGGATGGCAACGATCTCGTCGTCCTTAGGGGCGGCAATGTCGGCGCCATCTTCGGCGACCGGGACGAGGCGGTTCAACTCCCGGACGATGATGGCGACGACACCATCGTGATGAGCGCCGGCACGGTGCGCGGCGACGTGTTTGGCGAAGGCGGCAACGACACGGTTATCCAGCTGGGCGCGCTGGTCAGCGGAACCATCCATGGTGACGGGATCGGCGACCAAATCGGCGATGATTTCATCCTCATAGAGGGGGGCACGGTCGGCGGCGCCGTCCTCGCCGGCCCTGGAAACGATGCGGTGACCCTCGTCGACGGCATCATCGGCGATCATGCGCAGGGCGGCCTTGGGAACGATGTCGGCACGGTCTCAGGTGGTTTCGATTTCGACAATTTGGGCGGCGGCGACGGCAATTTCGCGGGCGACGGCAATGCCGGCCCTGGGCTCGATATCGGCAATGACACGCTCAATTTCATCGCCTGGACAGGCGCGGTGAACGCGGACCGCCTGCCGGAATGGAACAGCGTGGAAATCGCCCTGTTTTCCCAGGTCACCTTCACTGGCGGGGTTCTGGAAACGGATGGCCCAAGCGACATTGAGGTCTTCATCGATCAGACGTCGGCTTTGTTGCTGAACAATGACGAGCCGGTGACCGGCGACAACACGACGATCGTGGGCAACCTGACGAACGAGGGTCTGATCGACCTGTCGAGCAACGACATGGGCACGGACAACGTCCTGACGGTTGATGGCGACTATGTTGC
>JBCBSH010000131.1:0-13487 GCA_039819285.1 Pseudomonadota bacterium
GCGTCCACGCCCTGGCTGATATAGGTCTCGATGGCGTCGTTCTGGGCCGACGGCACGTTGTTGGCGTTGAAGATCACCAGTTCGGCGCCGGCCTCTTCGGCGGCGGCCGTCGCGCCATCATTGATCTGGTTGAAGAACAGCGCCTGCTGGTTGATCGTCACCAGCGCGATGGTTTCGGCCGATGCGCTGGCGCTGAGGCCCGTCATCAAACCGGCCGCGGCCAACGCGGCGATGCCAATGGATTTCGACATGGGTTTCCTTCTCCCTTGTTGACTGAGCCTTCCCGGTCGCGCCCCGAACTCAGATGGGGACCCGACCATCCAGCGATTATTCAAGCGGTCATGAGGTTAGGTCAAGTTGCTTGAATGAAAGGTTTCAAGACGGCCTGTTTCAAAATGTCGGCGGCGTGTTCACCCAGAAGATGCTGGCCGGTTCGTCCGACGGGTTGCGATAGGCGTGGGGCAGGGTAGACCGGAAGACGAAGGCGTCTCCCGCCGACAGGGTGTAGACCTGCCCGTCGATCTCCAGCTCGACCTGCCCTTCGATGACGTATCCCACCTCCTCTCCATCATGCGCGATCGGCGCGTCGCTGCTGCCGCCCGCGCGAATGTGGTGAATGTTGCACTGAAGCAGATGGCTCGGGTCGTAGGGCACCACGCGCTCCAAGCTGATGCCCTCGCCCTGGCGCAGCGGGTCCAGCGCGATCATCGGCCTTTCGCCCTGGCGGAAGACGATGCCGGGGTCGCCCTCCGTCTCGTCGAACATCCAGCCGATGTTGAAGCCCAGTTCGCGCGCCAGCCGGTGCAGCATGGGCAGCGACGGGGTCGCCTTGCCGTTCTCGTACTTCGACAGCAGGCTTTCCGAGCAGCCGGCGAGATCGGCCAACTGCTTCAGCTTCAGCCCCCGCAGCCGCCGCGCCAGGCGCAGGCGTGTGCCGATTCTGCCCAGCGTGGCGTGATCGTCGCCCGACGTTTCCTGATGCCGAAATGTCATTCCGGCATCATGCATATCTTTCAAGTCAGTTTCAAACAGTTCTAGTCAATCAAGAGGCTCGGCCTGTTTTTCGCCCGCCTAGCGTACCCGCTTGCCGGAGAACCGATGGGCGATGATCGACAGGATGATGATCAGGCCGAAAAAGAACTGAACGTAATAGCCGGAGAAGCCGACGCCGACGACGCCGGACTCGATAAACCCGACCGTCAGCGCGCCGATGGCGCCGCCGACCACCGTGCCGATGCCGCCCCAGGTTGGCGTGCCACCGACAAAGACGGCGGCCAACGCCGGCAGCAACGTGCCGTCGCCATTGGTCGGCCACCAGACGAAGTTGACGAAGATGGCGAACACCCCCGCCAAGCCGGCGCCGAGGCCGGAAAAGGCGAACACCATCATCCGGGTCCGCTTTACATTGACGCCCATCTGCGCGGCCGATTCCGGGTTGTCGCCGACCAGCTGCACGCGGATGCCGAACCGGTGGCTGCGGAACAGGATGGTGCAGAAGATGATCCAGGCGATCGCCCAGTACATCTGGTTCGGGAACAGAAAGAAGCGTTCGGCGAAAACCGCGTAGGTGGTCGTGTCACGCAGGTCCGAGGCGGAGATCGCGCGCCCTTGGGCGCCGATATTGATGATGCCGCGGATCAGGAAGTTCAGCCCCAGGGTCGCGACCAACGACGAAAGCTGGCCATAGACCACCAGCGCGCCGATGCCGAACCCCATGGCCGCGCCGCAGGCGACCGCGAAGATCATGGCGGGAAAGGGCGGCACGCCTGCGGTATAGGCCAGCACGAACATCCAACCTGAAAACCCCATCACGGACGGGAAGGCGAGGTCCAGTTCGCCACTGACGATGACGAACACCAGCGTCGTGACCAGGAAGATCGTGATCGGCAGGGTCAGGAAGATCGCGTTGTAGGTGACCCAGTTGGTGAACAGGGCCGGGTTCAGGGCGGTGAAGATGCCCCAGATCGCCAGAAAGGTGAAAAGCGAGTTGGCCGCGCGCTGATTGCGGCGCCAAAAGCGACGGAACCCGGAAACCTCTGCTTCTTGCGCCAACGGCTCGCCCCCTTCGCCTGCGTGCTAGCCCGCGACCCGATGGTCGGTCGTTCCGGTCTCCGCCAACTCATGCATGACATGGATCAGCTCGTCGGCGTCGCCGAAGTCAGACTTTCTCGCCTCGAACGCCACCGCGCCCCGGTCGATCACCACGAACCGGTCGGCGATGTCGTAGACGTGGTAGATGTTGTGGCCGATGAACACGACCGACCGGCCGCTGGCCTGCACCGTGCGGACAAAGTTGAACACCTTCTGGGTTTCCGTCAGCGACAGCGCGGTCGTGGGTTCGTCAAGCACGATGACGTCGGCCTCGTTGTAAAGCGCGCGGGCGATGGCCACACCTTGCCGTTCTCCGCCGGACAGAAGGCCGACGGTGGATTCCGGATTGAACACTTTCGAGGTGAAGCCGATTTCGCGCATCAGCCGGCCGGCCTCTTGGATTTGACGCGCGTGATCGATGAAGCCGAGCCGCCCGGTGATCTCGCGGCCCATGAAGATGTTGGTCACGATCGAATGCTGGGGCGCCAGTGCGCGATCCTGAAACACGGTCTCCACGCCGCTGTCGCGCGCGGCGGCGGCGTTCCAGGGGCTGACGTGCTGGCCCCTGATCCTGATCTCGCCCTCGTCCGGCGGGTGCACGCCGGCCAAGGTTTTGATCAGTGTCGACTTGCCGGCGCCATTGTCGCCGATCAGGCCCAGGACTTCGCCCCGGAACACCTTCAGCGAGACGCCGCGCAGGGCCGCCACATTGCCGAAGCGCTTGACGATGTTGGTCAGTTCGACAATGGGCTCGCTCAACCGCGCCTCGTCATGTCTGCCGCGACTCTGCGGTCACCCCTTGATGCCGTGGCTTGGCGTCAGCGATAGCCCTGTTCGGCCAATTCCGCCACGTCGCGATAATTGTCGGCGGTGACGAACCCTGCACCGGTGTCGACGTTCATCGGCGCCAGATTGTAGACCGCCTGCTGGCAAATCGACAGCACCGGCATGTAGCCCTGAAGGTAGGGCTGCTGGTCCGAGGTGACGAGCACGT
The DNA here is from genome assembly GCA_039819285.1 of Pseudomonadota bacterium. Classification (GTDB taxonomy): domain Bacteria; phylum Pseudomonadota; class Alphaproteobacteria; order DSM-16000; family Inquilinaceae; genus JANQGH01. The sequence goes on from JBCBSH010000131.1 coordinate 3,086, forward strand.
AGCCATCCTCGAACGCCTGCATCACCCGCTGCGACAGGTCGAACCCGACACCGATGATGTCGCCCGGCTCGCGGTCGACCGCCTCCATGAACGCCGGCGCTGTGCCCAGCCACGGTCCACCCGGATAGCCGATCAGCTCCACCTCGGGATTGTTCAGCAGGGTGGTCGAAAGGGTCGGGATCTGCAGCAACTGGTCGGACGAGGCGCCGGGGGCCTCCTGCAGCTTGATGACCTCCATCCCGAACTCTTCCAACACATCGACCAGCCCTTGCTCGCGCAAGGCGCGGTTGGCCGATTCCCAACGGCTCATCACGATGGCCTCGTCGCCGGGTTCCAGCCGGTCACCTGCCAGCCGCAAGGTTTCCTGGCCCAGGGCGCGGCCTTGATCGTAAAGGTTGGCACCGACATAGCCCGAACCGAACTGGGCGCGGACCTCCGGCACGTCGACATTCACATACATCATGCGGATGCCGGCCTCGTCCGCCTGTTCGGCCAGCGGCATGATCGCGTCGTCGCCCGGATGGCCCATCATGGCGATGCCGTCCGGTCGCTGGGCGATCGCGTCGCGCAGCTGGGTCACCATGCGTTCGAAGTCCCAGTTCGAATAGACGATCTGGACGTTGGCGCCAGTGTCCATGGCCGCCTGGCGGGCACCGCGGTCGATGATCGAGTTAAAGGCCCCACCTTCCGGTCCGCCGGAGAAGACGCGAATGGTAACGTCAGAACACCAGCCTTCTTCCTGGGCGAGCGCCGGTGCCGTCGCCAATGCTGCCGCCGTGCCAGCGCCGGCGATCAGGACGTTCAACAGATTCCGCATGGCCATCCTCCCTTTGTCTTTTGTCTGTCCGAACCCCGGCTTGTGCCCCAGGTGAATGCTTGCCGCGCCGTTGGCGGTCGGCAAATGGCCCCCAAACCACAATGATCCAGCAATTCAGTGTAACAAAAACGTTTTTGTGACGGCTTGAAGCCTATCAAGCTTTCGTCTAGTTATCAATGGCCGAAACTATCCTTCGCATGTGGTGGGGCGGTTTCGGTGCCGGGTGTTTCGGCCGGCGAGGCCGGCACTCGCGACATGTCATCTCAGCGAAGGGACGAAAACCATCTCAAGCGAGGCGGACACCTATCGCAGCGACGGGTATCTGATTGCCCCAGGGCTGTTCGGCGCGGACCATGTCGAGCGCTTGGTGACGGAGGCGACGGCGCTTTGCCGTGCCCATGGCGGTTCACTTGGTCGGTCTCAGCACTTGAGAGTGGCGGAAGACAGGAATTCTGCCGACCTGTCGGACGAGGCCTTGCTGTCACAGGTCCTTGCCATTCATTTTCCGCACAAGCTGTCCCCGCTTTTTCGTGAGGCGCTGTCGCATCCGCCCGTCGTTGACATTCTGGGGCGGATCGTCGGTCCGAACGTGAAATGCATGCAGTCGATGCTGTTCATCAAGCAGTCCGGCAAGCCGGGCCAGGCTTGGCATCAGGACGAGCACTTCATCCCGACGCGCGACCGTTCCTTGACCGGCGTCTGGATCGCGCTCGATCCCGCGACGATCGAGAATGGCTGCCTGCACGTCATTCCGGGCTCGCATCGCGACGGCGTGCTGTACCCGACCCGCGACCACAACGATCCCGAATATGACAGTGCGCCCGAGGCCCATGGCTTCGCGCAAGCCACGGGCGACGCGGTGGCGGCCGAGGTTGAGCCGGGCGACGTGATCTTCTTCAACGGCTATCTGCTGCACGGGTCGCACAAGAACCGGGCGCCGGCCGGCACCTATCGGCGCGCGTTGGTCAATCACTATATGCGGGCGGAATCGCTTCTGCCCTGGGACTGCGGCGGCCAGATCCCGCCCACCCAGGACAATCGCGACATCGTCCTGGTGCGCGGCCGCGACCCCTACGAATGGAAAGGGCTGGCGGACAACACCCGGCCCTATGTCCGCGCCGAAACACTCCTCTGAGCGCCGCATCTGCATTGGGTTTGGCGGCAGGTGTTTTCTTGCTGATTGGATCGTTCCTATCGAGCTGTTCTGGTCCGCGCTTAGTGGCTGGGGCCCGGTGGCCGCGGATCATCAGGCTGTGCTGCTTGCGAAATTCCCTGGTTCGGTCATTGAGCCGCGAAGCAGCATTCAGCATTGACGCGCCAACTATGGCATTGTAGGACTCAAAATTGGAACGATCCAAAAAAGAACTCCGATTGCCGCAATACGGCAACGGCTTGTGTCGGGAGGGGACCGCTGACCACCGAAGCCAATGAGAGGGGTGCGCCGCGACGGCGGGTGACAGTGATCGACATCGCGCGCCATGCCGGCGTGTCGAAGTCGACCGTGTCGCTGGTCCTGCGCTCCAGCCCGTTGGTGAAGGCGGAGACACGGCGGCTGGTGGAGCGGGCGATCGATGATCTCGGATATGTCTACAACCGGGGCGCGGCCAATCTGCGCCAGGCCCGCTCGAACATGGTCGGCATGGTGATCAACGATCTGGCCAACCCGTTCTTCGCCGAACTGGCGGTGGGGATCGAGCGCGTGTTTCAGGGCGCCGGCTACGTGCCGTTCATCGCCAACACAGCGGAAAACCCCTTGCGCCAGGCGGAGGTGCTGCGCGCGCTGCGCGAACAGGGCGTGGCCGGCCTGATCGTCTGCCCCAGCCGGAACACGCCGGCTGACGCCTTCAAGGGCCTGGTCGCGGACGGCGTCCCGGTCGTACAGGCGATGCGCAAGGTCGACGGCGCGCGGGCGGCCAGCATCGTGCCGGACAACCGGCGCGGTGGTCGGCAGACGACGGAGCATCTGTTGGCGCTCGGCCACAGGCGCATCGCCTTTCTGGGCGGCTATCGCGACACGTTCGCGCATGCCGAACGGTCCGGCGGCTATTGTCAGGCATTGGACGCTGCCGGCGTCGGCGTCGACGCAGCTCTCATCATCGACGGCCCGCCAAACCGTGACGGCGGCGAGACTGGCCTGGCCCGCGCGCTTGGTTTGGCGAATCCACCGACGGCCGTGTTGTGCTTCAACGATGTCGTGGCGTTCGGGGTGCTGGCGGGCCTGCGCCAGCGCGGTCTGATGCCAGGCGTCGACTTTGCCGTCGTCGGCTTCGACGATGTCGCGGACGCTCGCCACGCGTCGCCGCCCTTGACCACCGTCGCGGTCGACAGTTTCGCGCTGGGCGAGCGTGCGGCCCAGACGATGCTGCGCATGGTCCATGGCGATGCCACGCCGGTTGAGGGTGTCGGCGACGTCCATCTGGTTGTGCGCGAAAGCTGCGGCGCGGGCATGGAGCAGGCGGCATGATCGACGTTCGATGGGGCCTGATCGGGGCCAGCAACATTGCTCGGCAATACGTGATTGATGCCATTCGCAGCCAGCCGAACGGCCAGGTCGTGGCGGTCATGAGTTCGAGCATGGATCACGCCAAGAGCTACGCGGCGGAGAACGACATTCCGGCCGCGTACGACGATGTCAGCGCGCTGCTCGCCAGCCACAATATCGACGCCGTCTACATCTCATCGACGAACGACAAGCACCATGATCAGGCGATTGCCGCCGCGCGTGCCGGCAAGCATGTGCTGTGCGAAAAGCCTCTCGCGCTGACGCTTGAGGACGCCCGCGCCATGGTGGCGGCCGCGCGCGAGGCCGGTGTCGTGATGGGCACCAACCATCATCTGCGCAACGCCGCCGCCCACCGCACCATGCGCCAGGCGATCAAGGACGGCAGAATCGGCCGGCCGATCGCCGCGCGCGTCTTTCACGCCGTCTACCTGCCTGAGAGCCTTCAGGGCTGGCGCATCGACAACCCGGCGGCCGGGGGCGGCGTCGTGCTCGACATCTCTGTCCATGACGCCGATACGCTCCGCTTCGTCCTGGACGACGAGCCGGAGGAGGTCGTCGCCCTCACGCAAAGCGCGGGCATGGCGCACGGCGCGCTGGAAGACGGTGTTATGGCCGCGATACGCTTCCGCTCGGGGCTGATCGCCCAAATTCATGACTCGTTTACGGTCCCTTATGCCGGTACCGGCTTTGAGGTCCACGGCACTGACGGCTCGCTGATTGCCCGGGACGTGATGACCCAGCAGCCGATCGGCACGATCGTGCTGCGCACGGCGGCCGGCGACGAAAGCCTCGAGATCGCGCACGAGAACCTCTACGTCCACGCCCTGCGGCTGTTCCATTCGGCGATCGCGGGCGAGGGAGAGCCGGCGGCCACGGGTGAGGATGGCGTCCGCTCACTGGCGCTGGGCCTGGCGGTGCTTGAGGCCGCCCGTACGGGCCATGTCGTGCCCGTGGAACCGGGGCTCTAGGCGGCCGATGTCGAAGATCATCTCAGCGGCGCGGGCCGCCGACCTCATCGCCGACGGATCGGTCGTGACCGTCAGCTCGTCCAGCGGCCTCGGTTGCCCGGATGCGGTCCTGCAGGCGATCGGCGAGCGGTTTGATCGGGCCGGCGCGCCGCGCAACCTCACGACCCTGCACCCGATCGCCGCCGGCGACATGTACGGCATTCGCGGCATCGACCATCTGGCCAAGCCGGGCCTTTTGGCGCGCACCATCTGCGGGTCCTACCCCTCCGGCCCGTCCCGCGCCGAGCCGCCGGCGATCTGGCAGATGATCGGCGACAACGGTGTTGCCGCCTACAACGTGCCCAGCGGCATCATGTTCGACCTGCACCGCGAGGCGGCGGCCAAACGGCCGGGCGTGATGACCAAGGTCGGCCTCGACACCTTCGTCGACCCGGACCGGCAGGGCTGCGCCATGAACCAGGCGGCGTCGGACCCAATCGTGCGCAAGATCACGTTCGAGGGCGAGGAATGGCTGTTCTTCCCGACCATCACACCGACCGTCTCCATCATCCGGGCGACCACGGCGGACGAGAAGGGCAACCTGTCCTACGAGCATGAAGGCGCCTATCTGGGCGCGCTCGACCAGGCCTTGGCCGTGCGCAACAATGGCGGCCTTGTCATCGCCCAGGTGAAGCGCGTCTGCCAGTCGGGCACGCTGAAGCCCCACGATGTCGCCGTGCCCGGCGTGCTGGTCGACCATATCGTCGTCGCGCCCGACCAGTTGCAGACCACGCAGACACCATACGACCCGGCGATCAGCGGCGAGATCTTCCGGCCGCTGGACAGTTTCGAAACCCCGGAATGGGGCGTCGCCAAGGTTATGGCGCGGCGCGTGGCCATGGAGCTGAAGCGCGGCTGGGCGGTGAATATCGGCTTCGGCATCTCGTCCAATGTTCCCCGCATCCTCTTGGAGGAGGGGCGCCATGGCGACGTTACGTGGGTGATCGAACAGGGGGCGGTCGGCGGCGTGCCCTTGCTGGACTTCAAGTTCGGCTGCGCGTCCAATGCCGAGGCGATCATGCCGTCGCCCCAGCAGTTCACCTATTTCCAAGGCGGCGGCTTCGACGCCAGCCTGCTGTCGTTCCTGCAGATCGGCCGGGACGGTTCGGTGAACGTCTCGCAGCTTTCCGCCAGGCCGCATGTGACGGCCGGCGCCGGCGGCTTTGTCGATATCACGGCCCGCGCGCGCAAGATCGTGTTCTCCGGCTTCTTCAATGCCGGGGCGGCGGTCGATATCGACAATGGCCGGCTACGGATCGACCGAGAGGGCAAGGTCGCCAAGCTGGTCGACGAGGTCGAGCATGTCTCCTTCTCCGGCCGGCGTGCAGTCGCCCAGGGCCAAGAGGTGACGTATGTGACCGAACGCTGCGTCATGCGCCTGATGGAGGCCGGTCCGGTGGTGACCGAGATCGCGCCGGGCGTCGACCTTCGCCGCGATGTGCTCGATCAGGCCGGCTTTGACCTTCAGGTCGCGTCGAACCTGGCGGTGATGCCGGAGAGCCTGTTCCATCCGGACCCGATCGATCTGCCCTTGGACGAGGCGGCCTGATGGAAACCAGACGCGCCAGCCTGTCGATCGAGGGTGCCGTGGCGGTGATCACGCTGACGCGGCCGGAAAAGCTGAACGCCATCGATCAGCCGATGCTGGCCGACCTGGACGATTGCGCGCGACGGGTCGAGGCCGACACCATCGTCCGGGTGGCGATCCTGACCGGCAGCGGCGATCGCGCGTTCAGCACCGGCGGCGACATCGCCGCCTGGTCGGACCTCGACCCACTCAGCTTCGGGCGCCGCTGGGTCCGCGACGGGCACTTGGTGTTTGACCAACTGGCGCGGCTGCGCCAGCCTTTGATCGCTGTTCTGAACGGCCATGCCTTCGGCGGCGGGCTGGAACTGGCCGCGACCGCCGACCTGATCGTCGCCGAGGCGCACGCGACCATCGGCCTGCCGGAAACGGGTCTCGGCATGGTGCCGGGCTGGTCCGGAACCCAGCGTCTCGTCCGCCGCTTCGGCAGTCGCACGGTCAAGCGCATGTCGCTGGTGGGCGACGTGTTCACCGCCGACCAAGCCTGTAACGCGGGCATTGTCGATCGCGTGGCGCCAACCGGCGAGGGCCTGACAGTGGCCCGCGAACTGGCCGCACGGGTCGCCGAACGCGGCCCGGCCGCGGTTCAGATCGCCAAGCAGATGATTAATGCCGCCGAGGGCGAGGATGCCGAAGCGGCGCTCGAAAGCCTCGCCGGCGCACTGGTCGCCACCACCCAAGACCTTAAAGAAGGCGTGGCCGGCTTTCGCGAAAAGCGCGCGCCGGTGTTTCAGGACCGATAGCCCATGACCGCCGCCATCACCCCCGCACCCATCGCCGAACAGACCGCCGGCCCGTCGACCTATCGCCTGCTGATCGACGGTGCCTGGACCGATGCCGCCAGCGGCCGGACCCTGGATCGGGCAAGCCCCGGCCATGGCGTTGCGGTCAGCCGCTACGCGCTGGCCGGCGCGGCGGACGTGGAACGGGCCATCGCGGCCGCCCGCCGCGCCTTCGACCACGGGCCTTGGCCCGGCATGAAGGGGTCGGATCGCGCGGCCGTGCTCACCAGAACGGCCGATCTCATACAAGACCGCGCCGACGATCTGGCACGTCTGGACGCGCTCGAAAGCGGTAAGCCGATCAGCCAGGCCAAGGGCGAGGTTGCGGGCGCGATCGACATTTGGCGCTATGCCGCCTCGCTCGCCCGCACGCTGCACGGCGACAGCTACGCCAATCTCGGCGACGATATGCTGGGCCTGGTCCTGCGCGAGCCGATCGGCGTCGTTTCGATCATCACGCCTTGGAACTTCCCGCTGCTGATCGTTAGCCAAAAGCTGCCCTTCGCGCTCGCCGCTGGCTGCACGACGGTGGTCAAGCCCAGCGAGATGACCTCCGCGTCGACCCTCGTCCTGGGCGACCTGTTGCAACAGGCGGGGCTGCCGGCGGGTGTTGTCAACATCGTCGTCGGCCATGGCGCGGATGTGGGTGCCGCGATGGTCGACCATCCTTCGGTCGACATGGTCTCCTTCACGGGCTCGACCCGTGTCGGCAAGCAGGCCATGGCCGCCGCTTCCAACACCTTGAAGAAGGTCTCGATGGAGCTGGGCGGCAAGAACGCCCAGATCGTGTTCCCCGATGCCGACCTTGATGCGGCGCTCGATGCCGTCGTTTTCGGCGCCTATTTCAACGCCGGCGAATGCTGCAATGCCGGCAGCCGCCTTTTGGTCCACCGCTCGATCGCGGACGACTTTGTCGCCAAGGTCGTCGACCTGGGCCGAAGCGTGGTGGTTGGCGATCCGTTGGATCCGGACACCCAGGTCGGCGCCATCATCACCGACGATCATCTGGCGAAGGTTGAGGCCTATGTCGATCAAGCCGCCCAGGATGGCGCGTCGATCGCGGCGGGCGGCAAGCGTCCCAACGTATCGGCCGGCCGCTACATGGCCCCCACGGTCGTGCGCGACGTAGCCCCCGGCATGGCGATCGCGCGTGAGGAGGTGTTCGGCCCGGTGCTGTCGGTCCTGGCTTTCGAGGATGCCGACGAGGCGGCCAGGCTGGCCCAGGCGACTGATTTCGGCCTGTCGGCGGGCGTTTGGAGCCGGGATATCGACACCTGCATCGGCCTGGCTCGCGCGGTGCGCACCGGCACGGTGTGGGTCAACACCTTCATGGACGGTTATCCGGAACTGCCCTTTGGCGGCTACAAGCAAAGCGGTCTGGGGCGGGAGTTGGGACGAAACGCGGTCGAGGACTTCACGGAGACCAAGACCGTTCAGATCCATCGCGGCGAACGCACCAACTGGTGGGTTCGGCCGCGAGGGAACCAGGCGGCGTAAGGCCGAAATCGGCCGACCGCCCAACAGACATGAGAAAACAGGGAGGACCTGATGTTACGTAAAGTCTTACTCGGAACCGTTTGCGCGGCCGTGATTTCACTGCCGGCGGCGGCACAGGACGAGGTTGAAGTGCTGCACTGGTGGACGTCCGGCGGTGAGGCGGCGGCGCTGAACGTGCTGCGTGGCGACTTGGAGGCCGGCGGCGTTAGCTGGCAGGACATGCCGGTCGCCGGTGGCGGTGGCGAGCAGGCCATGACCGTGCTGCGCGCCCGCGTCACGGCGGGCAACCCGCCGACGGCCGTCCAGATGCTCGGCTACGACATTCTCGATTGGGCCGAGCTCGGCGTGCTGGCGAACCTGAACGCGCTGGCCGAAGAGGAGAACTGGGACGAGGTGGTCCCGGACGCCTTGCAGGCCTTCTCGCGCTATGACGGCACGTGGATTGCCGCCCCGGTCAATGTCCACTCGACCAACTGGGTCTGGGCCAATGCCAACATCATGAGAGAGCTGGGCCTGGAGCAGCCGACCGATTGGGACAGCCTGATGTCGACCCTTCAGGCGATCGAGGACGCGGGTTATGTCGCCCTGGCCCATGGCGGTCAGGCCTGGCAGGACGCCACGATCTTCGACAGTGTCGTGATGGCGACCGGCGGGCCGGAATTCTATCAGGCCTCGATGATCGATCTGGACCCCGAAGCGCTGGGCTCGGACACCATGCTCGAGGTCTTCAATCGCATGGGCCAGTTGCGCGGTTTCGTCGATGATAACTTCTCCGGTCGCGACTGGAACCTGGCCAGCGCCATGGTGATCAATGGCGAGGCCGGCATGCAGGTCATGGGCGACTGGGCCAAGGGCGAGTTCCTCAATGCCGGCCAGGTGCCGGGCGAGGATTTCCTCTGCTTCCGCTTCCCGGGCACCCAGGGCACCGTGATGTTCAACTCCGACCAGTTCGTCATGTTCGAACTGGGCGAAGAAGGACAGGACGCCCAGGTCGCGATGGCCAGCGCAGTGATGTCGCCGGCCTTCCAGTCGGCCTTCAACGTCGTCAAGGGCTCGGTGCCGGCGCGTACCGACGTGCCGAACGACGATTTCGACGCCTGCGGCCAGCAGGGCATGGCAGATTTGGCGGCGGCCAACGAGGCCGGCACGCTCTATGGCTCGTTCGCCCATGGCCACGCCTCGCCGGCGGCGGTGAAGAACGCCATCTACGATGTCGTCACCGCCCATTTCAACGGCGAGTACGACTCCGAAACCGCGGTTGAGGAGTTGGTGTTCGCGGTCGAAGGCGCGCAGTAACCAGCGCTTAGGTTTTCGGGGTCTCGGCGCGCGTCGCCGGGGCCTCCGAAGCCCGCCTCGCCTGCTGCAAGACCCCCCCCAAGAACGCCCATAGAAAAGCGCGCCGACAATGGCCGTCCTCTCCCGCGATTCCGAAGTCTCAAGGCCCGACCTCACGCCGAGTGTTCGTGACCGGTTTCAGGCCTGGCTGCCCAAGCTGGTGCTGTCGCCCAGCTTCGCGGTCATCCTGGTCTTCGTTTACGGCTTCATCGCCTTCACAGGCTATTTGTCGTTCACTGACAGCCGCATCCTGCCGACCTTTGGCCTGGTGGGCTGGGAGAACTATTCCGACCTGTGGTCGATCCGCAACTGGTGGCGGGCGATCACCAACCTGGCGATTTTCGGCAGCCTCTACATCATCATCTGCACCTGCCTCGGCCTCGGTCTGGCGATCCTGCTGGACCAGAAGATAAGGGGCGAGGGCATCTTGCGGCCGATCTTTCTCTACCCGATGGCCCTGTCTTTCATCGTCACCGGCACGGCCTGGAAGTGGTTCCTGGACCCCGGCATCGGCATCGAGCACATCGTCCAGTCCTGGGGTTGGGAGAGCTTTGAGTTCAACTGGATCAAGGACCGGACCATGGCGATCTACACGGTCGTCATCGCCGCGGTCTGGCAGTCCTCGGGCTTTGTCATGGCCATGTTTCTGGCGGGCCTGCGCGGCATCGACAACGAGATCATCAAGGCCGCCCAGATCGACGGCGCGTCGAACTTCCGCATCTACCGCAAGATCATCATCCCGCAGCTCGGGCCGGCCTTTCTGTCCGCCTTCGTCGTGCTGGCCCACCTGGCGATCAAATCCTACGATTTGGTTATCGCCCTGACCGATGGCGGGCCGGGCAACGCCACGGAACTGCCGGCGACCTTCATGTATTC
>JBCBSH010000132.1:0-13177 GCA_039819285.1 Pseudomonadota bacterium
GCCTTTGCTTGCTTGACGGTGACAACCAGCCCATCGACATCGACCACCAGGATTTCGTTATCCGCCGTGCCAAATGCGTAAGCGCGACGACCGTCGCCTTGAAGCCGGATGTTGGGCTTTGTCTTGTCGAAGCTCATGCCGTGAAAGGCATTGGCCGGCTGGAATGGGTAGGACGGGAAGTCCGGGAACTCGCTGGCCAGCGCGCAATCGGTTGGGCTGACGATGCGGTCCTGCAAAACCTTGTAGAGCTGCTCCAGGATCGCGTGTTGTTCGGGCGTAATATAGGGGTGGTCGTTGACCGACTGACCGCGCCGCATCACCGGCCAGAGCAAGTCAATCAGCGCCCAGCGAATATCGCGCCGGACGCCGCCGCCCAGATTGCGCCAGGCATCGACGATCGGCTTCAGGCAGGTCTGATAGATCCGCCACAGCAGTGTGCCTTCCAGGATCGACTGGATGGTCTTGTCGGTTTCCGTATCCAGATGAAATTGAACCGAACCGTCCTCGCGGCGCGAGGCGCTGAGGCAGAAGGTGCCGGACTGCCGCTCGCCGCCGAGCAGATCCAGCGTGTCAATGACGGTTCGCTGTGTAAGGTCAACCTGATAGCCCGCCTGATCCAAAAAGCAGCCCGGTGTAATCGCGATCTTACTGGTCTGGGTGCCCTCACAAACCACCTTCAAACCGCAGATTACGCCCCAGCCATGAAGGTAGCGGTTGTGCTCACGGATCAGCTTGCCGAAATCGGCATCGCACAACGCGTCAAGCGCTTCCTGAACGTTCTCCGCCGGGCCGTAAAGATCCGGGCAGTTGTTGTCGAAGCTGACATGGGTGGCCGGAATGTCGGTCAGCGGCGGAAAGGACAGTGCACGGCTCTGGCTATCGCTCAGCGGCCGAAATTCGCCGTCGCCGTCGATCGCGACCAGCCGCGTGTAGTGATGGACGATGCCCAGCGGCTCTTCGGTGACCACCGACACGCGCTGGTCGGTCGTCTCGTTATGGGGCGCGCGCTCGCGCACCTCGACCAACCAATAGTCGCCGGCCAGGAACGACTTTCCGGCGGTGTCGAAGGTCAGCATGAGGCTGGTCAGTTCGAGCGTCAGCACACCGGCCGCCATCTCGACATGGCCGAGTCCTGCCGCGGTCGTCAGCGGCACGCCCTCGTCCGACCCGATCGGATTGCCGTCGCCGTCCAGATCGAGGGCGAGAGTGCCGCCCGACCGGCGCAACGCGATGGTGCCGTCCCAGCGGCGGACATAGGGCCAGTCGGCTGTGTCCGGCGCGCTTGCCGGGTACGCGTCGTCCAGCGGCCGACGCGTGGGCGTGAAGCCGGGTGCGCCGTGGGCGCCGACATGGCTTTCGCTCTCCCGGCTGAAGAATTCGTATACGTGCTTACCGGTTTTGAAGTCCGCCGGCTCCTGCCCACTGTGATAGTGCTCGGCGCCGTTTTCGGCCGACCACTTCAAGACAACCGTATCGGGATTGTCGGCGGGGCCCGTGACGTCATGCACTTCCAGGCGGAAGAGGTAGTTGCCGACGCGGGCGTCGACCTCCAGTTCCTCGGCGCAGGGATCGCACGGGTCCGGCACCGTGACGGAGGCGCGCAACTCGGCTGCCAACAGCGCATTGCCCTTCGGCGGATTTGCGGCGCTTTCGAAAAACGGCTCCTCGTCGTCCGGGCACCATTTGATCTGGGCCATCTGCTGGGTGCGAAAGCTGGTGTCCGCACCATGCAGGCCGGCATCGAGCAGGTTCTGGTCTTCGACCGCGGTGACCGTGCGCTCCCAAAGATCGACATAGGCGACGACCTCGCCGGAGGCCGGCGGCGGATTGGGGAAGTCGACCTGGTTTTCGTAGAGTTCGAGTGGAGCCAGCGGCGCATCGGTCGACGTCCTCACCTCGCCCCGGACGCCGTCGGCATAGACGATGCCGGGGCGCAAGGCGACGGGCTGGCCGTCCGCGTCCAGCTCGACGACACCGCCTTCGACGGGCGCGCCGCTGTCGATCGCGTCGAGGCCCAGATCGACCAGCCCGTCATTGACGATCTCGCGCAGCTCGATTTCGTCCGCGTCGGTCAGCATCCGGCCCATTTGCCAGAAGACGCCGGAGTAGCGCTTGTCCGGCCGATGGCTGTAACGGGAAATCTCGCCCTTCATCGTTCAGTCCCCCTCTGCCGGTCTCTTACGCGCCGCCGAGCGTGGGCGGGGCTTGCAGCAGTCGGCGGTCGTAAAGCGCAACCGCCTCCAGTCCGATCGGTAGGTAGTCTTCAAGCTTAGTCAGCAAGGCGCGCACGGCGGCGCTGGCCTTGTGCTCATGCAACGCGCCCATCTCGCCGTCATCCTCCGCCCCGGCTAAAATCGATGGCGGCGATGCCAGATGCAGCACGGCGCAGCCAGCCTCGCCAAAGCGCGCCGGGCGTGTCTCGAAGCCACCATTGGTCTTGATCAGGAACGGATAGAAGATCGGCCGATCGGTCGTGTTGGCGTGCTGGGTGAGGTCCGCGTGGTCCCAGTCTGCGATCACGTCGGGCACACGGGAATAACGGATGCAACTGCGCGGCTCGCCCGCGCCGACCAGTTCCACCTGATCGCTGGCGAAGATCGCCTCACTGGCTTGGATACGGCCCAGCGCGGCCTTGCCCAGAACGGTGACATATTCCATTTGGATCAGCGCCGTCCCCGCATCGATGGTGTCGACGATCGCCGATTTCAGCGTGGCCGCCGGTGTCTCGTGACCGACCACGGTGACCACCAGGTCGCGGACAGCGCCGTTCGACAACTCCAGCGATGATGCGCCGGCAATCGTAATCGTGCCGTCAAACAGGAGGCCGTCGTAGCGATGGCGCTTGCCGTCATTGATCGCGATATCCTGCTCAATCACGAGCGCCCGGTCGCTGATGCGGACCAGCTCGATGTCGAAATCGTCTTCGGACCGGATTACAGCCTCGGCGTCAATCGCATCCGAAATGGTCGCGAAAACCAGCGGATCGGGCTGGAACAAGCCAAAAGGCGGCGCCAAAAACAGGATCAGCCGCTTGGGATGAAAGTGTCCGTGCTTCCAGGCCGGCGGTGTGCGGATGTCAACGGTGCGCTTCGAGGCATCCTCATAGCTGCCTGGGAAACACGGCACACCGCGCGGGTTCAACTGGCGCCACCAGAACTCGCCGGTGAAGAACGAGGTGCGCTGGCTGCCGGCGGCACCCGGCTCCACCGTCACCGCGCGCAAGATCTGGCGCAGGTCCAGCGTCGCCGTGTTCAGGCCCGGATGGTCTGCGGCGACCAGCGGCTCGATATCGAACACCGAGGCCGGCCCGCCCTCCTCGGGCGCCAGATCCAATGGATGGGTTTCGTCGCCAAGCGCGCCGGCCGGAACCAAGGGTGCATCTATGCGCGGCGTGATCGCGACGCGCTGCCAGCCCTCATGGCTCTCGGCCTCCTTCAGGGCAACCGCCTCGGCCAGTTGCTCGACGACGGTCAGTGTACCCTTGCGCTGGCGCCAGCTAATCGCGTTGGCGACCTCGGCCCGCCTGCCATCCGCATAGGGCGACAGCAGGCGCGCGGCAACAAGGTCGGCGAGATAGGGAAGGATCCAATCCTGCGCGGCGTTCTTGTCATCGAGCGGCTCGGGGAAGGCATCGGCATAGCGTTGGCGCAACGTGTTCGCCAGCAAGTCGAACAGGTGACCGAAGCCGTCGAGATAGGCTTTCAGGTCGCCACTCTCGTGGTCGCGATAGCGGTGCTCCTCCGGCAACAGCCGGTAGAGTTCCTTGCCGCTCGGGTGGTGGCGCAGGCTCATAGCTCGAACTCCTGCGACACCACGGTCAAGGTCGAGCCGCCATCCAGGCATAGAAGCTGATAATCGGTGACCCGAACGGCCCTGATGTCGCCATGGGGGCCACGGCTGACCCGCTCAACCAGATCATCGGTGCCGCCGCCGCTGCTGACGGTCGCAGGCAGAATGACCGCCTTGGCGTTGGACACACCGTCGACGGACTCCGCAACGGCCAGCACATCGGCGATGAACAGATCCTGGCCAAGGCCGCGCCGCTCTAGCGAAAACGCGTCACGCATAGCGATCTCGACAGCCTCTTCGATCTCGTCTGGATCGAAGGCGGCGCTGTCGACGCTGATCTGAACGGCCAGGTGCAGGCGCACATGCTGATAGTCGACGACATCAACCGTGCGGCCGGGCAGCGAGCGATCTTGCAGGAAGGCGATCAGTTCGCCTTTCAGGTCGCCCAACAGGCCGCCCTCGGCGGGCACGACGACGACGATCACCTTTTCCTCTCGGCCGACCGCCGTTTCATCGATGAAAGACCGTGCTTGCCAGACGCTGCTGTGGCGGAGGGCAAGGTCTTCATAGTCGGTGATCGCAACCGCTCGGCTGAGCGCGCGCACGCTGGCCGGAGCTGTTGTGCGCACGGCCGTGGCCGGCTCGCGATCATTGCCGCCGGTCGTCTCAAAGGGCTGGCTGATCGCATCGATCAGATAGTGTTTCTTCGCCGGCTTCTTCAGGCTGCCCGGCGGCACGCCGTTGCCGACCGTGCCGACACCTTCGCGCCGGAACTCAAGGCGCACATTGTTCGTGCCGGTGCGGATGCGCTGATCCAGCGTGATGCGCAGCGTGTCGTCTTCGGTCAGCGCCAGCCGGTAGGTAAAGTCGTCCGGATCGATGGGCTCGTAGAGCGAGACCTGACGCCAGAACCGGCCGTCGACCGTGAGGCCGATATCCGCGCGCACGCCGGCATCGATGGTTCGGTCGGCAACGAAGGAGGTTTCCTTGGCGTCGAGCACGAAGGACTGCCGGTTCTGGGTCGCGTCGCCACTGCCCAGCACCTTGGCAGGCTTGGTCTCGCCATGGCCCATGGTCACGACATTGCCGCGCAGGACGGTCGACCCGAGATCGAAGCTATCAAGGTCCTTGGGCTCGGCCCCGACATCGATCCGCGTCCAGTAGGTGGTGCCCGCCGAACCTGTCTCGGTCGTGACAACGACATCGGTGATCGTGCTCTTCAACGAAGCGACGATTTCGCCGTCCGCCACCTTCTCGAACAGAACGGTGCGGCCCTTTTTCAACAGCGGCGGCGGCTCCGCCCGGCTGTCGAGCAGCAGTGGTCGGCCGAGATTGCGGATCGACACCGGGCTGCGGTCGTGATCGCGTGGGAAGATTTGGGTGGCGAACGGCCCGTGAAACCGGGTCACGTCGTCTGGCAAGGCACCGGTAAAGGCGCTGGTGTCAAAGGTCGCCAGGAAGCTGTCTTCGCGTTCCTCGATGCGCGTGACCTTGATCGGATACAGCGTGCCGTCGTCGGCCTCGGCGACCATCCAGTCGCCGGTCGCCAGACCATCGGGCGCACCGTCGAATTCGGCGGCGTTGGCTGCCGTTTGCGCCGTGACCGTCGCGATCGCATCTTGACCGTCGAATTTGAGGAAAACCGTGTCGACGGTGTTGTCGTCGATGTCACCTTCCAAATAGACGAACTCGCCATCCTCGTAATGGCGCGTGAGGCTGCCGGGCTGGCCGCGATAGTAGGTGGTGAAGCTAGTGTCGCCGGCCCCGCGGAAGGCGATCCGGTTTGTGGTCTTGGGAATCTGCCAGGCCGTGCGGTCGTTGCCCTCGGGCAGTGTGTGCGGCGTCATCAAATACAGTGCTTCGCCGGGGTCGGGCGCAGCGCGGTCGAGAATGACCGCCTTGTCGTCGAGTGCGGTGATCTCGGCGAACTGCCAGCCGGCGTCGTACCAGGCGAGCACGTTGCCGGCGGCCAAGCCGCTGGCAGCGCTCAGCACTGCGACGTTATCGCCCTTAGGCCGCGCGGTCCTGACCTCCGACGGGATCGCCCAAAGGCTGGTATCGCCGCGCACCCAGACCGCGCTGGTGACCTTGTCCGATGGCCGAAGCAACGGCGCGTTGTCGGCCGTCAAACTGTCGATGCGCGTCGCGATGGGTTTGGGCATCGGGCCGGTGCCCTCCACCACCGCGACCTGGCCGACCGACAGTTCTTCATCCTCGCCGACCGCCCGCCAGGCACCGACGCCCTGGTCGAACGGGTCGAACGTCATCGGATGGCGATCCCAGCCTGCGAAGCGCATCTCGTTCAGCGCGGCGTCGACCTCCAGATCGGTCAAGGTTTCGAAGATCAGCGGCTTGCCGCCGTCGGGTGGCAGGTATTTCGCCTGCAAGCCTCTGTCGACGACGCCGTCGAGACCATCCTTGACGATCAGCGCAACCGTCGTGCTGGCCGAGGCCGGCGGCGCGGGCGCGTAGCCGATCATGTCAGCAAGACAGCGCACATTGTCCCATTGCGTGGCGGTGCGGATGTAGCCTTCGTTGGCGTAGGCATCCAGCGCCTCGGTCAGCACATGCGTCACGCGCGCGA
The DNA here is from genome assembly GCA_039819285.1 of Pseudomonadota bacterium. GTDB lineage: Bacteria > Pseudomonadota > Alphaproteobacteria > DSM-16000 > Inquilinaceae > JANQGH01. The sequence continues at coordinate 6,374 of JBCBSH010000132.1, forward strand.
CGGCACGGGCAATCTCGGAGGTCTGATCGGGATGGCGGGCGGCATAATCGTCCAGCAGGCGTTCCAAGCACGCCGCATCGCTTTCCGACTGGTCTGGACGAACCCGCCAAAGGTCCCGCCACTTAAGCGCCGATCGGGCCAGCGTCAGGTCGGTGTCCAGGGCGGCCAATTCGACCGGATCGTCGGGCAGATTGGAGAACAGGCCGCGCCACCAATCAACATCGCCCATCTCGTCACGCGGCAAGGAGGCCAGGTAGTTGACAAGATGGGCCAGGCGCAGCTCTTCTCGCCAGTTCGCCGCGTTGCCGTCGACATAGCGAAAGCGCGAGAGCGAGGCCCGGTTCCACCGGGTCATATCCGTACGCGGTATCATCCCGGCAGCCCTCCGGTCAGGCTGAGCTGGTAGAAGCCGCGCGCGGCCTGGCCCGGTGTGTTGTCACAAACCGCGATCTCGTCACCCTCAAGCCGAATGACGCCGGCATGGGACATGTCCGGAAATTGGTTGCCGACCTTCTTGAAGCGGTTGATGCAGACCGCATCGACGCCATCGAGTGCCATCAGGACCTCGACGATGTCGCTGAGATGCAGGTCCTCGCCAAAGCGCAAGCGGCCCGGCGCGAAAAAGCCGGTTGGGCCGGTGCCCAGCGCCTCGGCGATCGCCCGCCGGACCTCGGAGCGGTAGAAGGTCGCCGCGATCCGCGCCGGGATCGACATGGAGATCCCGACCGGCACCGCGTCGTTCAGAAACACGTGCTGACCGGCCATCCGATAGGCGTCGAGATAGATGCGAAGCAAGGCGCGGATGGTCGGCCGGGCGGACCATGGCGGCGGCGTCAGGCCCCGCACCTCATAGAAGCGGTCGATCTCCGCGACCTGCTCGGCCGACAGCGGCTGGGCATCCGGCACGCCGTCATCGTCGGTCAGCGCCGTGTCGAGCGGCAGACTACGCCAGTTCACCGTGACAACGCGGATGCTGGTCCAAGACCCGGTCCACTCATCGCTGGCCTGCGCGCGCACGACCAGCGGGTGGTCCTCCATGCGCTCGGCATAGTCGTCCAGCGTCACCATGCGGTGCTGGGTGTGGACCTGCTGCGGCCCCAGCACGCGCGCCTCGTCCATGGCCTGCGGCAGCCGGTACCAGTAGCGCTCCAGCTTTTGCTTCAGCGACTGGCTGTCATCACCGATCTCGCCGCCATAAAGCGCCTTCGGCGTTGCCAGGGTCGCGTCATAGCCGATGAAGGCAAGCAGCCGGCGCACCGATTCCGGCCGGCGCGCCGTCTCCAGCTTGGCCTCGCCATGCACGACATCCAGCGTGTTGGAATAGCGGTCGAGCAGGCTGGCAATCACCTCGACGATCACCACCTCCATATCGGCCGGGGTCCAGCGCGTGCGTTCCGGATAGCGCGCCGCAAGTTCCTCCATCAGGAACATGCGGATGCTGTCGTAGTCGCGCGCGTCCCAATCGTAGTGATCGTCGATTGGCGGCAGCGGCTTGGGCAGGTTGACCCGCCGTTCGCCGCAATCCGGGCAACCGTCGCCGAAGATCAGCTTGGCTTCGGGCGTTGCGGCCATCAGGCCCCTCCCCCTGACGGTGCGCTGACCCGGAACTCATGGCTCTCGGCCTTGCGCACGGCGCTGAGCTCGTACGAGATGCGGATAACAAGCTGCTCTTCATTGCCCGGCGGCGCGCCGACCTCGAGGCGCAAGGTGCGCGGATCAACCTCGCCCTGCAGCGCCTCGGCCAGCGACGCCTCCAGCCGTTTCTTGGTCAGCTCCCACAAGGGTGCGGTGTTGGGTTCGAACACCAGTCGCCGCACGCCGGCCCCGAATTCCGGCCGGAAGACGCGTTCTGGCGGGGTGGTGAACAGCACTTGCTCGATCTGTTCGCGCACATGGGCGAGCCGCCCGCTTTGGGCACCGCCTTCCTCGGTCATCCGGAACGGAAAGGCCAGATATCCGACGCTTTGCAGGCCGGCCCGCGGGACGTCGGCGTTATAGGCCTCAATCTTGTCGTCGATGGTGCTCATGACGTCGTCACCGTCGTGGACAGTTGAGCCGGGGTCATGGGAATGACCGGCGGCGAAGTCGGCGCACCGGGCGCGGCCGCAATATGGGTGTGGGTGTTGAAGAGGGTCATCAGCGAGATGCCCTTTACCAGAAACTCGCCGCCTGCCCCGCCAAGCGCGACCTGCGTGCCCTCGACGGTGACGATCTGGCCTTTGACCGTGACCTGTGGGCCTTGCATCTGAATTTCGCTGCCGGCCGGGTCCGTCAGCGTGATCTTCGAGTTTTCCATCACCAGCTTGTGGCCACTGGCGTTTTCCAGGATCACCTTGTTGCCGCTGGCGTCGAGGATCAGCTTGGTACCGTTGTTGGCCTCGATATCGACCGAGCCGTTTTCGTCCATGGCCAGAACCGCGCCGGCGGAATGCTCCAGCCGCACCTGTTCAGCCCCGGACTCGTCTGCGAATTCGAGAACATGGCCGGACGTGGTCTTGAACACCCGGCTGGTCGGCGGCGAGACCTGGGCCTCTTGCGGCACGTCGCCGGCCGACTGCCAGAAGGTGCCGACCCAAATCGGTGCCGACAGAACGCCTTGCTCGAACTCCACCCAGACCTGGGCGCCGATTTCCGGCACGGTGAAGAAGCCCTGATCGGTCAGGCCGCCATGGGGCAGACAGGGCAGCGCCCAGTCCGTCTCGACCTCCTCGCCCAAGACCGACGGCACACGCAGGCGCAGGCGCGCCAGCTGTTCGGGATCCTCGTTGTCGGCGACGAAGCCGCGATACTTGCCGAAATATTGCCGGCTGGCGCGTTCGAGTAGCTGTTCGGCCTGACCGTCCATCGCCGCCTCCCTCACAAGACCCCGGCCAGCACGCCGCCAGCCTCTTCCAGATTGTCGCCATAGGCGTTTCGCAGCAGTTGGAAGCTTTGGCGGTAACCGCTGGTGTCGAAAACATGGTCGACCGTGTCGACGTAATAGACGCCGCCATAGCGCTGGCCGATACCGTCGACGCCGACGGGCTCGCCGACCCGGAGGACATGGCCGTAAAGCGCCCCGTCCAACTCGCCGGTCGCCTTGATCTTCATGGCGTTTTCGTTGGCCTTGGCCAGCGCCCGGGCCACCGCCTCCTCCGGCGTCGCCTCGCCCGCGCGGGACAGGCGCCAGGTGAAGTCGCCAAGGCCGCTATCGGCGCTGGTCGCCGGTTCGGTACCGAGCAATTCCAGATCCGGTTCTATCGTCTCGGATTCGGTGTTTTCGCCCTCGCGCGCGGCGATGTCGTAGGCGACCGCGTCCGGCAAGTGACCGTCGTCGGTCAGGTTGAAATTGATGCAGTTCGTGTCCGGCCCGGCATAGACCATGATGTTGTCTTGCGGCGCCAAACTGAGGCGCATGGGGCCGAAATAGATCGCGCCTTGGCTGAAGATCAGTTCGTAGCCGTTGGCCTCGGCCCGCTCGCGCAGAAACTTGATGTCCGTGTCGTCTTGGTTCAGTGAGACGGCTTGCAGACCGTCCGCATTGTCGCCATGGGGTGCCAGATTGTGCCGGCCGGCGATGGTGGTGACGATCACGCCGTCGCTGGTGGGGCCGTCAGCACCCCATTGCTCGCGCACATGGTCGCGGTCGAGCGGCAGGGACTCGTCCTGGCAGGTCACGGTCAGGGTGGTCTGGCCCGGGTTTGCCGGATAGTCGGCATCGACGCTGAGGATGAACCCGCGCATCACCTCTTCGGTGCGTTCGCCGAAGGCCGCCTCGATCTTGATCGGCGCCCAGGGTTTCAGCAGGTCCAGGTCCTGGACGTTCCAGCTACCGTCTTCGAGGCGCCGGGTCTCGAAGGTCAGGGTAGCGGCGGCGGCTTGCGCCCGGCTGGTGCTGACCTGGACAGAGACCAGCACCGGATAGAGGTCGTCCAAGGTCGTGCCGTCTACGGTGATGATGCACTCCGCCGGCTCGCGGATTTTGTCACCAAACAGATCGAGGCCGATATCTACGCTAAAAGCCATGGCCTACTCCCGCGCCTTCGGGATCAGGATGACGGAGCCCGGCCGCAGATTGCGCGTGGCTGCGGTCCGCTCTTCCGGTGTCAGGCTTTCAAGCGGCGGCAGGTCCTCTTCGGCCAACGTCTCAAAAATCAGCGGCCCAGCGAACAGGAATTCAGGGTTGGCGTCGGCGATGCGCCACCATAGCCGGTCGTTCTGGTAGTAGTGCAGCGCCAGCAGATCCAGCCGGTCGCCGGCCGTGACCTCATGCTCGATCACCGGCGTGGCCGGACCGACCTGCCGTGCACGCACGCCACTGAAGGGCAGATTGCCGTCATCATCCGGCTCGAACCGGCGCGCGTTTTCATAGCGCGAACCCTTGCGGAAGGTCATGAGAGCGCCCCCAGTGCGGAGCCAACGTTCTGGGCGAGGTTCAGGGTCGCACCGGCCGACTGGCGCAGCTTGTCGACTGTGGTGAACGGGTTGTTGCCCTCGATCACCTCCATGGCGAGCTGCACTTTGGCCCGATAGGGCAGCAGCGAGGACAGGTGCGCGACCTCGTTGATCGTCACGCTGGTTAGGAACACAGGCAAGATCTGGATGCCCCAGATGAACAGCAGGACCGAGGCATGCTCCTGCCGCTGAAACGCCCGCGAGCCGCCGAGACCGAGGCTGGAGAGCACCTGCAGGCCGCCCGGCCCCTGGGTCTTGGGTTCGAGCATGCTTTTCAGCGTGTCGATCTGCGGCTGGATGCCGAAGGCCTGGGTGATCGGATCACCCCTGTCCATGGCCTCGGTACCGTCGAACAGCACGTCGATGCTGAAGCTCTCTTTTTGCAGTTCCACGCCCTGCGCAACCCGCGAGGTTTCAAGCGGCGAGATAAAGTCGTAGCCGCCGCGGGTACCTGGCGCGTTCCCCGTCGTAACCGTGATCGACCGCGAGCGCGAAATCGTCTCGGGATTGAATTGGAAGATCAGCGCCAATGGCGGCAGGGAGAGGCCGTATTCGACCAGCGCACCCTTGATGAAGTTGGCCATGGCCTAGCCCTCCCGCCCTTGGCCACGCTTGGCCGACAGTTCGCACCCGATTGCCTGCGCAACATCGCCTGCGACCTGGTGGCGGGAGGCCCCCTTGGCAGCCGTCACAGGACCAACCTGCAGGCGGTCGATCGAGCCATTGGCATTCGGCGCGGTCTGGCGCGCCAGCCGCTCAGCAGCGAGGCGGGCCACGGCCTCCGACTGATGGCGCATATGGCCGGGCAGGTGCAGCCGCATTTTGCGCACGCGGATCATCCGATCCCCCTTGGCAGATGGTCCGCCAACACGCCGAGTTCGGACCGGGCAACCTGCCGGTTTTCCTTGTTCAACTCGCGCCACATGGCGAGCGCCGCCTCCTTCTTTCCGATCGGCCCACCCCGGTCGGCTGCCAGATAGGCGGCGTGCAGGGCCGCGTTACGGATCGATCCGCCGCTCAGGTTTGCCGCCCGTCCCAGCTCGTCGAAATCGAGATCCTTGGCCAGCGGCGCTTGGGGCGGCAGCAGGCGTTGCCACAGCGTGCACCGGCTCGCGGCGTCCGGGCGCGGGAAATCGACCACGATGTGGAAGCGGCGCACGAACGCCTGGTCGAGTTCACGGCGCAGATTGGTGGTCAGGATCACCGGGCCGTCATGCAGCTCGATGCGGGACAGGAGGTGGCTGACCTCCATGTTGGCGTAGCGGTCGCGCGCCTCTTTCACCTCGCCGCGCTTGCTCAACAGCGCGTCGACCTCGTCGATCTGCAGGATGGCCTCGGCGCCGTGCAGCGTGTCGAGCAGCCGGTTCAGGTTCTTTTCGGTCTCGCCGATGTATTTGCTGACCACCATGCCGAGATCGAGCCGGAACAGGGGCCAGTCCAGCGCGGCGGCGATGATCGAGGCGGCAAACGTCTTGCCGGTGCCCGATGGGCCAGCGAACAGGGCGACGGGACCGCCTGTGTTCTGACCGCCCCACTTGTCCACGACCGTCTGTTTGTGGCGCAGCAAGACCAGCAGTTCGCGCAGCCGCTCGACCTGCTCCGTCGGCAGTACCAGATCGTCCCAATGACCCCTTGTCGTGACCGGCACGGTGCCGGGTGGTGGCCCGTGCCGGTTGGTACGGCCGAGCAGCTTCTCGGCCGTTCCCGGACCCGGCATAGCCATGCGGAAAGGCCCCTCGCCCTCGATCGCGACCAGGCGTCGCTGCACCAGGGGCCCGCCGGCGCGCAACGCATGGAACAGCGCGTCGCATTCCGCGTTTTCCAACAGCAGCAAATCCTGCAGCAGGGCGAGGGTTGGATAGGGTTCGGCCTGGCCCGGCTGCAGCCGCTGATATTGCCAAGCGATCTTTGGCGCCGCCTGGGGCGCCAAGGCGGCGGCAAGGATGTCGCGCTCGATGCCGTTGAGCCCGTCTGTCGCCAGTCCGGTCCAGCCGCCGGTGGTGCGCAACATCTCGGTCCGCTTCTGCAGGTCGGCCAAGCGCGCCATGGCCTGGTCCGGCAGGGGTTTGCCCTGGCGCAACAGTTCCAGCCGATCCGCCAAGAGCGCGATGCGGTCCCATTCGACCGAAAGATCGACGCTTTCCAGGGCCGTGACGGTCATCGTGCTCTCCTCACGCCGCCTGGACTTCCAGCAGCAGCGGATTGCTGCGGACCGTGGTAGGCTGGCCTGGCTGGAGGTCGAAGGTGCGCTCGGCAAACAGAATCCAGAAACCGGGCACGGAGGTGTCGGGCAGACCGATGCCGACCAGATCGGCGGGTGCGGGTAGGTTGTCTGGATCGATGCCGACGGTGACCGGCTGCGCCAGCACC
>JBCBSH010000133.1:0-13120 GCA_039819285.1 Pseudomonadota bacterium
TAAATGCGCTTGTAGAATCGAGATATCGAGGGGTCACAATGGGCGCTGATCGTGACCCCGCGGATACTTCAGAAGAGCATTTATGGCTTTAGTGTCGAATTCGTAGGGGGTCATACTTCGGTGCTGATTCACCGGCGATAGGTCTCAGCCGTCCGCAGCCTGGCCGTCACCCGCAGCCGTTGCCGTCAGCGCGGCGAACTTGTTTTCGAGGTGGCGCCTGAGCAGTTCGGACAGTCGCGGGCCATCCCGATGCTTGAGCGCATCGGCAATCTCGGCGTGCTCGGCCATCGCCTCGGCCCAGCGCGCGCCGCTGAGGTTGGCGCGGTAGCGAGCACGCCGCAGCCTGCCGTCGAGACTGCGTTGCAGCCGGGTCAGCGTCGCATTCCCGGCCGCCTCTGCGATGCTTCTGTGGATCGCCTCGTTCAGCTCGAAATAGTCGGGCCGTCGGCCCTGTTCGAATGCCGCCTTCATCTGCGCGTGCTTGTCCAGCAGGTCGGCGATCTGCGCGTCGGTCGCGTTGGAGGCGGCCAGTTCCCCGGCCAGCCCCTCCAGCGCGCCCATGACCGCGAACGCCTCGCGCAAGTCCTTGTCCGACAGCACGGCTACACGCGATCCACGGTTCGGGGTCAGCTCGATGTAGCCTTCGCGCGCAAGCACCTTGATTGCCTCGCGCAATGGGGTCCGGCTTACGCCGAAACGCTCGCAAAGTTCGCCCTCTTTGATCCGTGCACCCGGTTCCAGTTCGTCCTCGACGATCATGCGGCGCAGCCTCACGGCAAGCTCGTCGTGCAGCGAGGGTCGACGGATCAGTTCATCGTCCCTCATGCAGCCGTCCCTTCGCAGGCCGCCCGGAGCAGTGTCGCGACATGCACCGCCCGGCGGCCGGAGCCGTCGGCGATCTGGTGCCGGCAGGAGGTACCGTTCGCGACGATCCAGTCCGACGTACCTGCCGCGCGCACCGCCGGCAACAGAGACAACTCACCCATGGCGCGCGATACCTCTGCCGTTTCAGCCTGATAACCGAAGCTGCCGGCCATTCCGCAGCAAGAGGAGTCGATTTGGCGGACCTTAAGATCGGGGACTGCCCCCAACAGGGAAACAACAGAAGCCATTACGTTTGCCGCTTTTTGGTGGCAGTGGCCATGGAGCCAGGCACAGCCTGATAGTGGACGTAGCGGCAGTAGGTCAACATGTGCGGCGAGGAATTCTTCCAGAAGCATGAATGCGCGGGCATCCTCTTTTGTCCAATCGGGCAGCAAGCGTGTGGCCTCGTCGCGGAAGGTCAAAACGCAGGACGGCTCCAACCCGACGACTTTCGCGCCGCGTTTCAGCGCTGGGCGCAGCGCCTCTACCGTACGGGCCATCTCCGCCCGGGCGTGGTCCACCAGGCCGGCACCGAGGTAGGTTCGACCGCAGCAGAGCGCACGCGTGCCCGTTACCTGCGCCAGGCCAACCCGGAACCCGGCCGCGCGCATCACCGCCAGCGCGTCGCGCAGATGGTCGGGTTCGAACCAACGGTTGAAGGTGTCGGCGAACAAGATGACTTCAGGTGAGCCATCGTCGCGTTCGCCGGCTTCGCGGAACGGCCGTCCGTTCCAGACCGGGAGGGGGCGGTCGGCGGCAAGGCCAAAAACCCGGCGGGACAGCGCTGCCGCGCCGGGAACACGGTCGCGGGCGTTGGCAAGCCAGCGCAGGCGCGACGCCACGGGCGCATACCGTGGCAGGTGCGCGAAGAGCCGGTCGCGCAGCGACAGGCCGTGTTTGCGCACCCGCGCCGCCGCGACTTCGATCTTCATCGCCGCCATGTCCACCGACATCGGGCATTCCCGCTTGCAGGCCTTGCAGGACACGCACAGCGACAGGGTGTCGGCCATCTCGTCGGATGTCAGCGCATCGGGACCAAGCTGCCCGGTCAGCGCCAGCCGCAGCGTATTGGCGCGCCCGCGCGTGGCATCTCGCTCAGCCCGGGTGACGCGGTAGGACGGGCACATGGCGCCGCCCGACAGTTTTCGACAAGCGCCGTTGTTGTTGCACATCTCGACCGCGCCATGCAGGCCCTGCGGCCAGTCCCGCCAGTCCAGCGCGGTCTTGACCGGCATGCGGCGATAGTCCGGCGGATAGCGAAACAGGTTGCGGTCGTCCATCCGCGGTGGTCGGACGACGCGCCCCGGGTTGAGAACGCCTGAGGGATCGAAGCGGTCCTTTACCTCCTCGAAGGTGTGCACCATGCGCGACCCAAACATCCGTTCGTGGAACTCAGAGCGCACGATGCCGTCGCCGTGTTCGCCGGAATGCGAGCCCTTGTACTCCGCGACGATTTCGAAAGCCTCCTCGGCGATGGCGCGCAGGGCACGCGCGCCGGCCTCCTGATGCAGGTTCAGCACCGGCCGCACATGAAGCAGACCGACCGAGGCATGGGCATACCAGGTGCCCGCGGTGCCATGGCGGGCGAAGACCTCGGTCAGCCGGTCGGTGAATTCTGGCAGGTCCTCCAGATGCACGGCGCAATCCTCGACGAAGGACACCGGCTTCCCCTCGTCGCGCATCGACATCATGATGTTGAGGCCCTGGGTTCGAACGGCCGCGATCTGCGCCTGAAGCGCCGGGTCCGGCGCGTCCAGCACGCCGCCCTCGCGCTTGCCCGGATCACCCCAGAGATAGCCGAGTTCCGCCATCAGCGAATGCAGGTCTGCCAGCCGCCGGCGGTTCGCGGTGCGGTCGTCGCCGGCAAACTCCACGATCAGCAGTGCCGCGGGATCGCCGCGGACGAAGGCGTCGATCGCCGGCGCCAGTGTCGGGATGCGCCGGCCCAGTTCGATCATCGTGCGGTCCACCAGTTCCACCATGGTCGGCCTGAGCCCGACGATGTGCCGCGTCGCTTCCATCGCGTCGCGGAAGGCGGGGAAGTGGCAAACGCCCACGACCCGATCCCGCGGCAGCGGCGACAGCCGCAGCTCAAGCCGCTCGGTCAGCGCCAACGTTCCTTCAGAGCCGACCAGGAGATGGGCCAGGTTGATCGGGGCGTCCCCCGGGCTCAGCGCATCTATGTTGTAGCCACCGACCCGGCGCATGACCTTCGGAAAGCGCGCCGCGATCTCTTCAGCCTCGCGCGCGCCAAGGGCGACCAGGTCGCGCACCAGCGCCTCGGGAGGAGCGGCACCGTCCCGCTTGTTGTCCAGCGGGCCGAAGCGTGCGCGGGTGCCGTCGGCCATCAGCGCATCGATGGCCTGCACGTTTTCGCGCATACGCCCGTAGCGGATTGAGCGGCCGCCGCAGGAGTTGTTTGCCGCCATGCCGCCCAGCGTCGCGCGCGAGGCGGTCGAGACGTCGACCGGAAACCAAAGGCCATCGGGCTTCAACGCGAGGTTCAGGCTGTCGAGCACGAGTCCCGGCTCGACCGTCGCGCGTCGGGCCCCGGCGTCCACTGACAAGATGCTCGTCAGGTACCGGGAACAGTCGATGATCAAGCCGGAATTGACGGTCTGTCCCGCCTGGCTGGTGCCGCCGCCGCGGGCTGTCACCGGCACGCCGGCCTCGGCGGCGAAGGCGAGAGTGGCGGCGAGATCGTCGGTCCGTCGCGGCACCACGACCGCTTCCGGGACCACTTGGTAGATCGACGCGTCGGTCGCGTAGCGGCCTCGGCTGAACGCATCCGTCAGGACGTCGCCCTCAATCTCGGCATCAAGCCGTGCCCAGTGCGCCATGCACAACCTCAACACGTTTTTCCTTGACTTGAATTATGCATTCAAAATTAATATAGGCAACGAATAACGGCGGGGCGCAGCTTCACAATGCCTGACGGGCGTCACTTTCTTCAGATTCCGGGCCCGACCAACGTACCGGACCGCGTGCTTCGAGCGATGGATATGCCGGTCGTCGATCATCGGGGGCCGGAATTCGCCACGCTTGGGCGGCGCGTGCTGGACGGCATGAAGCGCATTGTTCGGACCAAAGCGGGCTCGGTCGTAATCTACCCGGCATCGGGTACGGGGGCATGGGAAGCCGCGCTGGTCAACACGCTCTCGCCGGGCGACCGTGTGCTGATGCCCGAAACGGGGCACTTCACGCTGCTGTGGCGCCGCGTGGCACAACGCATCGGGCTGGATCCCGTCGTTGTTCCGTCGAGCTGGCGCCGCGGTGTCGAGCCCGAGACCCTCGCAGAAGCGCTGGCGGAGCATCCTGAGGTAAAGGCCGTCTGCATCGTGCAGAACGAGACCTCGACCGGTTGCGCCACGATCGTTCCGGAGATGCGCGCGGCGATGGATGCCGCCGGCTCCGACGCACTGCTGCTCGTCGACACGATCTCGTCGCTTTGCTCCATGGACATGCGGATGGACGAGTGGGGCGTCGACGTCGTGATCGCGGGCAGCCAGAAAGGGCTGATGCTGCCCCCGGGCCTGTCCTTCAACTGCATCGGCCCGAAAGCGCGCGCCGCGCATGAGCGTGCGACCCTTCCGCGGTCCTACTGGGACTGGTCGGATATGTTCGCGCCGAACGAGCAGGGCTATTTCCCTTACACTCCGGCAACCAACCTGCTTTACGGTCTCGCCGAAGCCATCGATATGCTGGAGCAGCAGGGGTTGGAGCGGGTGTTCGCCCGCCACGACCGCCATGCCGAGGCTACCCGCGTCGCGGTCGCAGCCTGGGGGCTTGAGGTGGTGTGCGAGGAACCACGGCACCATTCGAGTTCCCTGACAGCCGTGATGATGCCCGGCGGCACCGGCGCTGACGCCTTCCGCAAGCGGGTGCTCGGAGACTTCAACATGTCATTGGGCGGCGGGCTCTCCAAGCTTGCCGATCAGGTTTTCCGGATCGGGCATCTTGGCGATTTCAACGACCTGACGCTGATCGGCACGCTCGGCGGGGTCGAGATGGGCCTGTCGCGTGCGGGCATCGCGCACCGGCCGGGCGGCGTGCAGGCCGCGACGGACTTCCTGGCCGGTGTCGAACTGCCGGCCGCGATCCTGGCCGCCGCCGAGCCACCTAAAAGGGAAAAGGTCTGACCATGAAGATCGCCGACATTCGCACAAGCGTTCATCGGTTCCAGACTTCCCTGCCGCTGCGGCAGTCCGGCTCGGGCAACGAGCGTGTCTATTGCGAGATCGAACTGGAGGACGGCCGGACCGGTTTTGGCATGAGCGCGAAGTTCATGCCCCTGGCGATCGCCATGGCGGTCGACCAATACCTTAAGCCGGCGATCCTCGGCATGGACGTGCGCGAGATGGAGAAGATCCACGCTCGGCTGGAAAAGGTGATCTCGGAGCGTGGACGTATGACCGGGATCAACCGCAACGCGTTGTCCTGCGTCGATCTCGGCCTGTGGGACCTGAACGGTCAGATCCAGGGCCGGACAGTCGCGCAGATGCTGGGCGGCTTCCGCGACGAGATCGGCATCTACATAACCTACGGCTTCGGGACATACGCCACCGAAGAGTTGATCGAGGTCGGTCGCGGCCTTGTCGAAAAGGGCCATCGTGAGCTGAAGGTGTTGGTGGGCGTCTCGCAGGAAGGCTGGCGCGAAGATGTTGCAAGGGTGCGCGCTGTGCGCGACGCGCTTGGTCCGGATGTCCGGCTCTCGATCGACGCCAATGAGTCGTTGCCGCTGGAGGACTCGCTGCGGCTCGCCCAGGCGCTGGAAGAGTGCGATATCGATTTCTTCGAGGACCCGCTCGTGAACATGGACGCCCGCGACCTCGCGCGGCTCCGGGCCGGCACCTCGATCCCGTTGGCTGGCGGGCAGATGGACGGCCACAGTCAGCGCTTCCGCGAATGGCTGGAGCATGACGCGCTCGACATTCTGATGCCGAACAGCATCTACAACGGCGGGATGACCGAGACACAGCGCGTCATCCATCTCGCCCAGATCTACAACCGGCCAATCAGCGATGCCGGGGGCGGTGGCCTTTACAGCGTCCACCATGTCGCCGGCGTGCGGAACGGCACGAAGGCCGAAAGCCATCTCGCCGTGGAGCAGGTGGAACGCCAGCTCTTCAAAGGCGCGCCCGAGCCCGAAAACGGGCGCATCAAGGTTCCGGATGGCCCGGGCTTCGGCCTTGTCGTCGACAACGACGTGCTACGCGACACGCTTGTGTCGCCAACGTGATCGGACCTGATCCGATGCAATCCACCACATCAGGAGATAGAGATATGTCGGTCCAACTCAAGATGGGTGCAATCCCCGCCCTTTGCCTGGCGGCGACGCTCGGCATCACCGCAAGCGCGCAGGCCCAGGTACTGGAGCTTCGGCTCTCGTCCGAGAACCCGCCGGGCGGCAACACGGTCTCCATCCTGGAGAGATTTGCCGAGCGGATCGAGGAGCTACTTGGCGACCAGGTCTCGGTCGAGGTCTTCGACAGCGGCGTGCTGGGCGACGAGGAAGTGCATCTGCAGCAGATCCGTACCGGTCAGATCGACATTCACTCGACCGGCTCCGACGCGATCCAGCTCGACCCGGCGTGGGCGGTGTTCGACATGCCCTTCTTGTTCGACAGCCGCGAGACCGTGGCGCGGGTCCTCGACGGCGAGGTCGGCGACAGGCTTGCGGCATCCATGCGCGAGGCTGCCGGCGTACAGGTGCTGGGCTTCGGAGAGATCGGCTTCCGGCACATGACCAACGATATCCGCCCCATCGTGGTGCCGGCGGATATGGAAGGCATGCGGATCCGTATACCCGGCAGCGAGGCCCGGGCGATGATGCTGGAAACCTTCGGCGCGGTGCCCGTCGATATCAATTTCGGTGAACTCTACCTCGCGCTGCAGCAGGGAACGGTGGATGGGCAGGAGAATCCGTTCTTGTCGATCAACGCCGGTTCCTTCCAGGAGGTGCAGGACTACCTGTCGCTCACCAGCCACGTCTACACGCCGATCACCCTGAACATGAACGCGGCGAAGTATGACAGCTTGACCGACGAACAGCGCCAGGCCGTACACGAAGCCGCCGCCTACGCGGTGGAGTGGACGCGGCAGAACGGCGCTGCGGCGGACGAGCGGCTGATGACGGAGATGGCGGAGCTGATGGAGATCAACGAGGTCGACATCCAGGCCTTCCGCGACGCCTCGGGTCCGGTCTACGAGTTTGTCGGCGAGCTGGTCGGGCCCGAGATGGTTGAGGTCATCCTCACGGCGGTTTCCGAGGAGTAGGCGGCGACGCCTTCGACAAGCGCGCGCGGCTTAGTGCGGCGCGCGCCTGACCGGCCCGGCGAACACCCGGGCGCTTCAAACTAAGGACGGCAACAGCATGGCGAGCGCGCCCCCTCCGAAGCGGGACGAGATGTCCGAGGCCCTCGGCCGGGCGACGCGCAACGTGGAACTTGCCGATCCTGATGCAGCTTTCGGTCCCGTCGACCGCTGGATCAATCGGGTCGCAGAGGCGGTGGGCGTGGTGGTGCTGGTCTTCATCACCGGGTTGGTGTTTCTGAACGCCTGCCTGCGCTATCTGGCCGCGACTTCGTTCATATGGATCGACGAAGTCGCGGTCGGGTTGATCCCGTGGCTGGCTTTCATCGGCCTTTTCCTGTCAGTCCGGCGGCGCCAATACATCCGCATCGGCTTTTTCGTCGACCGCATGCCGGCGGGTGTGCGGCGCCCTCTGAACCTTGTGATCCACGTGATCTCGGCGCTGGTCTTCGCCTATCTTGCCTGGGGTGCGTTCGCCTACGTCACGACCTTCGGCGGCGACGCCACAACGTATCTCAAACTGCCCAAGGGAATCTTCCAGTCCGCCGTGCTCGTCGGCGCCATTGCTGTGGCGGTTGCTTTCCTGCTGCCTGTCCGACAGGGGAAAGGAGCGCGGCAATGAAGACAAGGATCACGCGTCCCCGTTATCCCGCGCGCACGCCATGATCACAGCGGGCATTACCATCGGCGTGCTGGTGCTGCTGCTGCTTGTCGGGTTTCCGATGTTGGTGGCGATCCTTGGCATCGTCGTCCTGAACGCCATCCTGTCCGGTGCGTGGGCGATAAGCGTGCCCCAGAGCATGGTCTCGGGCATGAGCATTTTCATCCTGCTGGCATTGCCGATGTTCCTGCTTGCAGGCGGGTTGATGAATGCCGGCGGCTTGTCGGCGCGACTGTTCGACTTCGCCCGTGCCCTTGTCGGCTGGTCGCGCGGCGGGCTGGCCCACGTGAACATCGTCACCAGCATGTTCTTCGGCGGCATGGTTGGGTCGTCCACCGCCGATCTCGCTGGCACGGGCAGCATTCTGATCCCGTCGATGAAGCGAGAAGGCTACACCCCGGAATTTTCCGCCGCCGTTACGGCATCCTCCGCCGGCGTCGGGCCGATGATCCCGCCGAGTTCGCCGATGATCCTCTATTCTGCGGTCACCGGCACCTCGCTTGGCGCCTTGTTCCTTGCCGGCCTGATCCCGGGGATCTTGATGGCGCTGACGCTGATGCTTGTGGTTGCCATCATCGCGCGGCGGCGCGGCTGGCGGCCCACCGGGACGCTGCAGTGGCGCCAGGTCGTCCGCACCGGGGCGCGCAGCATCCTCGCTTTCGGGATGCCGGCGATCATCGTCGGGGGCCTCGTCGCCGGTGCCTTCACACCCACCGAGGGCGCCTCCTTCGCGGTTGTCTATGCGCTTGTGATCTGCACCCTGGTTTACCGCTCGATCTCGTTGCGCGACCTCTATCGCGTGCTGGGCAACGCGGTTCAGTTGACGGGAGAGTTGATGCTGATCGTCAGCCTTTCCTTCGCGCTCGGCTCCGGCCTCGCTGTGCTGGGCGTTCCCGCGGCCATCTCGGAGTTCATCGCGCTGATCGACTTCGACGGCAACATGTTCCTGATCCTGCTGCTGCTGGTCGGCCTTGCGGTAATCGCGGGCATGGTGCTGGACCCATTGATCCCGGTGCTCGTGCCGATCATCCTGCCGACGCTGATTGCCTACGACGTCAATCTGCTGCATTTCGGGGTGCTGATGACATTGTCGGTCGTGATTGGACAGCTCACCCCACCACTGGCGATTGCGTTGATCATCACCAGCCGGATTTCCGGCGCCGACCAGATCCGCATCTTCGTGACCAACATGCCGTTTTTCATCGCCATCGTCCTGTTCACCATCGCCTTCATAACGATGCCGATCCTCGCGACCTGGCTGCCAACGGTGTCGGGTTTATGACGGGCGCGGTGACGGACTTGCGCCTGCGAATTGGCGTGGATGTCGGCCGGCGGCTGTCGGCGGAGGACGCCATCGCCTGGGCAGACCGCAACGGTGTGCGCCATATCGACGTGCAGGCGGATCTTGACCCGAACCCGCTCGGCGACATGCCCGACCGAGCGGCCGGGATACGCGCGAGCGCGGAGGCCGCGGGCATCGAGCTAGGTCTGCACACCCTTTCGGCGGTCAACATCGCCGAGGTCTCGCCCTTCATGTCCGACGCGGTGGACACCTATCTGCGCGCGTACATCGACCTCTGCGCCGCGATGGGTGCGGGCAGGGTCGTCGTCCATGCCGGCTACCATTTCAGTGCCGACTACGCGCTGCGTCGCGAGGCGGGGCTGGAGCGGTTGAAGCGGGCGGCCGGTTACGCGGAGCACAAGGGCGTCGATTTGCTGCTGGAGAACATGAACCGCGAGCCCGACGATGCCGAGGTCAAATATCTTGGCAGCACGCTTGAGGAATGCCTCTATTACTTCGACCGGCTCGACTCGCCCCGACTGCACTGGAGCTTCACGGTCAACCACGCCCATCTCTGGCCGGAGATCGGTATCGACGGCTTCTTAGACGCGCTTGACGTCTCGCGGTTGCGCGAGGTGCGTCTGGCCGATTGCAGCGGCACCGTGGAGGAACATCTGATGCCCGGCGAGGGTACGGTCGACTTTGCCGCGATGTTTCGGCGGATTGAGGGATTGGGATATCGCGGTCATTACATGGCGGCCTGGGGCACGCTCGATGACATGTTGGCCGGCCGCGAAACCCTCGCCGGCCTCGCACCGGCGCTGCGGCCTGGCACCGGCCCCCGGCAAGAGGACAGCCGATGAGCGACCCCGCCGATCTGACCGCCATCGAGGCGCGCCGCCTCATCGGCCGACGCCAGCTTTCGCCCGTTGAGCTGGCTGCCGCGTGCATTGCCCGTGTGGAGGCGATCGACCCGGCCGTGAATGCCCTGGTGGCTCGTGATTTCGACCGGCTGCGCACGGAGGCCCGCGAGGCCGAGGCGGCGGTGGCCGACGGTCGCCCGTTAGGCCCGCTGCACGGCCTGCCGGTGGCGATCAAGGACATGAACGATGTTGCCGGCCTCCCGACCACATACGGCTCCGAGATCTTCGCCGACAACGTCCCAGCACAGGACGACGCCCTTGTGGCGGCGGTGCGGGCGGCAGGGGGGCTGATCCTGGGCAAGACGAACGTGCCGGAATGGTCGGCCGGCGCGAACACCCGCAACCGCGTCTACGGCGTGACCGCGAACCCATACGACCCGAAGCGTTCCTGTGCTGGGTCCTCCGGCGGGTCGGCGGTGGCGCTGGCCACCGGCATGGCGCCGCTTGCCACCGGCTCCGATCTCGGCGGCAGCCTGCGCAACCCAGCGGCGTTCTGCGGCGTTGCCGGCTTCCGACCGACGCCGGGCGTGGTCCCCGGGCCGGCGCAGGAAATGGCGATCCTGCCGATGTCCACCTCTGGGCCGATGGCCCGCACCGCAGAGGATGCCGCGCTGCTCCTGTCCGTTCTGTCGGAACGCGACGCCCGTGATCCGTGGGCGCATCCCAGCGGCGCCCTGTCGCACGGCTTGCCGGAGGCCCATCTCTCGACCCTGCGGATCACGGCGACAGAGGATTTCGGCTTTGCCCCAACCGAGACGGTCGTCCGTGCCGCGTTCCGCACGGCGCTCGATCGGCTGTCCGGCGTCTTGGGCCCCATTGCCGAGGCATCGCCCGACTGCACGGGCGCGGACCGTATCTTCGCGGTCCTGCGTGCCGTCGGCTTCCTCGGAGCGCACCGCGAGCGGCTGGCGCAGTTTCCAGATCAGGTCGGTCCGAACGTGCGCGCCAATATCGAGGAGGGCGAGGGTTATTCCGCGGTAGACGTGGCCGAGGCGTTCGCGCTGCAAGGCGCCTATATCCGCAATTGGGCGGCTTTCTTCGAAAAGACCGACATCCTTCTGTGCCCCGCCGTCACGATCAGCCCGCGGCCTTGGCAGGAACTCTATCCGACCCAGATCGACGGCGTGCCCACGCAGAGCTACTATCATTGGCTCGCGATGGCCTATGCCACGACGGTGGCCGGGCATCCGTCGGTATCGATCCCCTGCGGTCGCGACGCCGCCGGCATGCCCGTCGGACTGCAAATCGTCGGGCGCCGGCACGCGGACTTGCAAGTGCTTGCCGTCGCGCGCGAACTTTCCATGCTGATCGCGGCAGACGATTCCCTGCGGCTGCCTCCGCCGGACCTGTCGAGGCTGTTGGATGAGCCACCACTTTCGGCGGCCGAGGGCTTTCGCGATCTCTGAGACCGCCTGTATTTGAGCCGAACGAGATGCTCCGATGACCCGCGCTACCCGCGCTCAATGCCGCTTCAGCCCATCTCGAGCCCGGCGCATCCCAGCGCCCCCTCGCTGAGCTCGTCACCTACCGCACCGAAAGCCAGGCCGATCTCATGAAAAAACGAGCTGCCGCAACCATTATCAGGTGTGGGTCGTGCCGACCGGGAACGAGGGCTTCCCAAGGCTAGTGTTGGCAGCTCTGGTGGCGTGTGTCTGGCATGGAAGGCGTCGGCCGATGCTATCGGCCACAACGCCATTCGGAGCGGTTCCCGCGACGGTGCCGCGACTGTAGGGTTGCACGATCCAGCGCGACACCTTCGATAATCTCCGTTTGAGAGAGGGAGGTGTATTCGATCACCAGTGATCAGCGGGAAATCCGGCGCAAGTTGCGTATCCTCAAGCATGCTGAGGCATCAGGCGACGTGAGCAAGACTTGTCGATACTTCGGCATTGGCCGGGCCAGTTTTTACCGATGGCGCCACGCCTACCGGGCACATGGCGAAGCCAGGCTGCCCAACAAGAGATCTGTGCCGCACAACCACCCCAACAAGGCGCCGGCGGCCATTGTGGAGAAGGTCCTGCACTTGCGGCGCAAATACCACCTCGGCCTCATGCGTATCGTCTGGTATCTGGAGCGCTATCACAGGATCCAGATCTCTGACGCGGGCGTCTACCGCGTCCATTGCCGCAATGGCCTGAACCGGCTGCCGAGGGGCACGCGTCTCCGCAAGGTGCACACAAAGCGCTATAACCAGTAGGTTCCCGGTCACCACATCCAGATGGACGTCAAGTTCCTGACATTCCTTGGAAAGGGCGGTGAGAAAACCCGCCGTTTCCAGTACACCGCTATCGACGATGCAACCCGCATCCGCGCCCTCAAGATCTATGAGCGACACACCCAGGCCAATGCCATCGACTTCGTCGGCCATGTGATCGGAACCTTCCCATTTCGCTTCCGCGAGTTCCGGACCGATAACGGCCATGAGTTCCAGGTCAAGTTCCTCTGGCATGTCGAAGACAAGGGCATCCGCCACGCCTACATCAAGCCCAGCTCTCTACAGCTCAACGGCAACGTCGAACGGTCCAACAGGTCAGACAGCCAAGAGTTCTACCAACTGCTCAGCTACAAGGGCGATGCCGATCTCAAGGCCAAACTGGCCGAATGGGAGCGCTTCTATAAGCTCGCCAGACCGCACGGTGCCCACAACGGCAAAGCGCCTTACGAAGCCCTCAGGGAAAAGCAATGATCAACCCGGCCGGTGTCTCGCCAGATCGATCAGGTTGCACCGGATATGTACGCGCTCAATGCCCAACTCGCTGGCGGAAGCAGGCGAACCGCAGTGCAGGCCGCTCGCCTTACGACAGCTCATTCGAAACATTCGATTCTGAGCTTAAGGTGTGGTTTCCGGCCCGTCATGTCGACGTGTGCATGGCAGCAGATGTCTTGACAGGCCACAAATCCGTCGCAGTTGAGTCTTGTCGGGCTATGTCGGGCTTTCGGGATTCGATAGCGACGAAGTGTAGATTGTGATGGGGTGATCTTGCGCAGAGATAGAGATAGCGGATGAAGCCAGAGTGCCCTCGAAACCGAAGAACCAAAGCTGGCGTCACGAGCTTACGATGATCGGCCGAAGGCAGC
>JBCBSH010000134.1:0-13106 GCA_039819285.1 Pseudomonadota bacterium
CTTTTCCTCCGCGCGGTTCCAAAGCGGCCACAACATCGTCTCGGGCACGCCGCTGAGATCGACACTCTGCTTGCCTTCTGCCGAGGGCCGTGGGCGCGCGGCCATGATCAGGCTCCCGCTCTGTGCGTGTTCGAAGGATCGGTCGGGGCCAAGCGGTCTGGCGCCAGGCGCCAGCCTTCCGCCCGGCTGCGTTCGCGCCAGAACGCGGCATAGCGGCCGCCCTTGGCCATAAGCTCGGGGTGGCTGCCCTGCTCGGCCACCGTTCCCTCGTCAAGGACGATGATCTGGTCGGCCGATTGCACGGTCTGCAGCCGATGGGCCACGACCAGCAGCGTTCGGTCCGCCGTCAGGGCGCGCAGCGCGTCCTGCACCGCGGCCTCGTTCTCCGGGTCGAGCGCCGCCGTGGCCTCGTCCAGCAGCACGATGGGTGCGTCCTTCAGGATCGCTCGGGCGATCGAGACCCGCTGGCGCTCGCCGCCGGACAAGGCGGCGCCGCCTTCGCCGACCTTGCTGGCGTAGCCGTCCGGCAGTCGATCGGCGATTTCGTCGACCCGGGCCAGGCGGGCAGCCTGGCGCACCTCGTCCTCGCCGGCCTCCGGTCGGCCCATCCGGATGTTGTCCTCGATCGTACCGTCGAACAGATAGACATCCTGGAAGACCATGGAGAGCCGGGCCATCAGATCCTCGGTCTTGATCTTGCGGACGTCGGTACCCGCGACGCGCACGACGCCGGCATTGACATCCCAGAACCGTGCGGCCAGGCGGATGACCGTAGTCTTGCCCGAGCCGGACGGGCCAACCAGGGCGGTCATTTTGCCGGCCGGTACGGTGAAGCTAACGTCGGTCAAAACCGGCCGCGTGTCATAGGCGAAGCCGACCTGTTCGAACGCGATCCCAGCTCCCGCCATAACGGCGGAGGCCGTCGGTTCCGGCAACGGCTCGGTTGCCATCAGCGTGTCCATGCGCGCCAGACTGTTTCGGCCGATGCGCAGGGCACCGCCCAGATCGGCCGCCATGACCAAAGGCTCGACATAGCGGACCGCCAGCACCAGAAGCGCGAGCAGTTCCGGCACGTCGATCGAACCGCCCAGCGCGAGGCTGGTGCCGAAGAGGAGTACGATGGTGAAGGCGAACTGTACGACCAGCACGAAGGCGGCAAAGCCCGGCACCGCTGTCATGATCTGGACGCGGCCGGCGTCCCGCTGTTCCTTCAGCGCGTTGTCGAGCAGGTCATAGCCTTCGGTCGACCGTCCGAACGCCCGCAGTACGGCTTGGTTCTGGGCGAACTCCACGACCCGCCCGGCCGCCTCGGCGGCCGCCGCGTCGGTGCGGTGGTCGGTCCGTTGAACCAAATTGCCCGTCCAGCGATAGACCAGAGCCGCGATCGGCGCGGTGATCAGGGCGGCGAGTGCCAGCCGCCAGTCAAAAACGAACATCAGGGCGATAACGGTTGCCGGCGTCACGAACGCGGTGATCACCGGACGCAGCAGATGTGCAGGCACACCGATTACATCGATCACACCCTGGCTGGTCAGCCGCCCGACCTGGCCGACCCGCTCGGGGCCGAACCAGCCAAGCGGCAGTTCGGCGACATGGTTGCCGAGCCGGCTGAACAGACCGCGGCCCAAGCCGATCGCCGCCATATAGCCGGCAAGCTGGCTGCGGTAGCGTACGCCGGCATAGATCACCAGCACGCCGGCCATGGCCGCCAGCCAGATCGACGCGTCGGCCGTGTCATTGGCAAACAGGGCCGCCAGCACGGGCACGAGCAGGGCGAAGCCAAGCCCCATAAGCAGGCCCTCTGCGCCCAGTCCGATCAGGTTGCGCTGCAGCAGGCGGGCTGCCTCGGGCCCCGCAACGTTGAGCAGGGCGCGGATCATTGTGCCGCCTCGCTGCCCGTGGCCGCTGCTTCCGGTCCGCTCGGACGCCAGGACAGGGCTCGCTCGCTAGCGGCCCACATGCGGGCATAAAGACCGCCCTGTTCCAACAGCGCGGCGTGGCTGCCCCGCTCGACAATACGGCCCTTGTCGACCACGCAGATCTGATCCGCGCTGACGATCGTGTGCAGCCGGTGGGCAATGACCAGCAAGGTTCTGCCTGCCGCCAGTGTCGACAAGGCGTCTTGGATGGCCGCCTCGGACTCCGGGTCGGCAAAGGCCGTCGCCTCGTCCAGAACGAGGATCGGCGCGTCGGCGAGGATCGCCCGTGCGATCGACACGCGCTGCGCCTCGCCGCCTGAGAGCTTGGCGTCGTCGCCGACGACCGAGTCATAGCCGCGCGGCAACGCCGCGACGCGCTCGTCGATCTGCGCGGCCCGCGCAGCGGCCGCGATCTGCTCTGTCGTTGCGTCTGGACGGCCAAGCGCGATGTTCGCGGCGATCGAGGCGTGCAGCAATTGCACATCCTGAAAGACGAAGCCGACACGGCGGTAGAGCTCCGACGAGGGCAGTTCGTCGATGGGCACGCCGCCGAGCGTGATGCAGCCGCCGGTCGGGTCCCAAAAGCGCGGCAACAGCTTGGCGATTGTGGTCTTGCCAGAGCCGGACGGGCCGACCAGGGCCGTGACGGTGCCTGGCGCGAGGTCCAGGTCAATGTCCTGGAGGACATCGACCCGGTCGTCATAGGAGAAGCGCACGCCCTCATAGACGACCCGCGCGCCGTCCGGCACGCGCCCGGTCTCCTTATCCGGAAGGGTTGGCGCGTCGAGCAGTTCGTTGATCCGCTTTGCCGCCTGCTGGGCCATCATCATGTCGTTCTGGGCATAGCCGATGGTCAGGAACGGTGCCGTAAAGCCAAGCCCAAGGATCGCGAACGGCAAGACGTCAACCGGCGCCACCCAGCCCTGGCTGACAAACCAGATGCCGCCGCCCAGCACTACGACGAGGGAGAACAGGGGGGACAGCACGACTTCCGAAGCTGCCGAGATCTTCAGCAGGCCGCGCACCCACTCCCAAAAATAGTCCATGAAGCGCTGCGTCTCGTCGAGAAAACGCTGGTAAGCCTTGCGCGCTTGACCGAACGTCTTGACCACGGCAATGCCCTGCACGAACTCGACCGAGGCGCTGTTCACCCGTTCCAGCGATTTGTTGTACGCGGCCATCTTCTCGCGATAGCCACGCATCTGAACGGCATAGAGAAAACCCATCCCCAGCAAGAGCGGCACGATCGCGACCAGCGTCAGCCGCCAGTCGATCCACAAGAGGTAGATCAGCGAGACCAGTGGCGTGACGGCGGCGGAGACCATGTTGGTGAAGGCATGGCCGACCAGGTGATGCAGGGCCGAGACATCGTCCTGCAGCGCCTTTTTCACCTGTCCCGCGTTGCGTTCGGTGAACCAGCCGAGCGGAACCCGCCCGAGATGGGCCGCCATGCGCCGGCGCAGGTTGAGCTGGAAGTCAAGATCGGCCAGATGGGTCAGCCCGCCCGCCGCCATCATGAAGACCAGACGCACGACCAGCGCGGCCGCCCCGATGATGGCGATGGTCCAGGCATGTCCACTGTCGATCGGACCTTCGGCGAGCAGCACGCGGCCTAGCTCGGCGACCGCGATAAACGGCGCAACGCCGGCTATCGCGCTGACCGCCTGCAGCAGGCAAGCGACGATGAGAACACCGCGAACCGGAGCCAGCAGCGAGCCGAGCGAGGCCTTTTTGGCCTTTGAGGGTTTGGCCACGCTATGCCGGTCCGTCGTAAGGGCGCCCTGCATGACGAACCGGCCGGACCGACAAGCCGCAAAGGCCGGTCCGCGACGGTTGCCCGGTCGCGGCTTGCGCCAGATGAAGCAAGGTGCTCATGGGTCGCGACCATGCTGTGGAAACGTCCTTCGTGTCAACGCAAATGAGAACGATTCGCAATTGTGCGCGACACTAGGACGCGCTTTTACCGGCCGGCGTTACCCGGTCTGGCGCTCGATGGCTTGTCCCTTGGGGTAGGGGATGCAGATCGGGCGGCCGTACAGCGGATCTTCGATGACCCGGCACTCAATGTCGAAGACTTGGGCGATCGTATCTTGGGTGAAGATCTCGCCCACGGCGCCCTCCGCCGCGACCTTGCCCTCGCGGAACAGCACCATATGGTCGGCGTACTTAGCAGCCAGATTCAGATCGTGCAGGACGACGACGATCGACTTGCCTTGGCCGTGCTTCAGGCTGCGGACCAGCTCCAGCGTCTCCAGGGCATGGGCGATATCGAGATGGTTCGTCGGCTCGTCGAGCAGAATGACAGGGGCGTCTTGGGCCAGCACCATGGCGATCCAGGCGCGCTGAGACTGTCCGCCGGACAGGGCGCCGAGCGGCCGTTCGGCCAGGTCGCCGAGATCGCAGGCGGCGATGGCGCGATCGACGATCGCGCGATCTTCAGCGGTCGGACCGACAAAAGCCCTGCGATAGGCGAACCGGCCCAGCATCACCAGATCAGCGACGTTGATTTCGTCGGGCGCACTTGGCGCCTGGGTCAGCATGGCGATCTGCTTGGCGAGATCCCGAAGCGACCAGGCATCAAGTGGCCGGTCGCTGATCCTGACAAGGCCGTTCTCAAGGCCGAGCAGTCCCCTTAAGGCCCGCAATGCGGTCGACTTGCCGCTGCCGTTAGGGCCGCAAAGGGCGGTGATGCGACCTTGCGGCAAGGACAGGTTGAGATCGCGAAACACCAAGGTCTCGCGATAGCCGACGCTGGCGGATTCAAAGCTCGCGAAACTGTCACGCATGGCTCCGCCCCCGCCTGATCAGAATGAAGAGAAAGTACGGCGCGCCGATGAGGGCGGTGACCGCACCCGTCGGCAGTTCCAGGGGTGCTAAGATCAAACGCGCAACGATGTCGGAGGCCAGCACGATGATCGCGCCGATCAGGGCCGACCCGATGAGGTAGGGGCCGGCATTCTGGCCCAGGATCAGGCGCGCCACATGCGGCGCGATCAGCCCGACGAAGGCGATGCCGCCGACGAACGAAACCGCGCTTGCGGTCAGGTAAACCGCGATCAGCAGAAGCAATGCGCGCGTGGCCCCCACGGCCAGCCCGGTGGCGGCCGCGGTATCGTCGTCCAGTAGGAACTGGTCCATCACCCGGGGCACGAGCGCCAAGATCGGGAGGGACATGGCTAGCAGGATGGCCAGGGTCACGACGTCGTCCCAATGGGCCTGGTGCACGGAACCGGCGAGCCAGATCAGGGCCTGTGAGGCCCGGAAGACCGGCCCCAGAATGATCAGCAGCGTGACGATGGCGCTCGCTAAGGCCGCGATCGCAACGCCGTAGATGATCAGCCGCATCGGCCCGCCATCGTCCAGCCAGATCAGCAGGCCGACGATGGCGGCAAAGACGACCGCGCCGGCCGCGGCCGCCAAAGGCTGAAAGTGGATCGAGACCGTCAGCGCGTTGGCCTCGTTGCTGAACAGCCAGAGAAACAGCACGACACCGACCGCCGCGCCATCGACGATGCCGACGACGGAGGGCGAGGCCAGCGGATTGCGCGTGGCCCGCTGCAACAGGGCGCCGGCCAGGGCCAGGCAAACGCCCGCTTGCGCCGCCAGCAAGGCGCGCGGCAGCCGAAGGGTCTGGACGATGACCTGGTCCATGCGCCCGCCCTCGCCCACGAGAGCCAGCAAAACCCGCTCCGGGCTCAGCCAGGAACTGCCGACGCCAATCGCCAGCAGCAGCAGCAGGCACAGCAGAACGACAAGTCCCGCGATGAGCCCCGGCCGGACCGGCCACCAGCGGCCCGGTTCTGCGCCCGGAATTGCGCCCGAATCCGCATTGGCGCCGTTCATCGTCGTTGCAGCCCCATGCGGCGGCTGCGCAGCAGGGCGATCAGGACCGGCACACCGATCAGCGCCAGGACCGCGCCCACCGGGGCCTCGCCGGGGGAGACCACATAGCGCGCGAGGATATCGGCGGCCACGGCGAGCATCGCACCCACCAGCGCCGCGGCCGGCACCAGCTGTGCATGTCCGCGCACACCCAGCCGCCTGGCAATATGTGGCGCGATCAACCCGATGAAGGCGACGGGCCCGGCGACCGAGACCGAAAGGCCGGCCAGGATCGCGGCGAGGCCGAGGGCGGTCAGGCGGATGCGCACGACGGGGACACCCAGCGCCTGAGCGCTGGCATCATCGGTCATCAGCGCGTCGAGCGCCCGCGTCATCGGCATGACGGCCAGGAAGGCGATGGCGATGAAGGGTGCCGCAATGGCCAGCAATATCAGGGGTCGGTCGGCGAAACCCCCGGCCAGCCAGAAGAGCAGGGATTCCATCGTGCTCTCGTCCGTGACCAGCGCAATTTGGGTGAACGAGGCCAGCAGCGCGGCCACCGTGACGCCGGCGAGCAAGACATGCACCGGGGAAAAGCTGGCGCCGGCCGACAGGGTGATGCCAAAGACGAGTGTGGTGGCGGCCATGGCACCAAGCGCGGCAAGACCCGCAAGGGCGGAAAGCGAGGCGATGCCGAACGCGGACAGGCCAAGCACGACGGCAAGCGCGGCACCGGCATTGACGCCCAGCACGCCGGGCGCGGCCAACGGGTTGCGGGTCGTGGATTGCATCAGCAGGCCGGAAACCGCGAGGGCCGCGCCGACTGCCAAGGCATTGACGGTTCGCGGCAGGCGCAGCGTTCGGATGATCAGCGCGTCGGTGCCTTGGCCGTTGGCGAAAATGGCGTCGAAGACCTGCCAGGGCCAGTAGTGGCGAAGCCCCAGATGCAGACTGGCCAGCATCAGCAGGGTTAAGCCGATCAGCAGGCCGACGATGGTAAGGGCGCCGTGCCCGTCGCGATCGTGACTAGGCATCAGCGGCGCCCGGCCCCGCCAGGGGCCGGCGTGGCCGGTTGCTGAGCGGCGAGCGCCCTACCAGCGGGCTGGGGCCAGCCCATGCCTCCGCCCGGTATTGACAGTTGGACGCCGAATCATCACGGTTCGGCCAACCCGAGGTCCCAGGCAGCTGTTGGCCACCCACGATCCGGTGGTCCGATTTCACAACTGGGAGCCCCCCACCATGCGTTCGCTTGCCTGCGCCCTGATCGGCGCGTCCATTGTCTGCCTGACCACGTCGGTTGGCGCCGACGAAGTCGAACACGCCATGGGCACAACTGACGTGCCCGAGAACCCGCAACGGATCGTCGTCCTCACCAACGAGGGTACCGAGGCCCTGTTGGCTCTCGGTATCACCCCGGTCGGCGCCGCCCAGTCCTGGACCGGCGACCCCTGGTACGACCACATCGCCGACGCCATGGGCGACGCAGTCAATCTGGGTACGGAAAACGGCATCAATCTGGAACTGGTCGCGGCGCTGGAACCTGACCTCATTCTCGGCAACAAGCAACGGCATGAAGAGGTCTATCCACAGCTCTCCGCAATCGCCCCGACCGTTCTGTCGGAGCGTTTGCGGGGTGATTGGCGGGTCAATTTCGACCTGTACGCCGATGCCCTTGGGATGCAGGAGCAAGGCGAACAGGTCCTGGCCGAATACGATGCGCGCATAGCAGCGCTTCGCGAGGGGCTGGGCGACAGCTTACAGGAGGAGGTGTCGGTCATTCGCTTTCTGCCAAGCCAGATCCGCATCTATCAGCTCGACAGCTTCTCGGGCGTCATCCTGGGCGACCTGGGTTTCGCCAGGCCGGAAAACCAGAATGTCGACGATTTTGCATTGCGCGTTGGCCGCGAGAGCATTCCCGATATGGATGGTGACCGCATCTTCTACTTCACTTACGACACGGGCGACGGCGAAGGGGTGGCCCAGCAGGACGGGGCGTTGAACGACCCGCTATGGCAGTCCCTTTCCGCTGTGCAGGCAGGGCGTGTCGACGCCGTGGACGATGTCATCTGGAACACCGCCGGCGGCATCTTGGCGGCGCATCTGATGCTGGATGATATTGCAAGCATCTATGGGGTTGCCCAGAACTAGCGGGACGGCAGCCATAACCGACGGGCCGGGCGCGGTGGATCACCTTACCCGGCCCGCAAGTGTCCGGCGCCGGCGAAGGGCGTGGCCGGCTGCCGGCATCTGATGGCCTAGACCGCGATCCGCTCCTCATTGCGGTGGCGAATGAATTTCAACATGGTCATCGCGTCGCTGACCTCGAACGGATCGCCGGGTTGTTCCCGGTCCTCGGCGAACAGGCCGGTGATGACCCCGTCCTCGACCAGCATTGAATAGCGCCAAGACCTGCTGCCGAAGCCCAATTCGTCAAGGTCGACCTCCATGCCCATGGCTCGTGTGAAGTGGCCGCTGCCATCCGGCACCATGCGCACCTCGCCATCGACCTTCTGATCGGCGGCCCAGGCGTTCATGACGAAACCGTCATTGACCGACAGGCAGATGATGTCGTCGACGCCCTGCCCTTGCAGTTCTCCCGCAAGGGCAAGATAGCCAGGCAGATGCGTCGTCGAGCAGGTCGGTGTGAAGGCGCCAGGCAGGGCGAAGACGATAACCGTCTTGCCGCTAAAGATGCTGTCACTGGTGACGGTCTTCCATTCGCCGTCCTGTCTCGTCATGAAGTCGACCTGCGGAACTCGGTCGCCCACTTGCTTCATACGTGTGTCCTCGAATGCGGATTCAAACCGAACCGCGGGCTCGGCCGCGGAACGGACCTTGGTATCAGTGCAGGGTCGGGCGCTGGGCGTCCTCTGTGCCGTCGGCGGTTCCCGGCTGCAATTGGGCGGCCTCATCGAACCGCCACCGTCTTTGCGGCAACTCCGCCCGCGCCTCGGTAAAAGCGCGGGCCAGGCCTTCCAAGGCCGCGACCGACAATTGAACCACCGGCGCCGGCAGCCACGCGAGCAACAGGTCCATCGCGGCTACCCGATCGCCGCGTTGCATGGCGGCGGTCGCGCTCAAAACCCTGGCCTCGTCGGCGGAGACGCCCGGGCATTTGGGGCAGCGGACATCGAATGCCCTTGTGGCGCAGCGGCCGGTATGGTCCATCACGGCGTTCAAGCTGCTCGTGGCATCCGCAACACCCCATTCGTCGAAATGGGCCCGCAGCACCGCGTTGGGGCTTCCGCCCTTCTTCAAGGCGTGAACCCAGACCCGTATGCCGGTGACGATGACGGCTTCCTGGGCAGTCAGCGCGCCCGGTTCGACCGGCTGCACCAGCTTTTTCCGAGGCCGCGTGCGAGGTGACAAGGGAACAATCGTGCCTTCTCCACGCCCGTCCGGCGGCAGAACCTGATTGGCCTTGACTAGGGCGTCGGCGAAGCCCGACGCGGCCGCCGCGAACGCTTCGCATTGATCGTGGTGAAACATCCGCACGATCAAGCGGCGCGCGTCCATCGGCGTTTGGTGTTGGAAGGCGGCAAGTAAGGATAAGAACGTAACCTCTTGATACGAAACGTCGCCGTCGTCGGGCGCACGAATGTCCAGGGGCAGCCTCAAGCCGCGCCGCAAGCCACCGACCAACTGTCCGAACAACATCAGCGCATCGTCCACGCCATCGGCGCCGAATGTTCGCTCGAAGGTGCGTTTAAGGGTCTCGGCATTGCCGGGCTGGTGCACGCCGCGCCTCAGCGACCAGATGACCAGGCAAGACGCGAAGCTGAGGTCGCTGATGCGGCAGACATTGTTCTGATTGGCAATCTCAGGCATGGGCGACGGACTCATGACGTGCATTCAAGGCATGCCGTTCGCTACCGCGCGGGGCGATGGTCGGCTCGGGCATCTATGGACCTCTTTTTGCTGATGCAGGCGGCGGTAACCGGTGGCCTCGGCCAAATTGGACGCTACGGCAGCTGCGAATTGCCGAGTGTTTGGTCCGGCTTACCGAGCCGGATGCCGGCGCGACCTGGACACTGTCATTTGGTCAGAATCAGCTTGCCGTTTTTCGTATGTCGAAGACGGTAGACCACGCCTTCATGTTCGATGATGACCTCCCGCTGTCCGGCAAGAATATGGGCGCTGTCCAGAACGCGACCCTGGGGCAGGGTACTGGCACCGTCGATCGGTGCTGCGCCTTTCCAAGGCCGGGTCTGTGCTTTGTGAAGTGAATTCAATTGCGCAGTCATGGCTCACATCGATCGCTGTTGGGGGGAGGGAGGTCCGATCCAGTCCATCGGCTATTGGTATCGCGAACCGTTCTCATTTGCAATGCAATTCAGAACCGTTCGCATCCGATATCGGCTGTGTTAGACTTCAATACTTACCGGTAGCCTCTGTCGACCGGGGGGCGTCCGGGCCGATGCGACAGAAAGAAGGATGTGGCTTTGTTCGTGGCGATGAATCGTTTCAAGGTGAAGATCGGGTCCGAGGCCGAGTTTGAGACCGTTTGGCGCGATCGCGAATCGCATCTCGGCGATGTGCCCGGGTTTAGGGAGTTCCATCTGCTGCGTGGGCCGTCGAGCGAGGACCATACGCTTTACGCCTCCCACTCGATCTGGGCCTCTCGCACGCATTTCGAGAACTGGACCCGTTCGGAAGCCTTTCGCAAGGCGCACGCGCAGGCCGGCAGCACACGAAGCAGCTATCTTGGCCATCCGGTCTTCGAAGGCTTCGAGGTCATCCAGACGACCTAGCAGGCGTCGACAGCGGCGCTGGCGCATCAGGCTTCCAGAACCCACCAACGGTCGATCGGTGACGGCGGCAGGCCGTTCTGCTCGGCCATGGGCCGTCCGAACCGATCCCACCATGCCAGCCGGATGGTGTTTGAGCGCCATAGCGGCAAGAGCGGCAGCAACTGTCGGAACACCCGGTCGAACGCGCGTCCGGCCGTTTGAAGGTCGGCTTCCGATCGAGCCCGTCCCAGCGCTTCGATCGTCGCGTCAAGTGCCGGGTTGCGGATGCCCGACAGCGCGTACGAACCGGCCTGTTCGGCCAGGTCACCATGCCACAGCAGGCGTTCAGCGGTTCCCGGTAGCGGCGCTGGCGACCAGGATAAGGTGGCAAGGTCGAAGTCACGGTCAAGCATTTGGCGGGCCGCCGATGCCGAATCGGTTTGCACCTGTACCAGCCGGATACCGAGCCGATCCCAGGCCTGCTCGATCCAGCCCAGCGCTCGTTCGTACAGCGGGTTAGTGCTGATGACGCGCAACTCGACGGGACGGTTGGTCGCCGGGTCGACAAGCCGGCCGTCTCGCACCGGGTAGCCGGCTTCGTCCAGCAGCCGCGCCGCTTCCATCAGAGCCTCTCGGCCGCCGGCGGGCGGACGTCCATCAAACGGGTCGGCCGACACAAGCGTCTCGTGGGGCAACGTGACCAAGGTCGCGGATAGAAGGGCCCGCTCCTCGGCCGAAGCCTGGCCAGTTGCGGCGAGGTCGGTGTCGCCGAACACGCTGTCGAAGCGCAACTGGGCACCGCCAAACAACGTTCGGTTCACGGTCTCGAAGTCGTAGGCAAGCGCCAGTGCCAGGCGGGCGCGCCTGTCGGCCAGCATGGGACGCCGCTGGTTGAAAACAAGCCCGTGAAGACTGCCGACCCCACCTCCTTGGGCCTCGCTGCGCCGGATCGATCCGGTCGCAACGGCCGGGCTGTCATAGCCCGTGCGCCATTGGGTCGGGTTGCTCTCGAACCGCAGATCATAGATGTCGGCGTGAAAGGCCTCCAACGCGACAGTGTCATCGCGGAAGTACTCGAACTCCAAACGGTCAGCGTTCCAGCGCCCGACATTGACCGGCAGATTTTGCCCCCACCAATCGGCAACCCGTTCCAGCGCCAGTCGGCGCGGTGGGTCGAACAGGGCGACCCGGTAGGGCCCGGAGCCAAGGGGCAGCCCATCTTGTGCGGTGGCCAGGCTGCCGTCGTCACCGGGAGCCGGATGCACGGGAATGGTGGCGATCTGTCGCATTACGTCGCGATCGCCGACGCGGTCGTTCTCAAACACGACCCGATCCTCGCCATCCGCAGTCACGCGCAGCGGCAAGAATGCCTGGCGATAGAACGGTGCCCCCTCAGCCTTCAGCGTGTCGAAGGTGAAGACAACGTCCCGCGCCCGGACGGGCCGTCCGTCATGCCATCTGGCGTCAGGTTGAAGCGCCATGACGATCCGGGTGAAGTCGTCTGAGACGTCTAGGCCCGCCGCAAGTGCGCCGTAATAGGTTGCCCTTTCGTCGTCGCTTGCCACGATCAGCCGGTCGTAGATCAGCCGAATGTCCGCGGGCGGCCGCCCTGGATAGGTCAGCGTGTTGGCGGTGTCGAACCCGCCGATCCGCGCAAGCCGCAGCGTACCGCCTCTGGGTGCGGCGGGATCCACATAGTCAAAGGCGCCAAATCCAGGCGGGTACTTGATCGTGCCTAGCGGCGAATGGGCGTGGCGCAGGGCTGGGCCGCTCGCGCGTGATTGACGAAAACCGCCGACAAGCAGGGTCGAAAGCGTTGCTCCAGTACCAAACGCCAGCACTGACCGTCGGCTGACCTTGAGGGCAGGGGCCTTGCTCAGCCGGTTATCGCAACCGGGATCGTTTCCGCTTTCGTTCAATGCTCTCTCCCGTGCCAGCCGTTTGGCCAGTGTCATGAACCTGTCGCGGGTTGCCGCCTATGGGCCGGCATGCCGGACTGAACCCACTGTGTGAAGCCGACGAGGAAGCGGGTTGCGGCGGGCATGAAGAAGCTGCCGTGATGATAGAAGGGGTCGAGCGAGGTCAGGATCAGGCGCCCCGGCCACGACGTGCTGTCGTCGAGCAGGATGGATCCGCCTTCGGCATCATCGATCAGGGACACCGCACCCTTGGGCACGCCGAACCTGCCATGATAGTGCCAGGTCGCTTCAGCCAGCGTGAGAAAGTCGAACAACCCGTGATCGGGCGCGGCAACGCTGAGGCCGAGGTCGCCGTCGGAGTCCAACCACCACCAGAAATTTGTCGGCACCGGGGTGAAGCGAATATCCGGCAGCCATTTGTGCGGCTCGGTCTCGCCCATGGCGATCAGCGTACGGCCTTGCCGCAGCACCTCGACCAGGAGATCGGCCTGCGCGACCAGCCAGTCCGGGTTCAGGCGGCACGGCACGACGACCGTGCCTGCGTGCGCAATCGTCTCGGCGGAGACGTCGTCGACATAAAGGCGCTGGTCGAACCACGGTCCCAGCATGGGGTCGCACAGGCTGAATTCGTGATAGCTCGTGCCGCCATCCAGCACAACGATAGGCGCACTCACGAGACCGTCTCCTCCGCCGCGCACCAGCGCAGCAGTTGCGGT
>JBCBSH010000135.1:0-12868 GCA_039819285.1 Pseudomonadota bacterium
TCGCCGGGCTGGCGCTCGATCTCGGTGGCCTCGGTCGCGTCGTTGGCCTCTTCCTGGTCCAGCCCGTCGTCGGCGGCCTCTTCCAAGGCGGTCGCGGCGGCGTCTTCGGCCAACTCGCCCTCGGGTTCTGGGATCGTGGCCGGCCCGGTTTCGTTCATCGGCGCCGTCGCGCCCGTCGCCTGGGCGACCGCTTCCTCATCAGGCAGCGGATAGGGATCGTCCGCCTGCAGGCGCAGCCAGGCGATCAGGTCGGCACGGTCCTCGATATTGCGCAGGCCGGCATAGGCCATGGTCGTGCCCGGCGCCCATTCGCGCGGCTGATACAGGAACCGGTTCAGGTTTTCATAGGTCCAGGTGACGCCGGTTTCGTGCATCGCCTCAAGCGTCTGGGAATAGCCAAAGCCCTCGATGTGGGCGACGTCCTGGCCGACAACATCCCAGTTGTTCGGCCCGACGCCATTGGCGCCGCCTTGATCGAACGTGTGACAGGTCGTGCAAGCGCGGGTCAGTGCCTGACCGGCATCCGGATCGGCATTGGCCATGAGCGGAATGATCGATGGGATGCGTTCGATCTCGTCGCCGCCCCCAACTTCGACCGCCACCAAGCCCGTATCAACGAAATAGGCCGGCTCCTCAAGCTCCACCGGGTGTACCAGATAGTTCGAAATCATGCCGGACAGCATGACAAGAATGCCGGCAACCAAAACGGCGGCGAAGACTTTGTTTAGTTCCATGCCGGGTCCTTTTAGGTACTCTTCATCGGCGCTTGCAGGAAAGCCCCCCGGACGCCTGCCAGGTGGGGCGCGACGGAATTCAACGCCTTAGCGGCTGGCGGCAAAACTGCCGTTCAAGCGCTGGTGTTTAGGGCGAAAGAGGGCGTCTGACAAGTCCCCACCCGGTTTTGCGGCTTGACGCCGCACGTGCTTTGGCGCACCCAACTGGCCCAGCTATACGCAAGTTGATCCCAACGCTAGAACCCAAGCGATGAACCCGATCATTTTGATCCCGGCCAGGTTGGCGTCGGCGCGCCTGCCGAACAAGCCCATGGTCGACATTTGCGGCGTGCCGATGATCGTTCGGGTATGGCAGCAAGCGGTCGCGGCCGAGATCGGCCCTGTGGTCGTGGCGGCCGGCGACCCGCCGATCGCCGACGCCATCATCGCTGCGGGCGGTAGTGCCGTGCTGACCGACCCCGACTTGCCATCAGGGTCCGACCGTATCTGCACCGCGTTGAACGGCCTGGACGGCGGTCGCGTTCATGATGTCGTCGTCAACCTGCAGGGCGACCTGCCCGATTTGCCGCCCTCGATGATCCAGGCAGCGCTTGCCACGCTGGAAGAGCCGGCGGTCGATATCGGTACGATCGCCACCCCGATCCGCCATGAGCACGAACGAGACGACACTAGCGTAACGAAGGCTGTGATCGAGTTGGCGCCCGGCGCGCGCGTGGGTCGGGCGCTGTACTTCACACGAGCCGTCGCGCCGTCCGGCGAGGGAACGCTCTACCATCATATCGGCATCTATGTCTTTCGCCGCACGGCACTTGAGGCTTTCATCACGCATCCGCCTGGCGTGCTGGAACGCCGCGAGCGGCTGGAACAATTGCGTGCGCTGGCGATGGGCATGCGGATCGATGTCGCGATCGTCGACGACGTGCCGCTCAGCGTCGATACCGAGGAGGATTTGGCCCACGCCCGCCAAGTGATCGGCGCGCGCGAGACGTTTGAAGAAGAAGGATGAACAGAGCATGACCGCCGATCGGATCGCCTTTCAGGGCTGGCCCGGTGCGAATTCCGACATGGCCTGTCGCGCCGTGTTTCCCGCCCGCATGACCCTGCCGTGCGCGTCGTTCGAGGAAACCATCGCCGTCGTGCACAACGGCAAGGCTGATTTGGCCATGATACCGATCGAAAACTCGGTCGCCGGCCGGGTGGCCGATATCCATCATCTGATGCCGAAATCCGGCCTGCACATCATCGGCGAGCACTTTCTACCGGTGCGCCATCAATTGGTGGCCGTAAAGGGTGCCACCATCGACGATATCGCTGTCGTGCATTCGCATGTCCATGCGCTTGGCCAATGTCGAAAGGAGATCCGCGCGCTCGGCGTCGAGGCGCGGGTTCACGCCGACACGGCCGGCGCGGCCAAAATGATCTCGGAGATGGCCGACAAGAGCCACGCCGCGATCGCCTCCACGCTGGCCGCCGAGATTTACAATCTCGACATTCTCAAAACCGATATCGAGGACGCCCAGCACAACACCACCCGCTTTTTGATCATGGCGCCCGATCCGCACTGGCCGGTCCGAGAGCCGGAGCACAAGGACGAACTGATCACCAGCTTTCTGTTCGAGGTGCGATCGGTACCAGCCGCCCTCTATAAGGCTCTGGGCGGCTTCGCCACCAACGGCGTCAACATGACCAAGCTGGAAAGCTACATGATCGGCGGCCGGTTTTCTCAGGCGCAGTTCTATGCCGATGTCGAGGGCCACCCCCACGATCCGGGCCTGCGCTACGCCTTTGAGGAGTTGGAGTTCTTCTGCAAGAACTTCCATATCCTTGGCGTCTACCCAGCCCATCCGTTCCGCAAGGACCCGTCGCAACTGGGTTCCGACTGATCGACCGCATGTCGCGTCTGACCGTCCGACGTGCGAAGCTGGATGAGGCCGATCGGCTGACCGGGCTTTGCCACCGGTCCAAGGCCCATTGGGGCTATGACGAGGCGTTCATGCGCCAATGCAAGGACGCGCTGACGGTTCCTCCGGCGGCGATCGGCGCCGGTAGGGTCTGGGTCGTTGAAGCGGACGACGTGGTCAAGGGCGTCGCCTCGGTGGCCGATGCCGATGCGACGTCCGAGTGCGACTACGAAATCGCCCATCTCTTTGTCGAACCCGCCGCCATGGGCGAGGGGGTTGGCCGGCTGTTGTTCGAGCAGTGCGTGACCTGGGTCCGGTCAAACGGGGGCGGGAAACTCGAAATTCTCTCCGACCCAGGGGCGGCCCCGTTCTATCAGCGCATGGGCGCGCGGTTGGTCGGCGATGCGCCATCTGACGCCATTCCCGGCCGCCGACTGCCGTTGCTGATCGTGGACGCTTAGCCCCTCAACTAGCGTCAAGCCATTCGTCGATCAGGCGCCGCGCGATCGAAATGCGTGTCGGTAGCCGGAATTCTCCCTCATCGAAGTCGCTCCGGTCCGCCTGCTGCTTCAGCCAGTCCCGCTCGTACCAGGCCACATGCTCCATTTCGACTTCGTCGATGACGATGTCGGTGCTGGCGGCAACGGCGTGGAAGCCGACCATCAGGGATTGCGGAAACGGCCAAGGCTGGCTGTGCCGATACGTGATCTCGCCGATCTCCAGGCCCGATTCCTCCTTCATCTCGCGCCGAAGGCAGGTCTCCAGACTTTCGCCGGCCTCCACGAACCCGGCGAGCGTGGAATGCATGCCGGGAGGCAGATGGTGGCCGCGCCCCAAAACGCACCGGTCACGGCCATCGTGAATCAGCACGATCACGGCGGGATCCGAACGGGGATAGACCGTCTGGCCGCATTCCGGATCGCTGCAAATCCGCGCATGACCGGCCTCGGCCGGGCGGGTGGGCTGGCCACAACGACCGCAAAACCGATGCTGGTCGTGGAACCAGGCAAGCGCCCTTGCAAAGGCCACCATGCCGGCGTCCAGCGGAGGCAGAACCATGCCCGCCGCACGCAACGGCACAAACTGGCCCTGACGTTGGATTTCCGGATGCTCCTCCATGGGCACCGCGTCGCTCAGCGCGGCCATTCCCCATACCGTCCCGTCCTGCACGCCCAGGAAAGCCGACCGATCCCAATCGGCATGTTCGCGCCACCATGGCTCCGACCCGTCAAGCGCGATCGCTCGGGAAGATGGATTGTGGCCGACGAGAACGTTGCCCTGCCAGACGGGCAGAATGCGCGTTTGGTCGAGGTCCGCGGTGACCCGCCACCAGTCCGGATCGCGTCTTCTGATGGCGTCACGATCGAACTGGGGGATATCGAAAGTATTGGTCTGGTGCATGGCGGCGGACCCTGGCACGGCCAAGGCCCGATCGGCAAGCAGACTTGCCTTTTGATCTAAAAACGCCGATATATCCGCTCGGAAGGCTGGCGGCGGACGGATCCCTCGCCAACCCGGTCAGATCCGGAAGGAAGCAGCCGTAACGAGTTTCGGTCCGGGTCGTTCGTTCAGCCTTCCACTTCATCTTCGAGCCGTCCTTAGTCTGCAGCCGACCGACGCCCCGGCTGGCGCAGGTTTGGCCGGCGGTCTATGATCGATCCCATGGCCGCAGCCGATCGTCCCGACGACCAGACCTCGACCCAGCCCTATCGCGTTCTGGCGCGCAAATATCGCCCATCCAGCTTTGCCGATCTGGTTGGCCAAGAGACCCTTGTCCGTACCCTGACCAACGCCATCCAGTCCGGCCGGCTTGCGCACGCCTTCATTCTGACCGGCGTGCGCGGCGTTGGAAAGACGACCTCCGCCAGGATCGTTGCCCGGGCGCTGAATTGCATCGGCCCGGACGGCACCGGCGGCCCGACGCCGGAGCCATGCGGCGTCTGCGCAAACTGTGTGGCGATCGCGGAGGACCGGCATGTCGACGTGTTGGAGCTGGACGCAGCCAGCCGAACCGGCATCGATGACGTCCGCGAACTGATCGACGGCGTGCGCTACGCACCGACATCGGCCCGCTACAAGGTCTACATCATCGACGAGGTCCACATGCTGTCCAAGCAGGCCTTCAACGGCCTGCTGAAAACGCTGGAAGAACCGCCGCCCCATGTGAAGTTCATCTTTGCGACGACGGAAATCCGCAAGGTGCCGGTGACGGTGCTGTCGCGCTGCCAACGCTTCGACCTGCGCCGCCTGGACACCGACGAGTTGATCGGCCTGTTGGGCAAAATCCTTGAGAAGGAGGACATTCCGGCCGAGACCGAAGCCGTGGCCCTGATCGCCCGCGCAGCCGATGGGTCGGCGCGCGACGGGCTGAGCCTGCTGGACCAGGCCATCGCGCAGGGCGACGGTGCCGTCGCCGAAGAGCCTGTCCGGATCATGCTGGGTCTGGCGGACCGAACGGTCGTGTTCGACCTTTACGAACGGCTGATGGGCGGGCAGATGACCGAGGCGCTGGAGACGCTCGACCAGCTGCACCGAAACGGCGCGGAGGCGTCGGTCATTCTACAGGACTTGCTGGACCTCACCCATTTCCTGACCCGGGCGAAGCTGTCTCCGGATATCCTCGGCAAGCCTGGGCTTCCAGAGGCCGAACGCAAGCGCGGCGGTGCGTTGGCCGAGAGCCTGAGCCTGCCGATTCTGGCCCGTGTCTGGCAGATGCTGCTGAAGGGCGTTGGCGAGGTGCAGTCCGCGCCCGCCCCGCAGGCGGCGCTTGAAATGGTGCTGATCCGGCTTGTGCATGCCGGCATGCTGCCGACGCCCGGCGACCTGCTGCGCAAGATCGAGGCCGGCGAAATCACGGACGGTTCGGTGCAGATGGGCGACGCGTCGACGGACGGCGCTGGCCAGGATCATGCAGGCGCCGCGCCGCCGGCTTCGGGCGACGGCACCCGCGCCGGCCTTGCGGTGTTGCCCCAGGCGGCACAGCCGATGCCCGCACCTGCCGCAGCACCGGAAATCGTCGCCGAAAACACGCCGTCGGCGGATCCGATGCCAACGAACTTCAGCCAGTTGGCCAACCTGTTCGAACGTCGCGCCGACGGCTTGCTGTACGCGGCCTTTCATGCCCATGTGCATCCGGTCCGCCTGGAACCGGGACGCTTTGAGTTTCGGCCGTCTGAGACCGCCCCGGCGGATCTGGCCAACCGAATCGGCGCCAGGCTGGGTGACTGGACGGGCCAACGCTGGATGGTCACGGTCAGCGGCGAACCGGGCGGGCCGACGCTGAAAGAAAGGGAGGCGCAGGCAACCAGTGCCGCCAGAGAAAAAGCGTTAGCGCACCCAACGGTCAAGGCCGTGCTCGAGGCCTTTCCCGGGGCCCGGCTGGATACGGTGCGCATGTTCGACGACGAGGGTGGCGACGACGGGGCCGGCGATCCGCCTGTTGACAGGGCCCTGCCGGACGACGAGATAGCCGACGACGATCTTTAGATCCCAGACCCAGCCGACGCGCCGCAGCACCGGCCGAACCTGAAGGAGCCTTGAGGGCGTATGAAGAACCTGACCCAGATGATGAAGCAGGCCCAGGAGATGCAGTCCAAGATGGCCGAGCTTCAAGAGAGGCTTGCCGACCTTGAGATCGACGGCCAGTCGGGCGCCGGCATGGTCCGGGCCGTGTTGGACGGTAAAGGGTTCCTGCGCCGCATCAAGATCGACCCCGCCCTTGTCGACCCCAACGACATCGAGGTGCTGGAGGATCTGGTGGTGGCTGCGGTCAATGACGGCAAGGCGAAGGTCGAGGCCCGGGTGCAGGAAGAAACCCAAAAGCTGATGGGCGGCCTGAAGCTGCCGCCGGGCGTCAAGCTGCCCTTTTAGGCGCGCACGCCTCAACGCCCATGATCGGCCGCGAAATCGATCAGCTGATCGCGCTGTTGGCCAGGCTGCCCGGGCTGGGGCCGCGCTCGGCCAGGCGCGCGGCGCTCTATCTGCTCAACCATCGCGATCAGATCATGGTACCGCTGGCGGAGAGCATTGAGGCGGCCGCCAGTGCCATCGGTCCGTGTTCGGTTTGCGGCAATCTCGACACGGTCGATCCGTGTTCGATCTGCGCCGACGAGACCCGTGACCGGCAAAGCATCTGCGTCGTTGAAACGGTCGCCGATCTTTGGGCGCTGGAACGCGCCGGCAGCTATCGCGGCCTTTACCACGTGCTGGGCGGCACGCTTTCCGCGCTGGACGGTGTTGGGCCGGAGGATCTCAGCATACCCAAGCTGATCAGCCGGGTGCGGTCCAACGGGGGCGGTGAGGTCATCCTCGCCATGAACGCGACGGTCGACGGCCAGACGACCGCCCATTACATCGCCGACAAGCTGGCCGGCAGCGGCGCGGAGATATCGCGCCTGGCCCATGGCGTCCCCGTTGGCGGCGAGCTCGACTTTCTCGACGACGGAACACTGGTCGCCGCCATGCGCGCCCGACGCGCCTTGTAGTAGGGTCGGTGCATTTGGAAGCCAAATGGGTAAGGACACGGGATGGGGTGGGCCTGCACTATCTCCAAGGTGGGGCCGGCCGACCCCTCGTCATGGTGCCGGGCTGGTCGCAGTCGGTCACATCGTTTCAGAGACAGTTCGCCGATCTCAGCCAAGTGGCGCGGGTTATTGCGATTGATATGCGCGGCCATGGCCAGTCCGAAAAGCCGGATCACGGCTATCGGGTTCAGCGGCTGGCCAAGGACCTTTTCGACGTCATCGAGGCGCTCGATCTGGTTGAGCCCGACCTGCTCGGCCATTCCATGGGCGCAGCCGTGATCTGGTCCTATCTGACGCTGTTCGCGGCCGAGCGACCGCCGCGACGGTTGATTTTCGTGGACGAGCCGGCCGCCCTGTTGGCTCGACCCGACTGGGACGCGCGGAAACTGGCCGACACCGGCGCGACCGTGCCAACGTTCGAAGCCATGGCGGAGGTTGTGAAAACGGCGCGATCCATCGCCGATGCGGAGGCGATGGTAGAGTTCCTGGGGCCGATGTTCACCAAGACGTTCGGCGCCTCGGCACGCCGGGAAGTCGCGCGCGAAAACCTGAAAGTGCCACGCGACCACGCGGCCACCCTGCTTGAAGACAACATGATCCAGGATTGGACGGACCTGATCCGGACGATTCGTCGTCCGACACTGGTGTTTAGCGGGGGCGACAGCCACATTCCGTCCAGCAGCCAGCGTTGGATCGCGAGTGTCATCCCGGATGCGCACCTGGAGATCATTCCGGGCGATGCCGGCGGCCGTCACTTTCTGTTCCTCGAGAACCCCAACCGTTTCAACCGAGCGACCATGCAGTTCCTGACGTCATGAGGACGGGCCGCCGTAGACCCGTTTCATGAGGATTGTTGGAGGCCCTAGGTGAAGCTTCGCATCGGCAGCATTTCGGGGCGCGGCGATGTCCGCATCGAGTTCGTCCAGAGCCTGTTCGCGATCCAGAAGGAGTGCTTCAAGCTCGGCATCGAGGCCGAGTTCGACACGATCTCAGGCGCCTTGGTTGAGGATGCCCGCAACTCGCTGGCCTCACGCTTCGTGACCAGCGACGCCGACGCCATCCTGATGCTCGATGACGACATCTATCTCGATGTGCGGGTCTTCAAGCGCATGCTCGCGGTCGAGCGCGGTGTCGTCGGCTGCTACTACCCCCAACGCAAGCTGGATCTCGCGGCCGTCGCCAACAATGTGCGCAACGGTCTTGACCTGATACAGGCCGTCGAACGGGCGAATCCGCCCGTGGGCTCGGCACCCCAAGAGGCGGTGCCATCGGCGATCTCGGAGGTCGAGTGGATCGGCACCGGCGCTCTCTTGGTCCGCCGGTTCGTCTTAGAGGCGCTGATCAAGGGCGGTCAAGCTACCGAGGATCTGTACAAGGCGCCGGAGGGCACGGTGAAAAACTGGGGATTCTTCAGCCGGCTCGGCCGGACCGAGGATGGTTTTGGCCCGCGGGGCGAGGATGTCAGCTTTTGCCTTCGCACCCGCCAGGCCGGCATCCCTATCTTCGCCTATAAGGGTCCGGGCGTCTTTCACATCGGCCCGTTCCATTTCGGCTTCGACTATCAGTAGCCGTCGACAGCGGTCATCCCAAGCCGGGCCTAGCCTTCCCCTTCTAGCTTTACCGGTCCAGCCGCCTTTGCCACGGGGTCCTTATCCTCGGCCCCGTCCGACATCTGAAGGTCGTCGATCCTTTCACCGCGCCTCGTGATCTTACTCGTGGAGATCTTGATCTGCCGGACATCGTCGGTCGCCTGACTGAAATGGGCTTGCAGCTTGTCAACACGGTCGTCGAGACGGCCCACATCGACCAGCAGTGACCGCACCTCCTTCTGGATGACCCCGGCCTGTTCGCGCATGCGCACGTCCTTCAAGACAGCGCGTACGGTATTCAGCGTCGCCCAAAGCGTTGTTGGCGAGACGATCCAAACGCGGCTGCGATAGCTGTCCTCCACCACGGCGTTAAAGTTGGCGTGCAGTTCCGCGTAGACAGACTCCGAGGGCAAGAACATCAAGGCGGATTCGGCCGTTTCCTCCGGCACGATGTATTTCTCGGCGATGGCCTGAATATGCCGGCGCACGTCGGTCGCGAACTGGCGCGCCGCAAGCGTTCGATCATTGTCCGAGCCGGCATCCATCATGGCCCGGTAGGATTCGAGCGGAAATTTCGAGTCGATCACGATCGGGCCGGGCGGGTTTGGCAGTTTCAACAGGCAATCGGCACGTTTGCCGCCAACGCTGGCCTGAAAATCGTAGGCGTCCGGCGGCAGGACCGCGCGCACCAGATCGTTCAACTGGACCTCGCCAAAGGCGCCGCGGGCCTGCTTGTTGGCCAGGATGTCCTGCAGGCCGACGACCTGGCTGGAAAGCTGGCTGATGTTCTTCTGGGCTTGATCGATCAGCGCCAGGCGGGTCTTCAGATCGTGGATGGTGGTCGCGGTTTGCGTCGTCGATTTCTCCAGGCTCTCGCCGACATGCCGGCGGACCTCGCCCAGCCGCTCCTCCAGGGCCTTGCCGATTTGCCGCTCCTGCGCCTGCAGGCGCTCGGCCAACATCGTCTGGGTGGCGGCGTCCTGCTCGGCCATGTGAGACAACCGGCCCTCCAGAGATCGCTGGTGGGCCATGAGCTGCTCGGTCGCCTGGCTCAGCTTAGCGATGTCCTGCCCGTTTCCCCGACGCGAGAGAACCAAGAACCCAACCGCCAATATGGCAAGCGCAACGATCAGCGCGGCGATCACGATGGGATCGGTCAAGACAGCCTTCCCTTCCCTTCACGAATCATGGCCAAGACTAGCATGGCCGCCATGTCCGCGTCTGCTTGACGACTTGTGCGCCAGGTCCCATTTTCCCGCGCGTCATGGCAAAGCTCGATATCCTGATTGCCCCCGACCGGCGGCTGAAAACCAAGGCGAAACCCATCACCGAAGTGGACGACCGGGTCCGCAAGCTGATGGACGATATGTTGGAAACGATGTACGCCGCGCCGGGCATCGGCCTGGCCGCACCGCAGGTCGGGATACTGGAACGCGTGCTGGTCATCGATTGCACCGGCAAGGACGAAGAAAACAATCCGGTGCGCATGGTCAACCCGGAGATCCTGTGGCAGTCCGACACGCTGAACTCTTACGAGGAAGGCTGTCTCAGCCTGCCCGAGCAGTTCGCCGAGGTGACGAGGCCCGACGCCTGCCGCGTGCGCTATCTGGATGAGAACAACCGTGCGGTCGAGATGTCTTGCGACGGCTTGCTTGCCACCTGCGTTCAGCACGAAATCGACCACCTTAACGGCGTTCTCTTCGTCGACCATCTCTCCGCCTTGAAGCGCAACATCATCATGCGCAAGCTGATGAAGTGGAAGAAGGCGCAGGACGAGGCCTAGCGGCTCGTCTGAGGCGGGTGGCCCGATGATGCGCTTGCGACTGGCTTTCATGGGCACGCCCGACTTTGCGTTGCCCACCCTGGCGGCGCTGATCGACGCGGGCCACGACATCGCCGCGGTCTATTGCCAGCCACCCCGCAAATCGGGCCGCGGCCATCAAGTGACCAAGTCGCCCGTGCATCGCTTTGCCGACGCCAGCGGGTTGCCGGTCCGAACGCCGGTGTCGTTGAAGGGCGCGGAAGACCAGCAGCTTTTCGCGGAACTGAACCTCGATGCCGCTATTGTCGTCGCCTATGGCCTGATCCTGCCGCCCGCCATCCTGAAGGCACCGCGTCTCGGCTGCATCAACGTCCACGCGTCACTGCTGCCGCGCTGGCGCGGCGCGGCGCCGATCCAACGCGCCATCCTGGCGGGTGACGGCGAGACCGGCGTGACCATCATGGCGATGGATGAAGGCCTCGATACCGGACCGATGGTGGTGCGTGAGGCTCTACCGATCACCGACGACGTGACGGCCGGCGACCTGCATGACGCACTGGCGGCCTTGGGCGCGCGATTGATCCTGCCCGCGCTGGACGCATTGGCTACCGGCCGAATCACGCCGCGCGCGCAGCCCGACACCGGTGCCACCTACGCCGCCAAGATCACCAAGCAGGACGGTGTTATCGACTGGCAAGATGCCGACACGGTGCTGCGCCAGGTGCGCGCCTTGAACCCCTGGCCCGGCGTTACCTTCCAGGCCAGCGGCCAGCCCATCAAGGTTTTGGCCGCCGAGCGCGCGGAAGGATCGGCCGGCGCCCCAGCCGGCACCGTACTGGACAGCCGATTGGCCGTCGCCTGCGGCAGCGGCGCCGTGCGCCTGACGAAGCTACAACGCCCCGGCAAGGCGCCGGTGGACGTTGACGCCTTCTTGCGCGGATTTCCGCTGCCCGAAGGAACCCGCTTGTGACGCGCTACAAGCTCGTCATCGAGTATGACGGCAGACCCTTCGTCGGCTGGCAGAG
The DNA here is from genome assembly GCA_039819285.1 of Pseudomonadota bacterium. Classification (GTDB taxonomy): domain Bacteria; phylum Pseudomonadota; class Alphaproteobacteria; order DSM-16000; family Inquilinaceae; genus JANQGH01. The sequence continues at coordinate 11,535 of JBCBSH010000135.1, forward strand.
ACAAGTCAATGGGCCGTCGGTCCAGCAGGCGATCGAGGACGCGATCGAAGGTTTCTGTCAGCGTCGGGTCACGGTGCAGTGCGCCGGCCGCACCGACGCCGGCGTTCATGCGTTGGGCCAGGTGGCCCATATCGATCTCGATCACGATCCGGCGCCGGATACGGTGCGTGACGCGATCAACTATCACCTCAAGCCCGCCCCCGTCGCCCTCTTGGCGGTCGAGCAGGTTTCGCAAGACTTCCACGCCCGTTTTGACGCGGTGGCGCGGGCCTACTGCTATCGGATCGTGAATCGACGGGCGCCCCTGACAGTCGATGCCGGCCTTGCCTGGCGGGTCGCGGCGCCGCTCGACAGCGACGCGATGCATACCGCCGCGCAGGGGCTGGTTGGCCAGCATGACTTTTCCAGCTTTCGGGCCGCGGAATGTCAGGCCAACTCGCCGATCCGGACGTTGGACCGATTGACGGTCACTCGCGACCGTGACCGGATCGAGGTGAGTGCCTTGGCACGGTCGTTCCTGCATCATCAGGTCCGCAACATGGTCGGCACGCTCTGCCTCGTCGGGACTGGCAAATGGACCGCGCCAGACTTGGTGACCGCGCTCGAAGCGCGCGACCGGTCCGCAGCCGGCCCAACCGCACCGCCGGATGGTCTTTACTTGACGGCGGTTCGCTATGCCGAGGAGAGGACTGGTTAGAAAGCCACGCCTGAGCCGATGCGTATCACGGCATTGGACTGTGTCTCCAAGATCAGGGCCAATACGAAATCCAAGGCCGTAAGGCCGATCGCGGGGCCCGTGCGGACATCAAGCGCGACCTTGATGACATACATCAGGTAGGACAGCCGGATCACCGTGGCCACCAGGAACACGACGAACGCCATGGCGCCCTGAAACATCGGGATCGTCGTTATCAGAATGACGATCAGCGCGATCGCCATTTGAATGGGCGCCGACCAATTGTAGGCGGAAACGAAGGCAAACCAGTTGTCCCGCACGTTCATCGGCCCGCTCAGCCAATAGACAATCATGGGCATCGCCGTCCAGCCGATGACCCAGGTCAGGCCTTCGACCAAGACGAGAATGGAGAGATCCAGATTGGTCCAAACCGGCGCCCAGACGAGCGCCAACAGGAACACGTAAACCGGCAACAGGAACACGGCCAGTTGGAAGCTGCGTGCCGCCCCGCGGGGGCTGCAATCGATCAGGGTCAGCGCTTGGGCGTCGCGCAGAAACAGCCCCCAGGCGCCGGTCAGTCCAGCGGCGATCTCGTTGGGCCGCATCCACATCAGCCGAAGACCGCGTCGAGCACCGCCTCGTAGATCTCCGTCAGCAA
>JBCBSH010000136.1:0-12781 GCA_039819285.1 Pseudomonadota bacterium
GGCGGCCGACGCGCAAGGCCGGTTCTGGTTCGGTACGATGCAAAACAACCTCGCCCCGTCATTGCACCGGTTGAATGGCTTGTCCGGCTCTGGGCGCAACACATGCCTCAGGCCCGACTCTTTGTCCCAGTGGTTCAAGCCACCATGGGAGGCGATCAACAAGCTGTCCCGGCCGGCACGGCGGCAGAGGCTGGTGATCATCTCCGGCATGTCGTGGCTAGTGACGGTGCCGCTAACCGGGTCGAGGGTAAAGAGCTTGGACGGCATTGGCACGTCGACCCACCACAACAGACCGCCTGCCGCATCCCAATAGGCGCCTTCGCCCAGATGGTTGTGGCAGTCGACGACGCATTCGGCCGTGGTCATCTCTCCCTCCTATTGGTCATTGCCAGCGCGCTCACGCGTCGTGCAGGCGGATCGACAGGCCGCCATCGATGACGATGTTGGCGCCGATCATGAACTTGGCTTCGTCCGAGGCCATCAAGGTTGCGACGGCCGCGATCTCATCGGGCAGGCCCAGGCGCTTCACGGGCTGCATCTCTTCCGTCTGCCGTCGCGCTGCCGCCGGATCCGGCTGCTGGCCGAAATACCAGTCGGCGATCGGCGTTTCGATGTAGCCGGGCGAGATCGAGTTGATGCGAATGCCACGATCGGCGTACTCGATCGCCAGCGACCGGGTCAGCCCCAGCACACCATGCTTGGCCACTGGATAGGGGAACGTGTGCGGGATGATCTGAAAGGCGTGGTTCGAGGCGATGTTGACGATCGCGCCGCCGCCGCGCTCCAGCAGATGCGGCAGAACCTGTCGGCAACAATGCCAGACACCATCGAGGTCGACCGAAAAACAGCGATGCCATTCATCCTCCGTGATCTCCAGCGGGTCGCCGAAGACGGCAATGCCGGCATTGTTCACCAGGATGTCCGGCGGCCCGAGGAGGCGGACAGTCTCATCGACCATCGCCGCGACCGACGCTTGGTCGCTGACGTCCGTTTCGACGAACAGCGCCTGTTCCAAAGAACCGGCGACGGCCTGCCCGGTCTCCCCGTTGACGTCCGCGACAACCACGGCGGCGCCTTCATCGGAGAACCGACGGGCGATTGCCTCGCCGATGCCTTGGCCGGCGCCGGTGACGATAGCGGTCTTTCCGGTCAGTCGTTTCCCTATCGGCCGTTCCCCGACGGGTCTGTTCATGGACGCGGTCCCCCAACGCAGGCTGGATTGGACGGGGCTTGGAATGCACTCGGTCCGTTGACTTTGACAGATTATCATATAAACTGATGATCTTCCTTATGGGAAGTCCTTTTTGCTGCTCTAACCAACGGCGCCGACGCTTGCGGGATGGGTCCCAGCGTCCGGTAAGCCGACCATCCGGGAGGACGAGAATGCAGTTCACGGAACGCTTTAAGTTGAACAGAACCAAGGCCGTATTGCTGGCCACGGCGATTGGCGGTTCAGTTGCGCTCGGCGCGACTGCCAATGCGCAGGATAACCTGCTGATCGCGATCTATAAGAGCGGCACCCAGCAATACTTCATCGACCAGTCCGACGGTTTCATCGCGGAGGCCGAGGCGCTGGGCTTCGAGGCCAGGACGTTCAATGTCGAGCTCGATGCCAATCTGGCCATCAACACCGTCAACGACGCCATCGCGCAAGGCGCGGCCGGCATCGCGATCACCGTGCCGGACCAGGCCATCGGGCCGGCGGTGGCACGCGCCGCGGCGGAGGCGGGCATCCCGCTGGTCGCCACGGACGACAGCATCCAGGATGCCGACGGCAATGCCGTGCCGTTCGTCGGTTTCGACGGCACCGATATGGGCAACAAGGTCGGCGAGGCGGCCGCTTCGCTGTTGGAGGAGTCGGGCTGGCTGAACAACTCAGACGTGACGCTCGGCGTGCTCAGCACCGAGGTTCAGACCCTGTCTGTCTGCAATGACCGCACCAACGCCTCGCGCGCGCAGGTCATGGGCGTCGGCGTGACGGAGGACCAAATCTTCGCCGTGCCGTATGAGGGCACGGCCGACTCCGCCTTGCAGGTCGCCGGGCCGGTCATCACCGCCCATCCGGAGGTCGACCGCTGGGTTGTCTTCGCCTGCAATGACGAGGGCGTCCTGGGCACTCTGAACGCGCTCTACGCCGCTGGCGTGACGCCGGATGACATCATTGGTGTGGGCCTCGGCGCGTACGAGGCTTGTCGCCCGTGGGAGGCCGGCCTGGACACCGGCTTCCGGGCCGCCCTCTACATCAGCGGCGTGGACGTTGGTGCCGCAGCCGCCGATGTGCTGGCCGCGAACATCAATGACGGCACGCCGCTGCCGCCGATGACCGTGGCCAACACGACCATCGTCACGCCGGAGACCTATCAAGAGTATTTCGAGTGCAACTAGGCCAATGGGCAGGGGCGTCGTCTTGCGCCCCTGCCAGCCTTTTCTCCGACTGACAGACGCCCCCAAAAATGCCGGCAGCGCCGATCCTGCAGGTCGCCAACATCGACAAGGCGTTTCCCAATGTCCGGGCGCTGTCGGATGTCTCGCTGGAGGTTTTTGGTGGCGAGGTCGTCGCCTTCATGGGCGAGAACGGCGCCGGCAAGTCGACGCTCCTAAAGATCCTCAGCGGCGATTACCACGCCGATTCTGGCACCGTCACGCTGGACGGCGAACCGGTCCGGTTCCACGGGCCCAAGGACGCCCGCACCGCCGGCGTCCGCGTCATCTATCAAGAGCCGGAAATCATTCCCCACATCACCGTGGCGGAGAATGTCTTCGTCGGCGAACTGCCGAAGCGGCGGGGCTTCGTCGACTTCCGGGAGTTGCGCCGGCGCACCAATAAAGCCCTTCAAGATTATGGTTTTGAAGGATTTGTCGATGCGGATGCGTTGGGTTCCAGCCTGTCACCCGCGCAGCGTCACATCGTCGAAATCCTGCGTGCCTTGAAGCCCGGCCTGAAGGTCCTGGCGCTGGACGAGCCCACCTCGTCACTGACTGACGATGAGGCCGCACTCTTGTTCAAGTTAGTTGGTCAATTACGCGAGCAAGGTATTGGTATCATTTACGTTTCCCATCGGCTGCACGAGATCATGCAGATCGCCGACCGGATCGCCGTGCTGCGGGACGGCAAGCTGGTCGGCGTCCGGCAGGCGGCCGACACGACCGAGACCGACATCGTCGCGATGATGGTCGGGCGCAACCTGACCGACCTGTTCACCCGCGACCATGCCATCCGCGACCAAATCGTGCTGCGGGTCGCGAACCTGTCCAGCCGGTGGCACCACGACATCAGCTTCGACATCCAGGCCGGTGAGGTGCTGGGCCTGGCCGGCCTGATCGGCGCCGGTCGGACCGAACTGGCGAAGGTCCTGTTCGGCGAGTATGCGCGGGACGGTGGTTCGGTCTCGATCAACGACAAGGCGCTGGTCACCCATCACCCGAGCGACGCCATCGCGGCCGGCATTGGGCTTGCGCCCGAGGATCGGCGTGGCGAGGGGCTGGTGCTTGTCCGCAGCGTGCTGGAAAACACCGTCCTGGCTATCCTGTCCCGGCTGTCGCGCTTCGGCATCGTCAGCCCGTCGGTGATGACCGCGACCGGGGCGCCGCTGATCGGCAAGCTTGAGGTCAAGACCCCGTCACTGGACCAAGAGGTCGGCAAGCTGTCGGGCGGCAACCAGCAGAAGGTCGTGCTGGCCCGCTGGCTGGCCGCGCGCCCCGCAGTGCTGATCCTCGATGAGCCTACCCGCGGCATCGATGTCGGGGCCAAGGCGGAGATCTACCGGCTGATCGACGAGTTGGCGTCCGGTGGCATCGCGATCCTGCTGATCTCGTCGGAAATGCCGGAGCTTCTGGGCCTCGCCGACCGCATCCTGGTGATGCGCGGCGGCACGATCGCCGGAGAGTTGAGCCGACAGGAGGCGTCGGAGGAGGCGATCCTCCGCCTCGCCATGGCCCATGACGCCGAACCAGAGATGGCCGTGCAATGACTAGCAGAGTGGAAGTGAATGGATAGCAGTTCCGTCGATCCGGGGCGTCGAGCGGCCGAGCGCGCGCCCGGCGCGCTAAAGCGCATGACCAACGCGGTCGGGGCCGAAAACCTGTCGCTGATCATTGCGCTGGCCATTCTGGTCGCCCTGATCGCCTCGCAGACCGACGCCTTCTTTCAGACCCGCAACCTCTTGAACATCGGCCAGAACATCTCGGTCGTCGGCCTGGTCGCCATCGGCGTGACGATCGTCATCGTGTCCGCCGGCCTCGATATCTCGGTCGGCTCCATCGCCGGGGTGGCGTCGGTGGTGTCGGCCCTGATCATCACCCAGTTCGATACTGAGATCGGCAGTGTCGCGGGCGGCATCGCCGCAGGGGCCGCGTTGGGACTGGTCAACGCCGCCGTCATCACCTTCCTACGGGTCAATCCGGTGATTGCGACCCTGGCCACCTTTTCGGCCTTTCGCGGTCTCGCCTTCCTGATCGCGCCGGGCGGTCGATCGATCGGCGTGCTGGACCAGGAATTCACCTGGCTGGGCGTCGGGCGTCTGTTCACCGGCGAGGAGTTTCCTGGCGTCCCCGTACCGCTCGTGATCTTGGTTGGGGTCGCGATCATCGCCCATTTCGTTTTGCGCTATTCGGTGTTCGGCCGCTCGGTCTATGCGATGGGCGGCAACCCCACGGCCGCACGGCTTGCGGGCATCAATCTGACGCGTATGAAGTTCATGATGTACTCCGCCTCCGGCGCCCTGGCCGGCCTGGCAGGGGTCATCGTGACGGCCCGCACCAGCTCCGGCCAGCCGGCCTCCGGAACGCAAGGCTTGGAGTTGGAGGCCATCACCGCCGTCTTTCTAGGCGGCGCCATCCTGGCCGGCGGCAAGGGCACGATCGCCGGCACCATGCTGGCTGTTTTGCTGATCGGCACCTTGAGCAACGGCATGAACCTGATGGGCATCGCCACCTTCTATCAGCTCGTCGCAAAGGGCCTGCTCTTGATCATCGCCGTCGCCATCGGTCAGTGGCGCATGGTGCGCGCCGAACGCATGCAGGCCCGCGCCATCGCCTCGACTGGCGACAAGGCGTGACACAGGCCACCGACACGCATGGCCCGTTCGATGTCGTTCACATCGAGAACGAGATCGTGCGTGTCGCGGTCGTCCCGGACTACGGCGCCAAGGTTGTCGAACTGACGGACAAGCGCAGCGGCCGCAACTGGCTTGTCGCCGGCACCCCGACGGAGGCGGCCGGCGACGACGCGGTCTTCGGCGGACCCCAGGCCTATGGCTGGGACGAATGCTTTCCGACGGTGGCACCTTGTTCAGGCGCGGGCTGGTCGCCGGCCACCCGCGATCACGGCGCGCTTTGGGGGCGCTCGTGGCGTCACGACGCGGAGGGGGATGCGGTCATCGCGACGTTCGATCACGATGACTTCGTCTTCTCGCGCCGACTCACGCTGGACGAAGATCGAGTGAGGGCCGCCTACACCTTGGGGAACTCCAGCGATCGTGATCTCACCTACCTATGGTCGGCTCATCCGTTGCTGGCCCTGCATCCGGGTGAAAGCATAGCGCTGCCTGGCGTCGACAGGGCCTCGGCAACCTACGTGAAGGCGTGCGGCAAAGTTGCCGCGCTGAGCGAAACGGACTGGCCCGTTGCTAGCATCAGCGGACAGTCAATCGATCTCTCGCGTGTCCACACCATGGAAAGCGGATTTGCCGCCAAGCTTTATTGCGATGCCGTGCTGCCAAGCGAGGTCACGGTCGAAGGTGCTGATGGTCGCCTGGTGCTGACGTGGCAGCGCGATGCGATCGGTGCGCTCGGCATCTGGTTGGACTATGGCGGCTGGCCCGATGAAAGGCCGGTCCACCAAGTCGCGTTCGAGCCGACAACAGCCCCCGCCGACGATCTTCTGTCAGCGCAGACCTTGGGCCGGCACGCCGTTCTGTCACCGGGCGAGCGGCATGCCTGGTGGCTGGCCTTCGCACTGGAGGCGGCTGCGTGAGCGGCGCTAGGAGACGGGCACCTTCCGTCGGCGTCGACCGCCGCCGGCGCATTGCGCGCGGCAATATCGGCCGGGGCGTGCATGCGGACATCGTCGATACGCTGGGCGTGCAGATCGTCGGCGGCAACTGGCAGCCCGGCGAATCCCTGCCCACAGAGGCGGAGTTGATGACCGACCTGCAGGTCAGCCGCACGGTGGTGCGCGAGGCCCTGCGCGTGTTGCGCGCCAAGGGGCTGGTCGAAAGCCGGCCCATGGCGGGCGCCCATGTCCGGCCCCGGCATGATTGGCGGCTGCTGGACCCGGACGTGCTGCAATGGCGCATCGACTCCGACGGTCGCGAGGCGCTGTTGCGCGATCTGATGGAGGTACGGCTGATCGTCGAACCGGCGGCGGTCAGATCCGCGACGCGACGGGCCGACGATGCCGCCCGTGATCGGGTGCGCGCCGTCTGGGACCGGATGCGCACCGCGCGCGACCTTGAGACCTTCATCGATGCTGACATCGATTTTCACGCGACCTTGTTGTCGGCGGCCGGCAACGAAATCCTGGAACAGCTGTTCGCCGTGATCGAGGCCGCCCAGCGTCTGCTGATGGATCTACAGATGCGGGCCGCGAAAACGCTGGTCGAAAAGCCGGAACTGGCCAAGACCTTGAAGCTGCACGGCCGCGTCGTCGATGCCTTCCTGAACGGTCGCGGAGACGAGGCCGAACTGGCTATGCGCGCCCTGATCGAAAGCGCGATTAAGGATGCGGAAAAGGGCCTGCGAACCATTGGTGTCGACGATCATGGGGTGGGTGATTGGATGGGGCGCGGTTAGATCGTGGGCGATACATCTCCGCGCCCAGCACTGATCGGCATCGATTGGGGCACGACATCGTTTCGCGCCTACCAGATCGCTGCCGATGGCGTGGTGATCGATACCGTCGAAGCGGCAGAAGGCATCACAAACCCGCCGGCCGGTGGCTTTGAGGAGACGTTCGAACGTCACGTTGGACCTTGGCTAGGCGATGGTGCGCCCCCGCCGATCGTGGTGTCCGGCATGATTTCCAGCCGCAATGGCTGGCATGAGACGCCCTACATCAAAGCCCCGGCGGACGCCGCCGCCTTCGGTGCCGCGCTGACGGTGCATGTCAGTCGGGTCGGCCACCGGCTGCACTTCGTCTCAGGCCTGATCTGCGACGACCCCTCGGGCAACCCCGACGTGATGCGCGGCGAGGAAACCCAGCTCATCGGCTGCCTCGCTCTCGGCGTGCCGAACGGGCTCTTCGTCATGCCGGGCACGCACAGTAAATGGGCGATGACGCACGAAGGGCGGCTTTTGGGGTTTCAAACCTACATGACCGGCGAGGTCTTCGCGGTGATGCGCGAGCATTCGCTGCTCGGTGCCTTCATAGACGGTGATGCCTGGTCGGAGGCCGCGTTCGCCGATGGTGTTGCCGCGAGCCTGGCTGACAAAGACTCCGTCCTGCATCGGCTGTTCACCGTGCGGTCCCGTGTGCTGGACCAGCGTATGGCAGCGGACGATACTGCCGCCTACCTGTCGGGCATCCTGATCGGCGAGGAACTGCGCGCTGGGCTTGCTGATCTGGCGGATGATGCCGAACTCACGGTCGTCGGGGCGGGCGCCTTGGTCGACCGGTACTTGGCCGCCCTGGCGGTTGCCGGCATCGACGCGCGGCCGGCGCCGGATGCCGCTGTGGCGCGAGGGCATTACGAGATTGCGAAACGAGCGGGGCTATTGGCGTGACCGAATGGGCAGAGGCGTTTGCCGACATGCCGCTGGTCGCGATCCTGCGCGGCATCGAGACCGGCGAGGTCGACGGCGTTGTCGGGGCCTTGGTGGAAAGCGGCTTTCGCGTCATCGAGATCCCGCTGAACTCGCCCAACGCGCTCGACAGCATCGCACTCGCGGTCGATCGATACGCGGACAAGGCCTTGATCGGTGCCGGCACAGTCTTGACGGCCAATGACGTCGGGCGAGTCCACGCGGCAGGGGGTCGGCTGATCGTGGCCCCCAATCTGAACGAAGAGGTGGCCAAGTCGGTCGTCCATCACCGCCTGACCTATTGCCCCGGCGTGATGACCCCGACGGAGGCGTTTCGCGCACTCGATCTCGGTGCGGATGCCTTGAAGCTGTTCCCGGCCGAGCTGATCCCTCCGGCGGGCATCAAGGCCATGGCGGCGGTCCTGCCGCCTTCCACCACATTGCTGGCAGTCGGCGGTGTGACGCCGGACAAGCTCGCCGTCTATCTCGAAGCGGGGGCCGCCGGCTTCGGCTTGGGCTCGGCCCTCTATCGGCCAGGCGACGCCCCTGAAGCTGTTGCCAAGGCCGCGACAGCATTCGTCGACGCGTATCGGTCATTCCAGCGAGAGGTATAGCGCGCCGGCCATCGGTTCTTCGTGCGTCTAGGCGCGCAGCCTTCTTCATACGTGGCGCGCATCGGTTTCAGCCAATCTCCGGCTCGAAACAATTGAAACAACAAAGCGTGGTTAACGACATCGGGCGGAAACAGCCCGGGCTTAGCTGTTTGCTCTCAGACACGGATGACGTCGCTGTCCGCGATGGCGGCCGTCCAACCGGCGGGAGTTCAGCCCATGAAACCCAGATACGCCGTCGCCGCGGCCCTGACTGGCTGCCTGGTTTATGGCGGCTTCGCCTTGTCCCAAGATCGCTCCGTGACGCCGGTGCCGGCCTTGAGCGATGCCGACTTTTACCATGACGGCGCGCCCTCAGCGGATGTGGTCGAGCTTGGCCGCCTGCTGTTTTTCGACCCGATCCTGAGCGGCAATCAGAACATCGCGTGTGCCACTTGCCACCACCCGGCATTGGCCACGGGCGACGGCCGGGCCATGTCGATCGGCGAGGGCGGGGCCGGGCTGGGCCCCGACCGCTGGACGGAAGAGGGTGTGCTGGGGAGGACGCCGCGCAATGCCCAGCCCCTGTTCAATCTCGGTGCCCGCGAATACAGCACCCTGTTTCATGACGGCAGGGTCGAGCCCGACCCGACCTATCCCAGCGGCTTTTGGACGCCGGCCCGTGAGCAGTTGCCGACGGGTCTGGACAATGTGTTGGCCGCCCAGGCGATGTTCCCCGTTCTGTCGTCCGTTGAAATGGCCGGACAGCGCGGTGAGAACGACGTCGCGGACGCGGTTGCGAGCGATCGTTTGGACGGCGAAGGCGGCGCCTGGGATCTGCTGGCCGATCGCCTGCGCGAGATCCCTGAATACGCCGAGCATTTCGAGAACACGTTCGACGATGTCCATTCAGCCGCGGACATCCGGTTCACCCATGCCGCCAACGCCTTGGCCGCATTCCAGGCGGTCGCGTTCCGCAGCGACGACAGCCCGTTCGACCAGTTCCTCAGAACCGGCGACGACACCGTCCTGTCCACCGGTCAGCAGCGGGGCATGGACCTGTTCTACGGCGTCGCCGGCTGCGGCGTCTGCCATTCCGGCCCCTTGCAAACCGACCAGGATTTCCACGCCATTGCCATGCCCCAGATCGGGCCGGGCAAGGGCCATGGGTCGGACACCAGCTATTGGCGCACGGCCGGGTTTCCCGACCGGCTGGAGGATGAGGGGCGCTACCGGGTCTCGTTCGACCTGAACGATCTGTTCCGGTTCCGCACGCCCAGCCTGCGCAACGTCACGCTGACCGGGCCCTGGGGTCATGCCGGCGCCTACGACACGCTGGAGGCGGTGGTGCGTCACCATCTCGATCCGGTCACGGCGCTGGAAGCCTACGACCCGGATGCCACACCGATCGGTCCTCTCGATCAGATCATCCAGCGCACCGGCGTCGGCTCGCAATTGATCTGGCGGCCCGTGAACCCCGCTCGCCGCGACGATTTCGACCTGCGCGATACTCATGTCCAGTCGACGCCGGAACTGCGCGGCCGGATCGCGGAGGCCAATGAATTGCCGGCCCGCCAACTCAGCGACGCTGAGGTCGCGGACCTGCTCGCCTTTCTCGAGGCGCTGACCGATCCCGCCGCCCGAGATCTGTCGGACCTCATCCCCGACCGCGTTCCAAGCGGTCTGCCCATCGACCTAATGACCGATGAAGAGGAGCAATTGTTATGAAAACGACCTTGATGGCACTAGCGGCCGTCTGCGGCCTGACAATGGCCACCAGCGCAGTGGCGCAGGATGCCGCGATCTACGACGCACCTGTGGAGATGGAACTGACCTTCATCTTTCACATCGACGACGGCATGACCGAACAGGATGTGTTTTACGAGCGCGAGCCCGGCTCCGGCGAGGTCTGGCGTCCGACGGGCGCGACCCGCGATCTTGGCACACAGTTGTACGCGCCGGCCGTCGTCGTGCCGCACACGCCGTTGCAGACTGACATCGTCGGTCCCTGGCCGATCGGCGCGCCTCTTGGGGTGACCCTGGGCGAATGGTTCGCGGCCAGCGGCGGCGGCTCGTACCGCTGCGTTGATGGCGAGGGGGAATTGTCGCTGAACTTCGAGAACCTGGTACCGAACGGCGTCTACACCATGTGGCACGACTTCTTCGTTTGGCCGCCGACGGAGCCGTTCATCGGTACCTATGACGTTCCGTTCGGCGCTCGCGACGGGTCGGAGAACACCTTCACGGCCGATGCGGATGGCGACGCCATCTTTGCGCGGACGTTCCAGCCCTGCTTGCAGTTGAGCGGCGAGCAGTTGTTGTCGGAGCTGGCCATCGCCTGGCACAGCGACGGCAACACCTATGGGCATGAGCCGGGCGAGTTCTCGACCGAGACCCATGTCCACATGTTCGTCGTGCTGCCCCACCGGGCCGGCATCTGACGAAAATGCGCGGGTCTCCGGTCAGGTCTGCCGGGGCCCGCGCCTTAGTCCTCGTGCAGCCGCTCGATGAGCTGGTTCAATAAGACCGCCCCCAGGATCAGGCCGCCGCGCACGACGTATTGCCAGTACTCGCTGACGTTCAGCAGTGTCATGCCGTTGACGATGATGCCGAGGAACAGGACCCCGATCAGCGTGCCCCAGATGCGGCCCTTGCCGCCGAACAGGCTGGTGCCGCCGATGATGACGGCGGAGATGATGTCCAGTTCCCAGCCGCGCGCGGCGGACGCGCTGCCGGATAGGATCAGCGACGAGATCAGAATGCCGCTGATCGCGGTGAACACACCGGTCAGCCCCAGGGCCAGGCACTTCACCCGCCAGACATTGATGCCCGACAGGCGCGCGGCCTCCAGATTGCCGCCGACGGCGTATAGCGAGCGGCCGAACTTGGTGTAGTTCATCAGAAAGTAGACCAGCCCGAACACGGCGGCGAAGATGAAGACCGGGAACGGGATGCCTGCAACGGTGCCGGAACCGAGGAAGTTGTACCAGTACGGAAAGCTGGTGATCGGAAAGCCGCCGGTGATCAAGTTCGCCGCGCCGAACAGCACGGTCAGCATGGCCAGCGTGGTGATGAAGGTCGGCACGTTGAAGACTTGGCGGATCTTACCGGTCGTGTAGCCGAGGCAGAACAGCACCACGATGGCGATCAAGCAGGCGATGGCGATCGCCGCCGGCAGGCCGATCAGATTGCCCAGAAACTCCGTGATCCAGGCCGTCAGACAGCCGGCGAAGGCGACGCCGGAGCCGACCGAAAGGTCGATCTCTCCGGACACGATCACCATGGTCATGCCAAAGGCGATGATACCCTGCATGGTGATGTTGCGCAGCACGTTGAGCTGGTTGTTGACCGTGAAGAACCCGGGCGCCGCGAAACACAGGCCGACGAACAGAATGACCAGGATGATCTCAAGCGGATAGCGGCGGAACAGCGTGCCGATGAACATCTAGGCGGTCCCCATGCTGGCGCCGTACAGGTCTTGGATGGTGGCGGTTAGCGGATCGAGTTCGCCGATCAGACGACCGTCGCGCATCACCAGGATGCGGTCGCAGACATCCAGCAACTCTTCCAGCTCCGTCGAGACGAACAGGGCGGCCACGCCATGCTGCGCCTTGTCGCGAATGATCTGGAAGATCTGGCGCTTGGCGTTCACGTCCACGCCCCGGCTGGGTTCGTCATAAAACATGACCTTCGGTTCGATGTTCAGCCAGTTGCCGATAACGACCTTCTGCTGGTTGCCGCCGGACAGGGACGACACGGCATGTTCGGCATGGCCGATCTTGATCGACAGATCGTCGACCTGGCGCTCGACATGGGGCGTCTCGCGCCGCCGGTGGATCCAGTGGCCATGGGCGATGCGGTCCAGCGCCGCCATGCACAGGTTCGCCCGGATCGGGTGGAACTGGATCAACCCCTCTTCCTTGCGGTTTTCCGGCGTGTAGCCGAGGCCCAGCTTGGTCATCAGGTGCGGGTTGGGCCTGTCGATCGGCTGGCCGTCCAGGATGATCTCGCCGCTGTCCAGCGGGTCGGCGCCGAAGATAGCGCGCATCAGCTCCGTCCGCCCCGCGCCCAGCATGCCGGCGATGCCCAGCACCTCGCCGCTGTGCAGCGTGAAATCGATGTCCTCGAACGCGCCCTCGCGGGTCAGCCCCCGCACCTCCAGCACGGCCGCGCCTCGGCTGGCCGAGGTCTCGCGGTCGATCGCGGCATGGGCCTCGTCGCCGAACATCAGGTCGATCAGGGCCTGATTGGTCGCCGTCTTCATGTCCAGCGATCCCACCAGCTGGCCGTCGCGCAAGACCACGGCGGTATCAGCGATCTCGAACAGTTCCGCCAGACGATGCGAGATGTAGATGATGGTCACGCCCCGTTCCTTCAGGCGGCGGATCAGGGCGAACAGCATCTCCACCTCCTTGGCAGCGAGCGCCGAGGTCGGCTCGTCCAGCAGTAAC
>JBCBSH010000137.1:0-12614 GCA_039819285.1 Pseudomonadota bacterium
CCGGCGGCCTTAGCGACATCGGCCATGTCCTGGTCGGTCTTCGGCAGGAACTCGTGCAGCGGTGGGTCAAGCAGCCGGATGGTCACCGGCTTGCCGGCCATGATGCGGAACAGATCGGCAAAGTCCTTGCGCTGCAGCGGCAGCAGTTCTGCCAGGGCCGCACGGCTTTCATCCGGTGTTTCCGCCAAGATCATGCGGCGCACATTCACGATGCGGTCGGCATCGAAGAACATGTGCTCCGTCCGGCACAGGCCGATGCCTTCAGCCCCGAAACTGACCGCAACCTTCGCATCGTGCGGGGTCTCGGCATTGGTGCGAATGCCCAGCTTCCGAAACCGGTCGGCCCAGCCCATCAAGACCGCAAAATCGCCCGAGAGTTCGGGTTCAATAGTCGGCACGGCGCCCACCATCACGTCGCCGGTAGCCCCGTCGAGGGTGATCACGTCACCGGCGCTGAGGGTTCGCCCCCGCGCGGTCAGCGTGCCTTCCTTCACATCCAAGGCCAACTCGCCGGCGCCGGCGACGCAAGCGCGGCCCATGCCCCGGGCGACGACAGCCGCATGGCTCGTCATACCGCCACGTGACGTCAGGATGCCGACCGCGGCGTGCATGCCGTGGATGTCCTCGGGACTGGTCTCGTCACGCACCAGGATCACCCGTTCGCCCAGCTCAGTCAGCCGCTCGGCCTCGTCCGCCGACATTACGATCTTGCCGGAGACGGCGCCGGGCGAGGCCGGCAGGCCCTTGGCCAGCAGTTCGCGTTCGGCATCGGGGTCCAGCATCGGGTGCAACAACTGGTCAAGTGCCGCGGGATCGACGCGGCGGACCGCCTCCTCTTGCGAGATCAGACCCTCGTTCGCCATGTCGACGGCGATCTTCAGGGCGGCGGTCGCGGTGCGCTTTCCTGTCCTTGTCTGCAGGATGTAGAGCGTGCCGCTCTCCACCGTGAACTCCAGATCCTGCATTTCGGCGTAATGGTTTTCCAGCGTCAGCCGGATGTCGGCCAGTTCCCGATACAGATCAGGCATGACCTCTTCCATCGATGGCAGGTCGGCGCCGGCGGCTTCCCGCGCCGCAAGGGTGATGTGCTGCGGCGTCCGCGTGCCGGCGACCACATCCTCGCCCTGGGCGTTCACCAGATACTCGCCATAAAAGACGTTGTCGCCAGTCGCCGGATCGCGGGTGAAGGCAACACCCGTCGCACAGTCGTCCCCGCGGTTGCCGAAGACCATGGCCTGGACATTCACCGCCGTGCCCCAATCCGCCGGCAGGCCGTGCAGGCGCCGATAGGTGATTGCGCGCTGGTTCATCCATGAGCCGAACACGGCACCCATCGCGCCCCAAAGCTGGGAGCGCGGGTCTTGCGGAAACGGTTCGTCCAGCGCGTCGGCGACCAAGGCCTTGTAGCGTCGCAGCACCTCCGCCCAGTCCTCGGCCGTCAGATCGGTATCCAGCCGGTGGCCGGTATCGCGCTTCACCGTCTCCAGTTCATCCTCGAACAGGCCATTGTCGACGCCCAAAACCACATCGCAATACATCTGGATGAACCGGCGATAGCTGTCGTAGGCGAACCGCTTGTTGCCGGTGATCGCCGCCAGCCCTTCGACGGTCTCGTCATTGAGGCCGAGATTGAGGACCGTGTCCATCATGCCGGGCATGGAGGCACGGGCGCCCGAGCGCACAGAGAGCAGCAAAGGATCGGATGGATCGCCGAAGCGTTTGCCCAGTGAGCCTTCCAACCGCTGCAGTGCCTCGTCGACCTGTGATGTGAGGTCGGCCGGATACTGCCGGTCGTTGGCGTAAAACCAGTTGCAGACTTCGGTCGAGACGGTGAAGCCCGGCGGAACCGGCAGGCCGATGCGCGCCATTTCGGCCAGGTTGGCCCCCTTCCCGCACAACAGGTTGCGCAGTGATGCGTTGCCCTCGGTGCCGTCGCCGCCGAAACTGTAAACCCACTTGGTTGCGGTGGTCGATTGATCACCGCTGTCGATCGCTTCATCCCTCATTCTGGCCATCCCCCTTTGGCAGCCTGGCGCGGACCCCTATCCCTCAATGGCGGAAAAATGCGCAACCTGATCAATCGTTGCCCTGATCTCGGACAATAATGCCAAACGATTACGGCGCAGTTCGGCGTCATCGGCATTGACGGTTACGGCGTCGAAGAACCGGTCGACCGGCGGGCGCAACTTGGCGAGTTCCGCCATGGCGCCCGTGAACGCCTCGGTTTCGAGCAGCGGCTGGACAGCGCGACCTGTCGTGCCGAGCGCGTCCCATAGCGATTCCTCTTCCGCCTCTCGAAGGCTGCCCTCATCGACGATGCCGAAATCCCCGACCTTGTCCTTCTTGGCCTCGATCCGCTCGATGTTTGCCGCCCGACGATAGGCGACCAACAGGTTGGCGCCGTCGTCTGTGTCAAGGAACTCGCGCAGAGCCTCAACACGATTGAGCAGGCTGACCAGATCGTCACCGCTGACCGCGAAGACCGCGTCGATCAGATCGTGCCGGACCCCCTGCTCGCGCAGACTGACCTTCAAACGGTCGGCGATGAAGGACGGCAGGTCGGCGATGGCCTCGTCCGGCGCTCCTGGATAGTTGGCCAGCGCCGCTGAGAAGATACCGCGCAGCGACAGGCGCAGCTTGTTCTCCAGGACCAGTCGAATAACGCCAAGCGCCGCACGCCGCAGCGCATAGGGGTCCCGGCTGCCCGTCGGTTTCTCGTCGATCGACCAGAAGCCGACCAGGCTGTCGATTTTGTCGGCCAGAGCCACCGCGACGGACACCGGCGCCGTCGGGCACTGGTCGTTCGGCCCGAGCGGCGCGTAATGGTCGGCGATGGCGTCGGCCACCTCCGCATGCTCGCCATCCTCAAGCGCATAGTAGCGGCCCATGACGCCTTGAAGCTCCGGAAACTCACCGACCATGCCGGTGACAAGGTCGGCCTTGGCCAGACGGGAAGCAGAACGCACGCGGTCGACGTCCGCGCCCGGCACGTCGTGGGCGATGGTCGCGGCAAGCGCCTCGACGCGGTCGACCTTGCCGTCCATCGTGCCCAGCTTGTCGTGAAACGTGATCTGCTTCAGGCGCGGCACCCGGCTGCCCAGGCTGTGTTGCCGGTCCTGGTCCCAGAAGAACTTGGCGTCGGACAGCCGCGCCCGCAGCACCCGCTCGTTGCCGGCCACGACGGCTGTGCCACCATCGGATGTCTGCGTGTTTGCGACCAGCACGAAGCGCGGCGCCAGCTTGCCGTCCTGGGTCAGCAGCGCGAAATACTTCTGGTGCGACCGCATGGCCGTGATCAGTGCCTCGTCGGGCACCGACATGAACGCCTCGTCGATGTGGGCTGCGTAGACCACCGGGTACTCGACCAGGCCCGCGACCTCGTCCAGCAAGCCTGGATCGTCGCGCGGCATCAGTCCTTCGGCCTCCGCCAGTTCTTCGACCCTCTGCCGGATCATCGTTTTGCGTTCGTCGCGGTCGAGGATGACCTTGGCGGCGCGCAGCTTGTCGCGATAGTCGGCGAACGATGTCACCGTGATCGGGTCCGGTGCCAGGAAGCGATGCCCCTGGGTCAGATCGCTCAAGACATATCGCCGGTCGCCGGCCGGTTCGACCGTGCCGCCCAAGGGAACGCCGTCAAATAGCGCCAGAATGCCATGCAGTGGCCGCACCCAGCGAAAGGCGCTTTCGCCCCAGCGCATGCTTTTCGGCCAGGGAAGCTTCGCCAGGACCGTTCCGATCGCCTCGGTCAGGATTTCTGGCGTCGGGCGGCCGGGCACGCTGCGAATGGCAAACCAGACCTTGCCCTTCGGCGTTTCACGCTGCTCACATTGATCGAGCGTCAGCCCGCTGGCCTTCAGGAAACCCTCGATTGCCTTGTCCGGCGCGTCGATGCGCGGGCCCTTGCGCTCCTCCACCGTGTCGGGCGACGAATGCGGCAAGCCCGTCACATGCAGCGCCAGCCGCCGGGGCGTGACATGGGCCTCGCTCGTCTCAAAGGTCAGCCCAGCCGTGCGCAACTCCTCTCCGACCAGCCGGTCAAGATCAGCGATAGCCCGGCCCTGCATGCGCGCCGGGATCTCCTCGGACAGCAGTTCCAGCAGAAAGTCGGCCATCACGCGGCGTCCAGCCAGATTTCACAGCATTGGCGGGCCATGGTGCGCACCCGGCCGATATAGGCCTGGCGCTCAACCACGCTGATCACGCCGCGCGCATCCAGCAGATTGAACAGGTGGCTGGCCTTGATGCACTGGTCATAGGCGGGCAGTGCCTTGCGGGCCTCGATCAGCGCCTTGCACGCGGCTTCGGCATCCTTGAAATGCTGGAACAGGGTCGCTGCATCGGCGAGTTCGAAATTGTAGGCCGAGAACTCGCGCTCCGACCGCAGGAAAACGTCGCCATACGTCTTCGAACCGTTGCCGCCGGGCGCGTTGAACGGCAGGTCGTAGACGTTCTCCTTGTCGAGAATGTACATCGCCAGCCGTTCCAGACCGTAGGTCAGTTCTACCGGCACCGGATCGCATTCGATGCCCCCGACTTGCTGGAAATAGGTGAACTGGGTCACCTCCATGCCGTCGCACCAAACCTCCCAGCCCAGCCCCCAAGCGCCGAGCGTCGGGCTTTCCCAATCATCCTCGACAAAGCGGATGTCGTGCAGGCCCGGATCGATGCCGAGCGCGTAAAGACTGTCCAGATAGAGGCCCTGCGAGTCTGCCGGCGACGGCTTCATCATCACCTGGAACTGGTAGTAGTGCTGGAGACGGTTGGGGTTTTCGCCGTAGCGCCCGTCGGTGGGCCGGCGCGACGGTTGGACGTAGGCGCAGTTCCACTCCCGCTCCGGCCCAAGCGCGCGCAGGGTCGTGGCCGGGTGAAAGGTGCCCGCCCCCATCTCCATGTCGTAGGGCTGCAGGACCACGCATCCTCGCTCCGCCCAAAAGCTCTGAAGACGCAGGATGATTTCTTGAAAACTGCCGGGCGGATCGGCGATCGCGGGACGGGTGGTCATGTCGAGAAGCTATTGTGCAGCGCAGAAGGGCGCGCACGATACAGGGGCGGCCGGTGGCGATCAACCCGACACCGCCGGGCTCCGACCTAAAGAACGGCGGTCGCCAAGATCAGGCTGCTCAATCCGACTGCCACCGCGACCGTATCGCGACGGCTGAACCCCGGTACGTTGATGATGGTTCGATGCTGCGACGCAGCAAAACCCCGCGCCTCCATGGCGATTGCCATGCGGCCCGCGCGGCGGATCGCGAAGGCCAGCAGGGGCACGACGAGGCTGGCCACCTCGGCGGGTGTCGGCAGCTTGCGCACCTTGCCGCCGCGGTGCATGGCGCGGGCCATGCGGATCTGCTGGGCCTCGCGCAAGATCTGAGGCACGATTTGCATCGCGCCGACCAGTGGATAGCCGAAGCGTGCGGGCAGGCGCGCGTGGGCCATCAGGGCGCGCAGGAAGGCACCGGGGTCCGTGGTTAGCGCGAAGAAAACGGAAACCATGCCGCAGGCGATCGCCCGCAAGGCTAGGGTCAGACCAGCCGACAAGGCATCAGACGATACCGCCGCCTCTTCTGAGACCATGGTCGCAAAGTCCGCCTCCTGACGAAACAGCAGGTTGGTGGTCACAAAGCCAAACCCGAACAGGGCAAACGGGATCATCAGCAAGAGCAGAGTCAGCGGCGCGGTGCGTCGCATCACCAACAGCGCCGTGGCGAACAGCACGATGGTGAAGATCAAGAAGCGCGCATCGAGGATGATCAACGCCGCGACGATCCATGCGGCGCAGATGCAAAGGGTCGTCAGGGGGTTAACCTGCTGCATGATCGCGGTGCCCTGTGAGCCAACGCACCGCCGGCACAAAAGCGGGCTCGTCCAGCGCGGCGGCATCGAGTACGGACTGGTCAGCCAGAACGTCAGCCGTCTGGCCGTCGGCGGCGATCCGGCCGTCCGCGAGCACCAGCAGCCGGTAACACGTGGTTGCCGCAAAGGCCAGGTCATGGGTGATCAGCAGGATGGCGGTATCGTCCGCCGCCATATCGGCCACCTGCCGGGCCACTTCCTCAGCGCCGGCACCGTCGAGGCCGGCGGTGGGTTCGTCCAGCACGACCATCGGCCAGCGCTTGGCGATGGTCAACACCGCGAATGCCAGCCGGCGCTTCTGGCCCGCCGACAGCTCCAGCGGATGGTGCTGTTCAAGGCCGCCCAATCCCCACCGGTCGATGGCGTGGCGGATTGTCTCGGTCCTGGTCGGGGGCGGCAGCCGCTTGGGCAGGCCAAGGTCCAACTCGTCGCAAACCCGACCGGTAAGAAACTGGCTGTCAGGCCGTTGAAAGGCGATGCCGCCGGCGTGCCCATGGCGCCGGCCGGCCCTAAGCGGCAAGACACCGGCCAAGGCCGCGCCCAGCGTTGTCTTGCCCGCGCCGTTCGGCCCGACCAGGCCCGTAATCTCGCCCGAGTGAAGGGTCAGCGAGATGTCGTGCAGCACGGGTTTAGCCAGAAACGGTGCGCAGTCGGCGTTGACCAGCCGCACGACCGGTCGGCGCGTGGGCGAACGTGGCGGCGACTGTGGTGGCGAACGTGTGCAGTCATCCACGAAGGCGGCGACGGCGGTCTGGGCGTCTGCCACGGGTCGGTGTTTCTCCGCCGCGTCCAGCGCCTCGCGCACCGATAGGGGCGGAACCGGCGCGTGGCACCCGACGCCGATCAGTCGCCGATCAAGCCGGGCCGCCGGGGGCAGCCAGACACCCGCGTCGACAAAGCGGTCGTAGGCGTCACGCAGGACCGTGCGCGGTGGCCCCTCTGCCTGAATGCGGCCGCAGCGGTCCAGAACGATCATGCGGTCGATATGTTCGACCACGTCGTCGAACCGATGGTCCACGATCAGGATCGACTGGCCCGGAGGCGGCCGTGCGACCCAGTCGCGGAACCGGGCTGCCGCCTTGGATGCCAACTGCGCGGTGGGCTCGTCGGCCAGTACGAAATCGGCTTCCTGCACCATCACCGACGCCAGCGCGACAAGCTGGCGTTCGCCGCCCGACAGGGTCGTGCACGAGCGCCGGCGCCAAGCCTCAGGAATCCTGAGTGCGTTCAACCCGCGCGTGATCCGTTCGTGGATCTCGGACTCCGCCATGTTCTGGTTTTCCAGGGCGAAGGCGAGTTCGTCCTCCACCGACATGCCGCACAGGGTCTGATCGGCGTCCTGGAAGAGCTGGGCCACGCTGGTCCTAACACTGATGGTGCCTTCGACCGCCGCCGGAATATGACCGGGGATCAGCCCGGTCATAGCCAGCAGCAAGGTCGACTTGCCGCTGCCGGACGGCCCGGCTAGCAAGACCCGCTCACCCCGCGCGATCGACAGGCTGACCGGGCCCACAGTGGCCTGATCCGACGACGCGAAACGCACGGTCAGGTCGCGCACCTCCGCGACCGGCGCGATGGCCTGGGCGTCCATGGCCGCAGGCCTTCTAAGTCTGGCGACGCCGTTCGACGTCGATCGCGAAGCCCGCCAGTGCCCCGGTTCTGTAGAGTGCCTGGACGATCACGTAGCCCAGCAGACCGCCCAGCAGCGCACCGCTGAGGCAACGCAGCACGAACATCACCACAAGGATGGACGGCTCCAGGGCGCCATAGTCGAACCGGACCCAGGTGTAGGCAAAACTGAAGACCGCGGCGCCGACCCCGGACGCCATCAGCACAGGCAAGGAGTAATTGCGCCAGCGGAAGGCCGCGAGGACGATCTCAGCCCCGGCACCCTGAACCGCGCCCGTGAGCAGCAACAGCAATCCGGCTGGGCTGCCCAGCAGCACCTGCACCGCTGAAGCAAGAACCTCCGCTGCGAAGGCAACGCCAGGCTTGCGGATGATCGCCGCTGCGACAATCGAGGCGATGAACCAAAAGCCCATAAAGACATCCATGGTCAGGGTGCCGAAGATCGCCTGGGTGATCAGCCAAAGCTGTACCCAGCCGAGATAAAGCACCGCGAAAACGGCACCGATCACGGCGATCACGAGGGTTTCGCGCAACGTCCAGCGGTTGGAATCGGTCATTCCGGTCTCACCAAGTTTTCGAGGATTTGGGGGTGGGCGCGGCATGCCGCGACCCGGTTCAGGTCGCGCTCGGGCTGTTCGCCGATACGGTCAGATCGAGGGCGACATGGCGCTCGGCGGCCCCGCCGAAGGCCAAAAAGGCCTGGCCGACCGCCGCGAACACCCGGCCTGCATCGCCGCACAGCTTGGTGCAGAAATGCTTCGAGCGGTCGAAAACGCCGGAGCGTTTCAGAAAGTCGATGCAGGCATAAATCTCGCCCATATGCCGGTCGGCACCGAGCGGATAGAGCGAAAACTGCGCCGCCACGGGTTGGCCTGTGACCGGTGCTTCATGCACCGCCCGGAGGGCGTTCGAGACCCGGTCGGCCAGCGGCACGTCATTGGCCGCAATATCTTCCGTGCCCGCGCAGATCGGATCGTCGGGCTCGCCCGGGCAACCGCGCGAGACCGTCGCGGACAGGACGCAGTGCACACCGCCTTGCGATGCCGCACCGTGGAAATCGCGCATTGCCGGGAACAGCTGGTCCGGCGGACCGACCAGCAAGGTCGACACATCGTCCGTTTCGACCCGGCACGCATCGCGGTACGGGTCGAGCGCGGACAGGCTGCCGATGATGATGTCCACGAAATCGTCGGACATCGGATAAAGGGAGATTTGCGCGCCAGAAAACATGGTCGTCCTCGCTCCGCTGGCATTACCCAGATCAGCTAAAGGGTTGCCTGGCTTGGCGCCTTGCTCTCAGCCCCGACGATACGGAGCACCCCTGTCGATATGGTTCGGTTCTAAACCCTCCTGCCGGGTCATGCAACCGGGCCGCGATGCGACCGGATGACGCTGTTCATGCCGCTGCCTTGGCGCGGAGGATCAGCCCTTGTTGGAATCGCGGTCCCGGCGCGGCCGGTAGGACTTTGTGGCCTCGTCCCATTCCAGGTCGTCGGCCTCGGGCTGCTTCTGCTCCAGCGCCGGCGGCTTGGTCTTTGCCGGCGTCGCTTTGCGCCCGGAAGCACTGCCAATCACCCGGAAGACGACGATCACCACGACGATCACAGCCAGTGTGAGCAGGATTTTGGCGATCATTGCCGCAGGTCCCCCGTAGCTGTTAGAGGCCGTAGCGCTGCCACAGCGCCCGCTCTTCCATGCTCGCGAGCGCGCCGCCGATGGCCGCCTCGCCGATGGAGCTGCTGTCCATCAGGCCAAAGCGCCGTAACAGGCCGCGCTGCGGACCGAAGACCTTCATCTTCACCTTGTCGCCGAACCGTTCGCGCAGGATCGGTCGCAGATGCCCGATGCCGTCGATCAGGCCAAGATTCTGCGCCTCTTGCCCGACCCAAATATCGCCGTTGAACAGTTGCTCTGGCGCGCCAGTCAGCCTGTCGCCGCGCCGCGATTGAACATGGGCGATAAAGTCCTGGTGGATGCGCTGCTGCAAATCCTTCACCCGGGCGACATCGGCCTCCTTCTCAGGCTGAAACGGGTCCAGGATCAGTTTGCGGTCGCCGGCCGTATAGACGCGGCGTTCGATGCCCCACCGATCGATGAGGTCGCTGAGCCCGAACGTGGCCGCGATCACGCCGATGGAACCGACGATGGAACTGTTGTCGGCGAAAATCTCGTCGGCGGCGCAGGCGAGCCAGTATCCGCCACTGGCCGCAACATCCTCGACGAAGGCCAGCACCGGTTTCTGCTTTTCCTCGGCGAGATCCCGGATGCGTCGGGCGATCAGGGCCGACTGGACCGGTGATCCGCCGGGCGAGTTGATGATCAGAGCCACCGCCGGCGCATCGTCGATCGCGAATGCCTTTTGGATCTGGCCCGCCATGTCGGCGAGAGACAGGCCTTGGCCGCGCCCGGTCCGTCCTCGGCCGATCACGCCTTCAAGCCGCACCACAGGCACCAGCGGTGGTGGATTGCGAAAGCGGCGAATCGGCAGCGCGGCAAGGAGGGAACGCATGCTGGCCATGGGAGCATCCGGGATGGTGGTGGTCAGGCATGCATAAATAGGGGGCCTGGCCGCAAAGGCCAACAGGCTTCGTCCCGCGATCAGTCGGGTTCGATCGCGGCCAAATCACGCAGAACGGCCTGCGCGGCCGCCGTGTATGCCCCGCGATCGTCGTGCAGTATCAAGCCACCTGTCAGCCGCCCTGGGCTGCGGACCCCTTTGCGCGCCCGAACGATCACGCGCTTGGCCTCGGCACCCTGCTTGGGCCACAGCGGGATCAGGGTCAGTGCACCAAATCGGCCTGACAGCCGGGCGATGATCCGGTCGAACCGGTCCGCCCGGTGGATCAGAGTCAGCCAGCCCTTGTTGCGAAGCGCTTCGTGTGCCGTATCGATCCAAAGGCCGAGGTCGCCGTCAGCATGTGCGGCCGCGCGGCCCTCGTCCGGCGGTCGCGTGCCCTCGCGCCGATCGATGTACGGCGGATTGGCCACCACATGGTCAAAGACGCCGTGAAGCGACGACGGCAGCCGTGCGAGATCTGCCTCGACAACACCGATTGCGCCGTCGATGCCGTTGGCCGCGATGTTGCGCCGGCACAGGGCGGCCGCTTCCGCCTGCCGTTCCAAGGCGGTAATGGCGAGTTGGGGCACGCGCGCGGCCAAGCAAAGGCTGACGGCACCCGACCCCGCCCCGAGATCGAGCACGGCCTGGCCAACCTGCGCCGGCACGGCCCCGGCCAGCAGCACGGGATCGATCGCCGCACGATAGCCGGCGCGCGGCTGAATCAGCCGGACGCGGCCGCCCAGCAACCGGTCATCGGATTCCTCGCGATCGGCGGGGCGCGCTGCGGGGCGATTTGTCGGCTCAGTCGCCATCCGCGGCGCGAACGGCCTCGTCCAAGAGCCGGCGTGCCCGACTGTGGTCGTCATCGGCGACCATCAAGCGGCGCGGCAAAATGCCCAGGCTGCCCTCCAGCACCGACATGTGCGTATCCAGGACGATGGGCTCAATGCCGGCCTCCTTCAGCACGGCTTCGGCATAGGACAGTTCGACCGGATTGGTCGTTCGCAACAGTTCCTTCATCACCTCTCCTACCCATCCGCTGCCCGTGACGATGGGCGCGCTTGACCCTTTCAAGCCGCCGCCTATGCTGGCGCCGCCAATTGAAAGCGTCAATCAAGCGAGCCAGCGCGTGTCCGCTCCTTCGCCGAGTCCTGAGTCGGTGGTGTCAGACCCTCAAGACCGCCCCGTCAACGCCCTTGAGCGCCTGAGCGCGCTTTTGGCTGACGATCTGGCCGAGGTCAACACCGAGATCGTGTCCCGCATGGACAGCCAGGTGGCGCTGATCCCGCAACTGGCCAGCTACATCGTCGGATCCGGCGGCAAGCGCTTGCGGCCCTTGCTGACCTTGGCCAGCGCGCGCCTGTGCGGCCACACGGCCAAGCGCCATATCGGGTTGGCGGCCGCGGTGGAGTTCATTCACACCGCCACGCTGCTGCACGACGACGTGGTCGACGAAAGCGACCTCAGGCGCGGCAAGGCGTCCGCTAACGAGGTGTTCGGCAACAAGCCCAGCGTGCTGGTCGGTGACTTCCTGTTCGCCCGCGCCTTTCAGCTGATGACGGAAGACGGCTCGATCGATGTGCTGCGCATTCTCAGCCGGGCGTCGGCGATCATCGCCGAGGGCGAAGTGCTGCAACTCGCCGCAGCCAACGATTTGGGCACGAACGAAGACATCTACCTGGACGTCATCGGTGCCAAGACCGCGGCGTTGTTCGACGCCGCCTGCCGCATCGGCGCTCTGGTCGCCGACCGCCCGGCGCATGAGGAACAGGCGCTGGCCGATTACGGCGCCAATCTGGGCATCGCCTTCCAACTGGTCGACGACGTCCTGGACTACTCCGCCGCCCAGGCCCAACTCGGCAAGGCGATCGGCGATGATTTCCGGGAAGGCAAGGTCACGCTGCCGGTGATCCTGGCCTACGCGGCCGGCACCGAGACGGAGCAGGCGTTTTGGCGCCGCACGGTCGAAAAGCTCGAGCAGGAGCCAGAAGATCTCGATCACGCGCTGTCGCTGATGGCCCGTCACGGCAGCCTGGATCGTTCGATTGATCGAGCGCGCGGCTACAGCAACAAAGCCATCGCCGCGCTTGAGCGGCTGCCGCCTCACCCCTTGCGCGAAACCCTGGCCGACATCGTGCGCTTCAACATCGGGCGCGATTATTGACCAATCGGGCGACCGGCCGCTTGCACGGGCGCAGCGAAGCCGCTATACACCCGGCGCCCAGGGCCGCAGAGGCGGCCAATCCAGGCACCCCGGTCGGAGTGTAGCTCAGCCTGGTAGAGCACTGTCTTCGGGAGGCAGGGGCCGGTGGTTCGAATCCACTCACTCCGACCAATAGTTTCATCTTTTCAAAAAGTTAAGCGAACTGTAAGATCGACTTCCCTTATACAGTTCACCATGCGTTTGGACCGGTCCAATAGCTTTCGCCACGTGAAATGGTTTGCGTCACATGACATTCAGAAAATCCGCAGCCTTGTGCACCGTACTGCTGGCCTTCTGCCTTGTCGCTATGCCGAACCTAGCCCTCGGTCAGTCGGATGGTTTTCCGGACGTCACAGGCATTTGGACAGG
>JBCBSH010000138.1:0-12586 GCA_039819285.1 Pseudomonadota bacterium
CGTTTCCAGCCCCACGAGGTTGTCGACGGCCACTTCGATATGGAGCAGCAGCGCGCCGAGGCAGAGCAATACCATGCCGGTGGTAACGACGCTGCGCGGCCCCAAGCGTGACACGGCCCGGTCGACGAACAGCGAAACGACGAACATCACGACGGTCAGTGCGATCAGCGTGACGCCGGCCTGGGCGGCGCTGTCACCCAGGGTCAGCGTGTTCTGCACGAAGACGCTGGCGAAATAGAGAATGCCGTAGATCAGGAAGAAAGTGCTCAAAATGCCAACGGTGGCGGCGACGAAGTGGCGGTGGCGAAACAGCTTCAGGTCCAGGAACGGCCGGTCCAACCGGCGCTCGCGCAGCAGCAGGATCGACAGTGCGGCGACTGCAACGAATAGGGTTGCAAGGGTCGCGACTGAGGCCCAGCCGAGATCCTGGGCGTGTGTGATGGCGTATGTGAAAGCGGCCATCGCCAAGGCCAACAGTACAAAGCCGAGATAGTCGCGCTTGCCCGCCGAACGTTCGGCCCTGGCCTCAACGTGGCCGCGCAAGGCCACAGCCACGATCACAAACGCCAGGGCGGCGATCGCCAGGCTGACCCAGAAGACGGCCCGCCAGTCGAGATAGTGGGTCAAGAGACCGCCGACGATCGGCCCGATGCCAAGGCCGAGGCCGAGAAAGCCGCTCCAGATTCCCGCCGCGACCTGGCGCTGGCGTTCGGGGAAGGTCGCCTTGATCAGGGCCAGCGACATGGGCAGCAGAAGGGCGCCGGCAAAGCCCTGGATGGCTCGGCCGATCAGGATTGTCGCCGCGTTGCCGGCCAGCGCGATCATCACATAGGCGATCATGAAGCTGAGCGCCCCGGCGAGAAACACGCGCCCATGGCCGAAATGGTCGCCAATCCGGCCGGCGGCGGCCAGGAACACCGCGCCGGTCAAAAAGTAGATCGTCACGATCCACTGCACGGTGACGGGGCTGATGTCGAACGCGTGCCGAATGGCCGGAACGGCCGTGATCAGCGCCGTGCCATTCATGGTCAGGCTGAACACGCCCAGGCACGCGCCGGCCATGACGATCCAGCGATTGGGCCCCGTGCCGGAAGGCGCCGCAACGGTCACACCAGCGATCCCCCTTGCATTGCCGGAAAGCATAACGGTTCGCGCGCTGACACTACAGCAAGGCGCCCGGCCCTACGGGCACCTCATCGAGCGGTGGTCGTCGGCCAATCGGGCATCGGCGCGCCGTCCCAGGAGACGTCGCCGATAAAGGCCTGGCCGAAATCGATATGCTCGCGCTCGGCACGCTTGGACCAGTGGCGCAGGTTGATGAAGAAGTAGAGCGCCGGAAGCATGTCTTCGGCCGAGATGTAGACATCCGGTGTCGTCAACAGCTCCTGGACTAGCCGGCGTGCCGGCAATTGCACCATTCCAGGCTGGAAGAGGAAGGCATCATACTGCCGTCGGGCGCCGGGTTCGACGATCCGTGTTTCCGTGGGGTCACCAACAATTGCGTCCGCGACCCAGGCCTTGGGCGTGAGGAAAACCCCGGCACTGGAACGCGGGTTGCATTCCATCATGACGAAGCCATCCGCCGTGCGCCGAAAATCGAAACCGATAAAGCCAGTGTAGTTGAACCGGGCGCAAATCGTTGAAGTTACCTCCAGCGATCCGAAATCCTCGATCGACGAAAACTGCACCGAAAACCCGCCGGAGGCCTGAATGGTCGGCTCGTAGACGCAATGGACCAATATCCTGCCGTTTCTGACCACGCTGAACGAGCAGGCGTCGTTGCCCTCAATGTAGTCCTGCACCAGCCAGGGGTTTTCGGCCGTCGGGTCGCAGTCATCGAGGCCGATCTCGCCAGACCTGGGGCCGTGGTTGGTAAGATAGACCATGCCGCCGCGCGAGTAGGCCGGGCGCGCGACGTAGGCATCGAACTGGCCGATCGCGGTCCGTAAGTCCTCGCGGCTGGCCACCACCTCGGTCTTCGGGGCCGGCAACCCAAGACCGGCGCATAGCTCGATGAACCGGGCCTTGTCGTGCAGATGCGCGATGGTTTCGAACGTCGGCGCGAACAGCGGTGCCAGGATCTTGTCGGCGTACCGGGCCAGGAAAAAGCCGTCCTCGTAAGACGGCACGACAAGGTCAATGCCGCGCTGCTGCACGATCTCGGCGATGTCTTGCGCATACTGAACCGGGTCCGGCGCTGCTGCCGCGGCAACATGAAGCTTGGCCACGGCATTGGAATGCATCGCCGTGGCCAGCTTGAAACTATCAACCACGTCGATCCGGCATGGGCCCTGGTGGAGCGCCCGCACGATCCCCGTGGCCGGGTGAAAGCGTCCGCAGGTCACCAAGATGCGTCGGTCGCCGCTCATGCCGACCACGCCTTCAGCCGGGCTGGACCAAGACACCGCGCTTGGCTGGTTTGATGACCGACTGGCCGGTCTGGTCTGCCGACAGTACGGTGCCTTGGGTTAAGCGCATTCATGCGAGATCAGGGTTTTGCGAGTGGTTGACGGCGTTCAATCCAGGATAGCCGGTAATGCGCCAAATGGCGCATGCTAAGTCTTCAGCTTCAATCCGAAGGGAGGGCGAGATGGGTCTGTTTCATCCATTCACGGTGCGGCTCAGCGACGGAGAAAGCATGGTCGTGCACTTGGCGACCGCCGTAAACGCCGAGCGTTTCCCCGAGATCCGCCAGAGCATCATGGACGGCACCTTCCACCGGTTTAGCCACCCGAAGACCGGCAAGCTGTTCACGGTCGAAGCGCCGTTCATGTACACCGACATGAGCCGCGACACCTTCTTCGCCGTCCATCCGCCCAAAACCCGGTTTGCCTGGATGGATGATTCAGAGGCGCTGGAACAGGAACTGGACAAGATCCCAGCCTCCCTGTCGGCGTACGAAAAGCGCTATGCAAGGGTCGTCTACGGTCTTGGCGAGTTGCGGGAAAAGCTGGTCGCGCAAGAGGCCGCGCTCGACGATCGGATCGTGGAACTAATGAAGGTGTTCCTGATCCACGAGCACCCGTTCTTGATCCAAAAGCCGCGCCTGCGCCTGATGCTGGACGGCGTCGACGAGGAAAAGTACGGCTTCGTCGCCGCCTTCGACCATGATCGCGAGGCGTTTGAGGTCGCCGTGCCGCGCGACATCGCCGATGAGCTTGTCGAGGATCAGGACACGCTGAAGGGCTGGGTCAATCGCAACCACACGCACGCCAACATCTTCGACGACAGCCGCGAGCGCTGGGTCAATTTCTGGCGCTGGTCACCGACACTGAGCGCCATACGCAGCTTGCGCGAAATGGCGCGTCTGGCCGCCTCCGGCGGCGCAGTCCCGATGGACAGCAGCCGCTTTCAGACCATGCTGCGCACCCTGCCCCGCGGCAAACGGCTGCCGGGCACGGCCAAGCGCGACCTGCGCACGCTGCACGACCATGCCAAGCGCGCGGGCGAGGCCAAGCTGCAGGATACGCTGTTCGAGATCCGGTTCGGCATCGAGCTGGAGGATGACTGGGCGTTCAACAACGATCCGGACGATATCGACACCCTGTGGTCCCTGCTGCGCGACCTGCCGGACAGCAATGTCGAAGGCAATGCCAACCTGAAGAGCCTGTATCTGGCCGAGGGCAAGGGCGGCGGTTGGTACGAGCCGTGGAGCGGCGATGTCCATATCGGCGAAACCACGCTCAGGCGGCGCGAGCGCTTCGAGGATGTGGTCCGGCACGAGGTCGGCCATGCCGTGCACGAAAAGCGCAAGGATGAGGTCGACCCATGGCTGGCCGACGAATTCGGCTGGCGCATGTTCGACCCGACCAATGCCGGCATCGACGGCTGGGTCGACATGATGGGTGGCTGGGGGGCGCTGACCAGCGGCCAACGGCGGGATGTGCGTGCCTTTTTGCGCACGGCGCTAGGCACCGGCAGCAGTTGGAACCCCGGCCCCGAACCCAATGCGCCCGCCGGCCATCCTTGGAGCCAGCCCGGCTTCGGCCCGCGCCTGGCCTACGAGCGCACGGGCGCGGATTGGTATCGGAACAATCGCAACTGGTTCCGTGTCGGTGACCAGGCCTTCTTTCTGAACTTCTGGTACCAGAAGCTGATGACCGTCGGCGTGTCGACGCTGGACCTGATCAATCGCGGCATGCCGAGCAGCTATGCCGCCATGTCGCCGTTTGAGTTTTTCGCCGAGCTTTATGCTCTCTACTATGATCTCGACGATCCCATGCGGCCGAACATACCGGACGACGCGCAAGCCTGGCTGGACGCCAATATCGGCAGCGCTGGCGAGGACCTTGGCCCGGCCCACCGGTCAGGCGGCACCAGAATTCCGCGACCCTAACGCCGCTCGTCCGGCGCTAGCTGCCTTCGAACTTGAACGAGACCTTCAGCTTCGTCCTGTAGGCGGCGATCCTGCCGTCTTCGATCACGATGTCCTGCTCGACGACCTCGGCGACGCGCAGGTCGCGCAGGGTCTTCGAGGCTCGCTCGACGGCATTCGCGGCCGCCTTATCCCAGGACTCCGGGCTGGTGCCCACCAGTTCGATGATCTTGTAAACACTGTCGGACATGGCAACGCTCTCCCCTTCATGATTGGAGGCGCCGGCCGCCGCCACCGGCAACGGCCGGTCATGGAGGGTCGCATGATCGCCGTCTGCTGGCAAACATGCGCGTACGGCAGACCTCGGCCCCTATTTGCGAAGCCAGCCGTTGATTGCGCAAAAGAGTTGCTGTTGAGTGACGGGAATCGTTTGACACCCAAAAGGACAGCACGATGCGAAGGCTCACCGGTTTCCTCGTAACGGCGATGGCGACCACTCTCCTGGCCTCGTTCAATGCCAACGCCGACCCAAGCATGGAGTGCGACGGCACCAGCCAGGTTGAAATCAGGGCGTGTCTGGACGAGACGTTGACGCGTGCCGACGCCGCCGTCGACGAGGCGTTCTCTTTTGCCCTCGCTTCGGCGGCGGAGACGGACGAGGTCACGGGGCGTGCCAGCGTCGTGCCTGCCCTGTACGATAGTCAATCGGCGTGGGAGGCGTTCCGCGACAGCCAGTGCGACTATGTCGGTTCCACATATGGCGGTGGTTCCGGAACCGGTATCGCGATCCTCGCCTGTCGTATCACGGAGGCACGCGCGCGAACCACGGAACTGCTGGGCGGTCTCGACTAGGGCGGTTGGCGCCTTATGGTATCTGCCTCAACGGTCCCTTCAACTTCATCGATTTTTTGATATCTTCCCGGGCTTCCGACGACGAACCGGCGTCGCACCCCGTTAATCGCATTCCAATCTGGAGCCTCCCATGCCGTTTTTTGGTCCCCCGCTCGATACCGACAAGCCGTTCAAGCTGGTCGGTCTTCTCGACGCCGGCCTGAAGGCCCACCCCGACGAAATCGCGCTGGTGTCGACCAAGAACAGCTGGACCTGGCGGCAGTTGGACAAGGCCAGCGATCGCTATGC
Organism: Pseudomonadota bacterium; assembly: GCA_039819285.1. GTDB lineage: Bacteria > Pseudomonadota > Alphaproteobacteria > DSM-16000 > Inquilinaceae > JANQGH01. The sequence goes on from JBCBSH010000138.1 coordinate 5,456, forward strand.
CGCCCATCTCTATGCACTGGGCATTCGCAAGGGCGATCGGGTGGCCTCGCTGATGCCGAACCGCGATGCGCTGGTCATCCACTATCTGGGTTGCATCAAGGGGGGGTTCGTGGCGGTGCCGCTGAACTACCGCTACATGCCGCCGGAAATCGACCACGCCCTGGCGCTGACCAAGTCGAAGATCCTGCTGGCCCATATCGAACGCGATGACGATTTGGCCGCTTCGCAGGAGGTGCCCAAGCTGCCCTTGGGGGTGATCCGCTATGGCGCCGGCGAGGGTGACGGCAGTTTCGAGGCCATGCTGTTGAAGGAGCCGCCGGAGGTCACGTTGGAGACGCCCGAGCCGACCGATCCTGTCTTCATCTTCTTCACCTCCGGCAGCACCGGCAAGCCGAAGGGCGTGACCCATACCCATGAGACGTTCGGCTGGATGCTGACCGCCAGCATCCAAGGTTACGAGGTGACGCCCGACGATGTGGTGCTGCCCGGCTCGTCCATGTCCCATCTCGGCGGCCACTTGCACTCGCTGATGGTTCTGGCCGTCGGCGGCAAGTCGCTGGTCGCCCGGACCTTCGATCCCGACGAGTTGCTCTGGCTGCTGCGCGAGCACCGGCCGACGCTTTTGTGGATGCTGCCGTCGGCCTTGATCGGCCTGATGCAGGAACATGGCGCAAAGCACGAGGACTTTACCTCGCTTCGCCTGTGCGTTTCCGGCGGCGACAAGGTTCCAGCGGAGCTGGAGCGCGAGTTCACCGACATGGTCGGCTTTCCGATCGACGAGATCTACGGCATGTCGGAAATCGGCCTGTCGAACCTCAACCCCGTTTCCGGCGAAAACAAGCTGGGCTCGGTCGGGCCGGCCAACGCCGGCTACGGCCTCTCCATCCGCGACGATGACGGCAACGAGCTGGAGGTCGGCGAGGAAGGAAGGCTGTGGGTTCAGTCGCCGGTCAACATGATCGGCTACTGGGACAATCCGACGGCGACCGAAGAGACCATCGTCGATGGCTGGCTGGACACCGGCGACGTCATGAGGGCGGACGAGGATGGCTATCTGTGGTTCTGCGGCCGCAAGAAGCAGATCATCGTCCATGACGGCTCCAACATCTGCCCGCAGGAAGTCGAGGAATCCTTGATCGAGCATCCGGCCGTGCGCGGTGTTGGCGTCGTCGGCGTGCACCACCTGGTTCACGGCGAAAACGTCCGCGCCTACGTAACCTTGATGGAAGACGCCGACCCGCCGCAGATGCAGGAGCTGATCGAGTTCTCGCGCGCTCGCGTCGGCTACAAGGCGCCAGAGATGATCGAGTTTCTCGACGAAATGCCGATGAACGCCACGGGGAAGGTCGATCGCGTGACGCTGAAGCAATGGGCCGCCGAGAGGCACGAGGCCGACGTCGCCGCTTAGCCTGACCCCCAAGCTGTCAAGGAACGTTCGATGCCGATTTATGGCCCCCCAACCGAAGATCTGACACCGGTCGATCCGTCACATCTTCTGGGGGCGGGCCTACGCGCCCACCCGGATGAGATTGCGGTCGTCTCGACCAAGAATAGCTGGACATGGCGCCAGCTCGACAAGGCGAGCGACCGGTACGGCGCCCATCTTCACGCACTGGGCATCCGCAAAGGCGACCGCGTCGCGTGCCTGATGCCGAACCGGGATGCGCTGGTCATCCACTATCTGGGCTGTCTGAAGTTTGGCTTTGTCGCCGTCCCGCTGAACTATCGGTACATGGCGCCCGAGATCGATCATGCCCTTTCATTGACCGGGGCCACGATCCTGCTTGCCCATGTCGAGCGCGACGCGGACCTCGCGGCCTCATCCGAGGTATCGAAACTGCGGCACGGCGTCATCCGCTACGGCGCCGGCGAAGGCGATGACAGCTTCGAGGCGATGCTGGAGAAGGAGCCGCCGAACGTCGACCTGCCAGAACCGACGCCGACCGACCCGGCCGCGATCTTCTTCACCTCCGGCAGCACCGGCAAGCCCAAGGGGGTCACCCACACCTTGGATACCCTCGGCTGGATGCTGGCGACAATGGCGAAAGGCTATGAGGTGACGCCAACGGACGTCATTCTGTCGGCGTCCTCCATGTCGCATATCGGGACGTTCGTCCACGCCTTCATGGTCATGGCCCTTGGCGGCAAGTATGTGCTGGCGAGGAAGTTCGATGCTGACGAGGTGCTATCGCTCTTGCGTCGTGAAACGCCGACGGTCTTGATGATGCTGCCTTCGGCCCTGTTCGGCGTCGTGCGCCATCCGGATGCCAGGCACAAGGATTTTGCCTCTCTACGCCTTTGCCTCTCCGGCGGCGACAAGGTCGCGCTGGAGTTGGAGCGGGAGTTTGCTGAAATTGCTGGGATTCCGATCGACGAGGTTTACGGCATGTCCGAGATTGGGATTTCGAACTGCAACCCGCCATCGGGCCTCAATAAGCCAGGATCCGTCGGGCCCCCGAATGCCGGGTTCGCTCTTTCGATCCGCGACGACGATAACCACGAGGTGGAAACCGGCGTCGAGGGCCGCCTATGGGTGAAGTCTCCGGTCAACATGATCGGCTATTGGGACAATCCGGTCGCAACCGAAAAGACGATCGTCGATGGCTGGCTGGACACCGGGGATGTCATGCGGGCCGATGAAGACGGCTATCTCTGGTTCCGAGGCCGCAAGAAACAGATCATCGTCCATGACGCGTCCAACATCAGCCCGCAGGAGGTCGAGGAATCCCTCGTCGAGCACCCCGCCGTGCTGACCGCCGGGGTTGTGGGCGTGCACGACCTTATTCACGGCGAGAATGTTTGGGCCTATGTCACCCTGGCAGACGGTATGGACCGCCCAACCGAGCAGGAGCTGATCGCGTTCTCCCGCGACCGTGTCGGCTACAAGGCACCGGAAGTGATTGTGTTCCTCGACGACATGCCGATGAATGCCACCGGCAAGACCGACCGGGTGATGCTGAAGCGCTGGGCAGCCGAACGGCACGACGCCGAAACCGCGGCCTGATTGCCTGGCGCAGCGCAACGAGCCCCAACGCGACCAGGACACGCGCGGAGACTGCCGATGCCCCTCCATGGACCCTCATACGCTGGCGAGACACCTGTCGACGTGCCAAACCTGCTTGACGTCGGCGTCAGCTTGCATCCGGATACGATTGCCGTTCTGTCCACTAAGAACAGCTGGACCTGGCGTCAGCTCGACAAGGCCAGCGATCGCTATGCGGCGCATCTCCACGCCAAGGGGCTTCGCAAGGGTGATCGCGTCGCCTCCCTGATGCCGAACAGGGATGCCCTGTTGGTCCATTATCTGGGGTGCGTGAAGGCTGGCTTCGTAGCCGTACCCTTGAACTATCGCTACATGCCACCCGAGATCGACCATGCGCTCGCGCTGTCGGGCGCGAAAATCCTGCTGGCCCATGTCGAGCGCGACGACGACCTGGCGGCGGCAAAGACGGTGGCCGACCTGCCGCACGGCGTCATCCGCTATGGCGCCGGCGAAGGCGACGACAGTTTCGAAGCCCTGCTGTTCAAGGATGCGCCAGCGGTCGATTTCGAAAAGCCGTCCCTGGACGACCCCATCTTCATCTTCTTTACCTCTGGCAGCACCGGCAAGCCGAAGGGCGTGACCCACACAGTCAGAACCCTGGGTTGGATCTTGAGGACCCGCGCCAAGAGCTTTGGCATTCATCCCGAGGATGTCACGCTGAGTGCGGCGTCCATGTCTCATATGGGCGCCTCGATGACCGTCTTGGCGACCCTGGCGGTCGGCGGCAAGGCCCTGATCGCACGGACCTTCGACCCTGAGGAGGTGCTCTGGCTGGCCCGCGAACAGGCGCCGACCTTCATGCTCATGCTGCCAGCCGCGCTGTTTCGCGTCGTCGAGGACAAGCGGGCGCGGCATGACGACTTTCGCTCGTTGCGCCATTGCGTTTCAGGCGGAGACAAGGTGCCGGCTGAACTGGAAAAACGGTTTGCCGAGTTGGTCGGCATCCCGATCAACGAAGCCTACGGCATGTCGGAGTGTGGCATCCTCAACGCCAATCCGCCGGACGGGCCGAACAAGCCCGGCTCAGTCGGGCCGCCCATGGCCGGTTTCATCGAGTCGATCCGTGACGAAGACGGCAACGAAGTCGAAACCGGTGTCGACGGACAATTGTGGGTCAGGTCGCCCTGCGTCACGGTCGGCTATTGGGATAATCCCCAGGCGACCGAAGAGGCGATCGTCAATGACTGGCTGAATACCGGCGACATGATGCGCGCCGACGAGGATGGCTATCTTTGGTTCTGCGGCCGCAAGAAACAGATCATCGTGCATGATGGGTCGAACATCAGCCCGCAGGAGGTCGAGGACACGTTGCTCGCCCACCCGGCGATTGCCAGCGCCGGCGTCGTGGGCGTGCATGACAGGCTTCATGGCGAAAATGTCTGGGCCTATGTGACACTGGAGGATGGGGCGGAACCTCCCCCGGCGCAGGAACTGATCGAATTCTCGCGTGCGCGCGTCGGCTACAAGGCGCCGGAACTGATTGAGATTCTGGACGAAATGCCCCTGAACGCCACCGGCAAGGTCGACCGCGTCAGGCTGAAGAAGTGGGCCGCGGACAGGCAAAACGCTGAAATGGCCTAACGGCGGTCGGCCGACATAACTAGCCACCGAACCAGCGACGTTGATAACCCTTCACTCTTGACAATATATTTCACGATATCATTAATTATTCATCCACACCGAAATAGGAATTATCACGCATGACAGACCAACCTCATCGCGCCACCCTCGCCTCCGCCGTGGTCTATAAGGACCCGGATGCGGCGCTCGACTGGCTGGAAAAGGCCTTCGGGTTTGAACGCTCGATGGTGATCACCGATGCCGACGGCAATCTCAGCCATGCGGAGATGACCGTCGGCGAATGCTATCTGATGGTCGGGGCGGAATGGGCCGGTCATGTCGCCAGCCCGGCCTCGGTTGGCGGCAAGAACACACAGTCGATCCATGTTCATCTCGACGCCGACCTCGACGCCCATTGCGATCGGGCCAGAGCGGCCGGCGCGGACGTCGTGCGCCAGCCCGAAGACCAGTTCTATGGCGACCGAGTCTATTCCGTGAAGGATCCCGAGGGCCATGTCTGGACCTTTGCCCAGACCGTGCGCCAGGTCAGCCGGGAGGACGCCGAGAAGGCCAGCGGCCTGAAGATCGAGGGCTGGATTTGAAGTGAGTTCGAAGACTGTGCCTAACCTGGATCAGACCCTGGCAGCGCTGGCCGATCCAAAACGCCGCCGGGTCGTCGACCTACTGCGCGAGCGACCGCGACGGGCTGGCGAGATCGCCGATCTCGTCGGCCTGTCGCCGCCGGCAATGAGCCGGCACCTGAAGGCGCTGCGCAAGAGCGGCCTGATCGAGGACAGCCACCCGGAGTTCGACGCCCGGGTCCGGGTCTATCGGCTGCGGCCGCAGCCGATGGCGGAACTGAAGCGCTGGTTGGAGGAAACGGAGCAGCTTTGGACCGTGCAACTGGCGGCCTTCAAAGAGCATCTGGAGCGCAAGGAATGACCTCGTCCGTCATCGTTGCCTTGCGTGTGGGGGCAACACCGGCGCGGGCGTTCGACGTTTTCACCAGCGAGATCGGCGCCTGGTGGCAGCCGAACATGCTGTTTCCGTTCAGCCGCCGCGCACCGGGCACGCTGGCCTTCGAGCCAGGGCCGGACGGCAGGCTGGTTGAAACCTACGCCAATGGCGACACATTCGAAATTGGGCGCATCACCGCCTGGCAGCCGGGCGACCGTCTGGCCTTCACCTGGCACCAAGACACGTTCGAACCCGGCCAGTCGACGCTGGTGGATGTTCGCTTCGAAGCCGTCGGCGCGGAAACACGGGTCACGGTCAGCCATTCCGGCTGGGACAGCATCCCCCAGGAACACGCGGCACGGCATACCATGGACGATGCGGTCTTCCTGCGCCGCCATGGCGAATGGTGGCAAACGCTCCTGCGTTCCTTGAGGATCCAGATCGGCTGAACGCAATGCGCGGAGACCGGCTGCGTCACAACGGGGACCGTCCACACCAGGCTGGTGTGTCGATCAAGTGATCGATTTTCCTCTAGACTTGACCGGCTCCTCGATTGGAGTTTCGCTCACGCCTCTGCCACATAGAATCGTCGACGCCAGAAGGGATCTTCGCCATGCCGCGCTTGCTCGCCGGTCTCATGCTTCTGGTCGCGTTCAGCATGGCATCGCCTGCGATCGCCCAGTCGGCGAGTGACGCGGCGGGGCGTGTGGTCGAAGTCGAGGTGGCGGCGCCTGCGCTGGCCGGCAATCTGCTTGGTACACCCAGCGTACAGCGCGCCGCCGTCTATCTGCCGCCTGGCTACGACCAAGAGCCGGATCGACGCTATCCAGCGGTCTACCTGTTGCACGGCATCTTCGACGACTACGGGGTCTGGCTTGAGTTCTTCGATGTCCCGGCGATGCTCGACCGGCTGATTGCGGCTGGTGATTTGCCGGAACTGGTGCTGGTGATGCCCAATGGCGGCAACCAGTATGGCGGCGGCTTCTACCGCAACTCGCCGATCAGCGGGCATTGGGGCGACTACATCGCCGACGATCTTGTTGGGTTCATCGACGCCGAGTTTCGCACCTTGGCCGGCAAGGACAGCCGAGCCGTTCTCGGCCATTCGATGGGCGGCTATGGCGCCCTGCATTTGGGCATGACCCGCCCCGAAATCTTCTCCGTCGTCTGGGCGATGAGCCCGTGCTGTTTGGCGGCCATCGACGATTTCAGTTTCGGCAATGACGCCTGGCGGCGCGCCTCACAAGTCGCGTCCGAAGAGGATCTGGAGAGCCTTTTCGCGAACGATGACTTCTACCCCGTGGCCGCCCTCGGCGTGGTCACCGCCTTCAGTTCGGATCAAGACCAACCCACCCTCTACGGCGACTTTCCGTTCGACATCGTGCGCGGCGAAGTGGTGCTCGACGATGCTGCCTATGATCGCTACCTGGATGCCCTGCCGATCCGCCAAGTCCGCGCGGCGCGCGAGGCGTTGCGCGGGCTTCGCGGCCTTGGCCTGGGCGTCGGCCTGGGCGACCAGGTAGCGATCATAGGCAGCATCGTCGAGCACCACTTCGCCGCGCACGATGTCG
>JBCBSH010000139.1:0-12580 GCA_039819285.1 Pseudomonadota bacterium
CGGATGGCGGGCACGGCGCCGGCGCTAATCCGGTCCTGCTGTTCGGCCTTGGTTAGGCCCCGACAAGTACCGGGATAATGCGGACCTTCAGGGCCATGCGGTGCCGCGCCCATGCGTGCGATCTCTGCCCGGATCTCGCGGCGGCTGCAATAGCAGGGATAGGCCAGGTCCTCGCCGACAAGGCGGTCGACCGCCGCCTGATAGTCAGCCAGATGATTGCTCTCACGCCGAATGTCCGGGTCCCAATCCAACCCCAGCCAGGCGAGATCCTCAAAGATACCGGCTTCATACTCCGGCCGGCTGCGAACGAGATCCAGATCGTCGATACGCAGCAGGAACCGGCCGCCCCCCACTCGCGCAACCTCCCAGCCGACCCGCGCGGAATAGGCATGTCCGAGATGAAGCCAGCCGCTGGGGCTGGGGGCGAAGCGCGTGGTCAGTTGGGGATCGTCGGCCATCAGCCTATCCCTGCCGCCGATAGGAACGCTTGACAAGAGGCTCGCCGAGCCGATCAATGCGCGGCCATGACCCAAATCCATCCCATCACGGGCCCCAGCCGCGCGCCGGCTTCGGGCGGACCGGCCAAGCAATTGGTCGTCATGCTGCACGGCGTCGGCGCGGACGGCAACGACCTGATCGGTCTGGCGCCGCATCTTGCGACCATAATGCCGGACGCCGCGTTCGTGTCACCTGACGCACCGTTCCCGTGCGACATGGCGCCGTTCGGCCGCCAATGGTTCAGCCTGCAAGACCGCTCAGACGCGGCCCTGCTGGCCGGCGTGCAATCGGTGGCGCCAAGCGTGAATGCGTTCCTGGACGCCGAGCTTCAGAAGCATGGGCTTGGCCCGGACAAGCTGGTCCTGATCGGATTCAGCCAGGGAACGATGACCGCGCTTTATGTCGCGCCGCGCCGGCCGGTGTCGATCGCGGGCGTCATCGCGTATTCGGGCGCCATGGTCGGGGGTGAGCTTCTGGCCACGGAAACCCTGTCGAGGCCGCCGATCCTTTTGATCCATGGCGATGCAGACGAGGTCGTGCCGGTTGATGCCTTCGACCATGCGGGCGCTGCGCTGCAGGCGGCCGGCTTCACGGTCTACGGCGCCAAACGGCCGGGCCTCGGCCACGGCATCGATTCCGAAGGCTTGTCGATGGGCGTGTCATTCCTTCTCGACCGCTTCGGTTTGAAGCCGCCAGATGCCGCCTGATTACAAGACCATGACAAATCCGGACCGAGACACACAAAATGTTGCGGTGCGTTCCCTTTCCGGTTATGCAATTGTATCAGTTAGTTCTGGTCGACGCTGATCAAAGAGGATGATGTGATCCAGCCAAAGGCGCCCACGGCTCAAAGAGCGAGCGTTCGGCGGATTGCCGCTGAAACCGCTGCCGAGGCGGATCGAACGTCGAGCGTCCAAATGGGAGGGGCGCGGGCGTGACCGCCTCGGTCGAAGCCTGTCCCGCCCTGGTTCTGAACGCGGATTTCCGTCCGCTCAGCTACTTCCCATTGTCTCTTTGGTCCTGGCAAGACGCCGTCAAGGCGGTCTGCATGGATCGCGTGACCACTATCGCCCATTACGACCGCGTGGTCCGCAGCCCGTCGTTCGAGATGAAGCTGCCCAGCGTAATTTCGCTGCGCGACTATGTCTCGCCGGCGCGCCGGCCCGCGTTCACTCGGTTCAACGTTTTCCTGCGCGACGGCTTCACTTGCCAGTATTGCGGCGACCAGTTTCCGACCCATGAGTTGACCTTCGACCATGTCGTCCCCCGCTCACGCGGTGGTCGCACGACCTGGGACAACGTCGTTGCGGCCTGCTCGTCCTGCAACCTGGTCAAGGGCAACCGGATGCCAAAGACTTGCGGCATGGAGCCACTGTCCGAGCCGCACCAGCCGACGGCGTTCGAACTGCAGGAAAACGGCCGCTCGTTCCCGCCCAACTTTCTGCACGAGAGCTGGCGCGACTTTCTTTATTGGGACACCGAACTGGACCCCTGGTAGCCGCGACCCCTGTAACCACCACAAGGGAGAAACCTGTTGGCCCGACGCAACGATTTGCCCCTCAGCAAGTTTCAACGCCGCCGCCGGTTCTCACCCTTCCTCGATCGTTTCAAATCCAGACTGTCCTGCCGAACCGCCGCCCCGGCGGGGTCGGTCAAACGCGCTCTGCCATCCAGATTGCCGCGCGGGAGCCTCGCTTGATAACGGAGGTGAGCAGCCGATAGGCAGGCGCCTGCTCGGCGTCCTTCTCCAGGCCAATGTCGCGATGTTCCAACTCGTCGTCGCGGAATTTTTCGATCTTGGCCTTCAGATCCGCCTCGTCATCGCCCAGGTTGGCGGCCTGGTTGGCATAGTGCTCGCCGATCACCTCTTCGACGGCCACGGTGCAGGCCATCGCAGCCTTCTCGCCTAGCAACGCCGTGCCTGCGCCCAGCGCAAAGCCGGCGAAGTGCCAAAGCGGGTTCAAGGCTGTGGGGCGCACGCCACGCTCGACAATCAGCCGGTCAAAGGCTTCCAGATGCTCGCGCTCCTGCTCGGCCATATGCTCGATCAGACCGCGATTGGGGCTGTTGCGCAGCACCGCGAGTTGGCCTTCATAGATGCGCTTGGCGCCGTATTCTCCGGCTTGGTCGACGCGGATCATCCGATCGATCAGCGCCTTGCCTGTCGGCTCTCCAGGCAGCGGAACCTTAGCCTTGACGGTGCGCTTTGCAGGCACGGGTTGGTCTCCCTCAAACGGCTGTCGTCTTGCGCCAAAGACGTGGCGCTGCGATCAGTGCCACGATCGCCAACACCAGCGATATCAGGAAATTATAGCCGGCCATGGAGATGCCGGCCAAAGACCAGGCCACTTCGTCGCAGCGGATGACGGGCGTCGCCAGCAACTGCGCCGTGATGTCCTCGATCGATCCGCCGCTGAGCGGCGCCCCGCCGCAGCCGGGTGTGCCCTCCCACCAGCCATGCTCGACCCCGACATGGAAAGCCGCGATGCCGGCACCGACCAGCAAGGTCAGACCGCCGAGACCCGCGATGACACCACGGGCCTTGGGATGCCGGAGGAACATCACGGCGATGATGCCCAGGCCGATCGCGACGCCCCAGGGCCAACGCTGATACAGGCACAGCACGCAGGGCTGCAGGCCGCCGACATGCTGGAACAGAAAGGCGCCGCCCAGCATCACGATGCCGGCGACGGCCAGCCAGGCGGGGTTGGTTCTGCGAACGAAACTCATGACGGCCGCGAAGTGTTGTGATCGGAAGACATGTGTCTAGACGACATATCGAAGCAGCAAAAACCCGCCGACCAGCAAGACAAAAAACAGAATGGTCAGCAGGCCAAGCCGCTTCTCGATGAAATCCCGGATCACCGGGCCGAACCAGTAGAGCAGGGCGGCGACCAGGAAAAACCGGGAACCCCGGGCGATCACCGAGGCCAGCACAAACACGACGACGTTCATCTGGAACACGCCGCTGGCGATGGTGATGACCTTGAACGGGAAGGGGGTGAGGCCGGCACCGAACACGATCAGCGCACCCCATTCGTCGTAGGTCGTGCGGAATGCCGCGAACCGCTCTTCGTAGCCGTAGAAGCTCAACACGGGCTGTCCGATCGATTCGAACAGGAAGTAGCCGATGCCATAGCCGAACAGCCCGCCGATGACCGAGGCCGCCGTACACACCGCCGCGATGCGCCAGGCGCGATCCCGTGCCGCCAGCACCATGGGGATCAACAGCACGTCCGGCGGGATCGGGAAGAAGCTGCTCTCGGTGAACGAAATCGCGGCCAACGCCCACAGCGCGTGCGGCTTGGCGGCCAACGAAAGCGTCCAATCGTATAGGCGGCGTATCAAGGCGGTGTGCTGTCTGCCGGGATGGGTGATGAACGGCTTTAGCAGCCGGCATCGCCTTGGTAAACAGCGCGCATTGACCGCGCCCGATCCGCCGGTATGATGCCGCCGGCTTTGAACACGCCTTGGGGCCCCTGTGGCGGAATTGGTAGACGCGGCAGACTCAAAATCTGTTTCCGGCAACGGAGTGGGAGTTCGAGTCTCCCCGGGGGCACCATTCTCATCATGCGCTGATCTCTTGCTTGCGCCGTCTTGGTTTGCCAGTGGCGGCGGTCTACTCTTGGACTAATCGTCCGGAACGAAAGGGACCGTCTCTTGTCAGAAATTCGCCAAGGCTTTGTCGGCACCGTGGGCAATACCCCGCTTATCCGGCTGAACCACCTGTCGGACGAAACCGGCTGCGAGATCTTGGCCAAAGCGGAGTTCCTGAACCCTGGCGGCTCGGTGAAGGATCGCGCCGCTTTGGCGATCATTCGCGATGCGGAAAGGAACGGCCGGCTAAAGCCCGGCGGCGTGATCGTCGAGGGCACGGCCGGCAATACGGGCATCGGCCTGGCGCTGGTCGGCAATTCACTCGGCTATCGCAGCGTCATCGTCATGCCGGAAACCCAAAGCCAGGAAAAGAAGGACACGCTGCGCCAATGCGGCGCCGACCTGCGGCTGGTCAAAGCGGTACCGTACAAGGATCCTGGCAACTATGTGCGCTTCTCCGAAAGGCTGGCCGCCGAGATTGATGAGCAGGAGCCGAACGGTGCCATCTGGGCCAATCAGTTCGACAATGTCGCCAATCGCGAAGGGCACTATCAGACCACAGGCCAGGAGATCTGGGCCGAAACCGGCGGCGCGGTCGACGCCTTTACCTGCGCTGTGGGCACGGGTGGCACGTTGGCCGGCGTTGGCATGGCGCTGAAGGAAAAGAAGCCGTCGGTCCATATCCGGCTCAGCGACCCGATGGGCTCGGCGCTTTACAACCACTATGCCAATGGCGCGTTGAAGGCCGAGGGCAACTCGATCACCGAGGGCATCGGGCAGGGGCGGATTACCAAGAACCTGGAAGGTGCGCCGATCGATGCCGCCCAGCGCGTGACCGACGACGAGGCGCTGCCGATGATCTATCGCCTGATCCGCGAGGAGGGGCTGGTCATGGGCGGCTCGACCGGCATCAATGTCTGTGGCGCGGTCAAGATTGCGCGGGAGCTGGGTCCCGGCCATGTGATCGTCACCATCCTGTGCGATCTCGGCAGCCGCTACGCATCGAAGATCTTCAACCCCGCCTTCTTGCATGAAAAAGGGCTGCCGACGCCCGACTGGCTGGAATAGGGCCTCCAAAGATGCGCCGTCTGCTTGCCATCCTGTTGTCCTTGGTGCTGCTGGCGGCTGGGCCGGCTTGGGCGCAGGACCAGCCCCCGCCGGGCCTCACCGATCAGGAATTGATCTCGTTCTACGAGATGCCTTCAGGCGATGTCGGCTATCTGGTGGTCGACCTGGCCGATGGATCAATTCTCGCCGGCCACAATGCCGATCAGACCTTCATCCCGGCCTCCGTGGCCAAGGTGCCGACCGTCATCGCCGCGCTGGGCATGCTGGGCGGCCAGCACCGGTTTGCGACCGGGCTTTACACGACCGGCATCGAAGAAGGCGGTGTTCTGAGGGGCGACCTCTATCTGCGCGGTGGCGGCGATCCGTTTCTGTCGGCCGACAATCTCCAAGACCTGGCACAAAGGCTCGCGGCGCGCGGTGTCACCCGCATCGATGGCAATTTCTACTATGACGCCAGCCAGTACATCGACCATCCGCAAATCAATCCCGGTCAGCCCCAGGCGGCCGGCTACAACACCGGCGTCAGCGCGCTTTCGGTCAACTTCAACCGCATTCGGGTGCGCTGGCGAAATGGCGGTGGCAGTGTCTCGGCGTCGGCCAGCGCGGTGACCGACAACCTCGTCGTTCCGCTTGCGGAAATCGGGTTCTCGACCGCGCCCGCCGGCACGCCGGTCGGCGCCCCCTATCAGCGCGCGGGAGCGCTCACTGAGGATCGCTGGCTCTTGTCACCCGGTCTGCCGTCGGAGGGCGAGGATTGGCTGCCGGTCGGCGATCCGCCCTTGTTGGCGGCCCGTATCCTGCGCGAACTGGCCGCCGATGAAGGTGTGGTCTTGCCTGCGCCATTGCCCGGCCCGACACCGCTGGAAGCGCGCGAGATGGCGGTTCATGACAGCTTCACGCTCCGGGCGATTGCGCGCGAGGTGCTGCGTTTTTCGAACAACATGTCGGCGGAACTGCTGGGCCTTGCCGCCAGTCGAGGGCTGACCAGCGTCGCCCTACCGCTTGACCAGTCGGCGGAGGTGCTGGGCGTCTGGCTGCAGCAAAACGTCCCGGGCACGGATTGGACCGGCTTTCACCTGGACAATCACTCGGGCCTGTCTTCGGCATCCCGCATCTCGCCCGATCAGATGATCGCCATGCTGCGCTTCGCTGACCGGCCAATCGGCGGCACGCTGCTGGAAGAGATCCTGCGGGACATGTCTTGGGACGCGCTCGACGATCTGCGGAATCCAGCGATCGAGGTTCGGGCCAAAACCGGCACCGTGGCCTACGCCCGGGGCCTTGCCGGCTACATCGATGCCGCCAGCGGCCGCCGCCTCGCGTTTGCCGTCTTCACGACGGACTTCTATCGCCGGTCCGTGCATGACGCGACCTTCGACCCCAGGCAGCGTTACTCCAGCGGCGATTCCCGTGAATGGCTGGGCCGGGCACGGGCCTTGGAGGAGCATCTGGTCGCCGGCTGGGCGGCGCGGTTCTAGGCCCCTACTCTGGCACCTCGTAAAGCTCGGCATCGCGCAGATAGCCGGCCCAGGCGAACCAGTAGGCGACATGGCCCGGTTCGCGCGGCAGGGTCCTTCCGTCGTCGGCCACCAGCGCATCCTCGGTGACGGTCCAGCCCGTGCCATCGCCGGTTAGCCGGTTGAGGCTGTTGCTCTCGACGGCGAACTCCGTCTCGTCCCGGCGATAGGCGCGCACCGTGCGGGTTTCTGCGTCGCCGATCAGCACCACGTCGACGAAGCCGACCCGGTCGTTGATCACGGCGCCCCCCTCAAAGGCCTCCAGCGGCCAGGCCTTGGCGCCGCCGGGCGCGCGGATGCCGAAGACGTAGTCCTTTTGCGCCAGAGCGTCGTCGCGCAGCAGGGCCGGGAACATCAGCTCTGGGCTGGCGAAATACTCGCCATAGGCCGCACCGGGGCTGTAGTCGCGCGGGTAACCGGTGTCGAGCGACAGGACGCGCGTGTCGGGGTGGCGTTCGAGCCAGTTGTCCCATGAGGTGATGGCCACCGGCCGGATCGGCAGCTCGATGCCAGAACCGGTCAGCGGGCCAACCACGGGGCGGCCGGTGAACTGGTTCCACAGGCTGCGTGTGGCCGTGTCGTACATCAGCTTGTTGGAGCGGTAGAGAAAGCCGGATGAGCCAAACACGAACGGCTCGTCATAGCCCTCGACCGTGGTGTCGAACAGAATGCCGGCACCGCAGAGCGTGCAATAGGCCAGCGAAACTGGCACGCCGCCGATGACGTCGTTGAACATCTCGTGCCAGTTCAAGATTCGCAGCGGATAGGCGCGCGCATCGCCGTTGATCTCGACCCCGAAGACCAGGTCGTCGCCCGCCAGATAGTCGGCCTCCGCCGCGTCGATCAGGTCTGGATTGGTTAGCGCTGGGATGCTGTCGACGCCGACGCCGCCCCACGCGATCTCCTCAAGCCGGATTTCATGGTCGACGCCTTCCGGCAGGAAATCCAGAAAGCGCGGGTCGATGGTGGCGAGCAGGCGCCGCTGGAAGTCCGGAAAGCTGGCATGGGCCGATACGTCGGTTGTCTGTTCGCGCCACAAGACCCAGTCGAACCAGCCCTGCGGCGGGTCGTCAGCCGGATAGGTGCCGTCGGCCAGGATTTCCAGCGCCGCCTGCAGGGTCGCCGGCGGCAGCCAGGAAAAGCGCATGGCCGTGATGATCGAATGGGCCAGCGCCGGGTCGCCCTCGTCGACCAGCGCGCTCAGTGAATTGATGCCCCTACGAGGCTCGGCGACGACAAGGTTCAGACTGTGACGCGCAGCCTCCTGGTCGCTGAGCTGGGCCGCGGCTGCTTGGGGCAGGATGGCGGCGGCTCCAATAAGGCCGGCTGCGGCCAGGTTTCTCAGCGACGCAGGTCCGCACTCGCGAACGGACGATGACCAACCCATGGGACGCACCTCACGATCATTCTCGCAGATCCTGAGATGCCCCTGGCCGCCATGGCGCGCTAGGGCCGCTCACGCGTTCGTTGAGGATTGTGAGGATAGTTCAGGCGGTGCGCCTACTTGGGAAAATCGCGGCGATCTGGTCGCGGGATCGGCAAGGGGGCCAGGGCGGTTGGGCCCCGGCCCCTCATCGTCATAGTTTACTGAATCTGTATCGGGATCTCCGGCACGTGGAGCGGGATGAACTCCTTGTAGTCCGCCTGCCCATGGGCCCGCCCGATGGAGTAGGGCAGGTTGTCGTCGTTGGCGACGATCGACCTAGGTTTTGGGCAATGGCGTGGGCACAACCACGATCTTGCCGATGGCCTCGCCGGCGCCGATTGCGTCCAGCGCCTCCGCGGCTTTCTCCAACGGCAGTTCTTGGTCGATGACGGGCTGTATCTCGTCAGCGATCACCATCTCCGCGAGGCTGGTCAAGTCCTCAGTGCTCTGTTTGATCGCAAGGATCGTCGACCGTTTTGCGCCCTGTTTCGACAGGACCTTGCCGAGAACCAGCGTTCCAAGGATTGCCGCCATAGACCCGCCGACCAACAGATAGGTGCCGGTGTCGGCAAGGGCGCGCCGGCACGCGACCACCGATCGGGTCGCGACCAGATCCAGGATCAGGTCGTAGTGCCCGCCCGTTCGGGTGAAGTCCTCACGTGCGTAATCGATCACGTGGTCCGCGCCCAGCGACTGCAAGGCACCAAGCTTGGGCGCGCTGTCCACGGCCGTAACCTCAGCACCGGCCAGCTTGGCGACTTGAACCGCAAACGTGCCCGCCCCGCCTCCGGCGCCGTTGATCAACACCTGCTGTCCTGGGCGGACCCGACCCTTTTGCCGAATGCCCTGCAGAGCGATCGCGCCCGCCTGAGGCAAGGCGGCGGCCTGTGCGAAGGACAGGCCGGTCGGCATTGCCACCAGCTTGTCCGCTGGCACGCAGACATGCTCAGCGAACCCGCCCCAATGCCCGAAAACGTCGCCGAAGACCTCATCGCCCGGTTCGAACCGGGTGACGTCGGCACCGACGGCCTCCACCGTGCCCGCGATGTCGGACCCCAAGACCCGAATCCTCGGCCGGAACAGGCCCCACATCCGCGCGTACAACGGTCTGCCGCGCAACAGTTCGACGTCCGAGGCATTTACCGAGCAGGCCTCGATCCTCACCAACACCTCGCCCTCTGCCGGCGCCGGCGCCACGACATCCACCAGGCGCATGCCGGCGGTTGACCCGTATCTGTCGTAGACAATCGCTTTCACGGGCTGGGTGTGGGTTTCATGCCGAGTTTGGTGATATTGGGTTGGCGAGGATCGGGCCTTGACCATCATGCGGCAAGTCCCGACGAGCCAAGTTCGACGATGATGCCGATTGCCGTCAAGACGGCGCTGGCCGTGCGTGAAGATTCGCTGCAACCAGCCGCCAGGCATGCTATCCATGCCAAGCATTGTCCGTTTGGGATAGTACTTTGGTTAGTATTTTGCGAATTTCTCGATGGCCGGGTTCTGGGTTTTTGTCAGCAAAGCCGTAGGCGAGGGATTCACGGCAGCCTTGGTCGGTTGCTGTGTGGCAGTGGGCGCTGTCGCCGGCAATTTGGCGGTCCTCGGCACCGTCGAGAGCGGCATTCAATCGTTCCGCGATTGGACGGAACAGCGCCAAGCCGTTCCCGTCGCCCCGCGCGGACCGGTTGGGCCGCGGTCCGAGTACCGCCGTCTGGCTGAGACGGTGGCGCAGGATCATGCGGGCGCCAGGGGCGTTCGCGTCGCGGGGCTGGACCGGCCGGAATTCGTGCGCCTGTTCTCCGCGCTGATCGGTGTTGAAAGCGGCTTCAACCCGCATGCCGTGTCATCGGCCGGCGCGATCGGGCTCGGGCAGCTTATGCCGCAAACGGCTGCGGATCTGGGCGTCGCCGATCCGTTCGAGCCGGTCTCGAACCTGCACGGCGCAGCGCGGTATCTGACGATGCAACTTGCCTATTTTGGCGACGTCGATCTTGCGCTCGCCGCCTACAACGCCGGCCCGGGACGGGTTGCCCGGTATGGCGGCGTGCCGCCCTTTGCCGAAACCCGAGCGTTTATCGACCTGGTACTCGACCGGGCCGGTCTGGAGGCGCAAACGATGCCCGTCGGTATCGATACGCCACGGGACGAGCGCGAGAGCTAGACCGCCTGCCGCCTGCCGCCTGCCGCTTGCGCGAGACCCGGTTTTGGCGGTAGCGACGCGCGACGCACTTCACGCTTATTCTCAACCGCGGGGGTTGGAAAAGTGCCGAACGATCGCAGTTCGCTATGATAGCTTGCGATCTGCATTGTCGACTGCCAGGTGGTTATGAGGAGCCAACCGTTGCATGGTGCCGTCTCCCTCCGAAATCCCGCGATGATGGAATGCGCGATCTGACCGCACACATGATCTGCCCCGGCTGATCGACTTGCTGGACCGAGGTCAAGAAGTTGTGGGCGACGGTTGGCTGAAAACTGTTCCGGTTTTGCAGGACTTCGCGCAGGTCGCCGATCCGTCGAACTACGCGCCCCTGCCGGGCAACTGGTGTGTCGGTGTTTCCGATGTCGTGAACTCGACCGGCGCGATCGAGGACGGCCGCTACAAGGCCGTGAACCTGGCCGGCGCCGCGACGATCAGCGCGGTGTCGAATGCGCTTGGCGGTGCGTTGCCCGTGTTCGCATTCGGTGGCGACGGGGCCCATTTCGCGGTACCGGCCGATCAGGCCGATATCGCTGCCGAGGCGCTGCACCAGGTCGCTTTCTGGACGGATCACGACCTCGGCCTGAGCCTGCGGGTTGGCATGATTGCGGTCGACGACGTGCGTGCCGCCGGGCTGGACGTGGCCGTGGCCTTCTGGTCCGCCTCCGACGATGTGCGCTACGCCATGTTCACCGGCGGTGGCTTGGAGTGGGTGGAGCGGCAGTTGAAAGCCGGCGCCATCGGCAGCCCTCCGGCGGCAACGGAGCAGGAGCCGGACTTGACAGGCCTCTCCTGCCAATGGGGTCCGATCAACGCTCGGCGCGGCAAGATCGCGTCGTTGATTGTGAAGCCCGTTTCCGGTGCCGACCGCGAACGTTTCGCTGCGATCGTCGCTGACGTGGTTGGCCTGCTGGAAGGCGCGGGCGCCCTGAACCCGGTGCCCGTGCAAGGCCCGGATGTCGGCTGGCCGTCGGGGGCGGCCGCACTGCAGTCCCGGGTCGCCCGACGCGGCCGGTCCCTGTTCCGCCGCCGACTCAACTTGCGATTAATCAACGGCATCAGCTGGCTCGTTTTCAAGCTCGGCCTGCGAATCGGCGGCTTCGACCCGAACCAGTACCGCCGAGAAATCGCCGCCAATACCGACTACCGCAAGTTCGACGACGGGCTGATGATGACGGTGGACTGTTCCGCCGAGACGATCGCAAAGCTGCGGGACATCCTCGACGCCGCCAAGCGCGAGGGTGTTCTGCGCTATGGCCTGCACATGCAGGACAGCGCCCTGATGACCTGCGTTGTGCCCTCGGCAACAACTTCAAACCACATGCATTTCGTGGACGGCGCCGCCGGCGGCTACGCCCTGGCGGCGAAGCAGATGCGGGAGGGTGGTGGCCCTTAGTCCATCGTCATGCCCAACCACGCCCCGGTCCAGAACGCCATCTGGTCGACCATGTCGGGGCCTGAGAACGCATCCCAGACATGGTCGGTGTCGAGCAGCAGGAGTTCTTCTGGGCCGTCATGGTAGCGCAGGAACTGGGCGCCGGATTGGGGCTGGGGGAAGACGACATCGTCGCGAGAGCCGACGATGACCAGAAGCGGCCCGTCATAGGCCGCGATCTCGGCGATCGGGTTGACCACGAACAGTTCCTCAAAAAATCCGCCACGCAGGTTGGTGGTGGCGCCCCAGGGCAGATCGGCCGTGACGATCTCGTCGCCGGCGGCCAGGCCCTCGCGGATGGCGTCGGGTCCGAGCAGGAAGGTGAAGCTGGCCGCCGGCGTGGCGGCCGGCGCCCACAGCACGGTGGAGGCAACCGACGGGTGCTGCGCCGCTGCGGCAGCGACTAGGCCACCCTGGCTCCAACCCACCAGGCCGATACGGTCGCCATCGACGGAATCATGGTCGGCCAACAGGTCGATGGCGGCCATGGCGTCGGTGATCTGGCGCGTGAACGTCGTGTCCTCCCAGGCGCCGTCACTGTCGCCGGAGCCGCGGAAATCGATGCGCAGGCTGGCCATGCCGCGCTCGGCCAACAGGCGGGCGGTGCGCTGGAACACGCCTTCCTCCGTGTCGGTCACCGGCAGCTCGTCGCGATTGCCGGTGAAGCCGTGCAGCAGGAGGGCCACCGGCGGTGGCGCATCCGTCTCCGGCAGGGCCAGCGTGCCGACGACATTCTCCCCTTCGACCTCGAAGATCACGACGCTTTCGTCATACGAACCGGCCGGCGCCGACGCGAGTTCCTGCCGCGCTGCGTCGAGCGCCGGACTGCCCTGCGCGGCGGCCAG
>JBCBSH010000140.1:0-12398 GCA_039819285.1 Pseudomonadota bacterium
GTTTGTCGTGGACCGCTGGTTGCTCGGACTGGGTGATCACACGAGGGTTTCAGGTCGATCTTGGCCAAAAAGGCCTTCGAAGTGATCACCTGCGTAATGCCGGCCTGCTGGATGCACTGTTCGGCCGCTTCGGTCAGGCGCTTCAGGTCGTCGCGAAACGCCGCGTCGCGTTTGGCCCTGTCGATGGCGATCGGCTCATCGAGGCCGGCATAGGTTGCGGCGATCTCCGCCCTCTCCCGGTCCGAGAGCGCAATCTTGGCCGCCTCCACGTCCGAGGCCAGCCGGTGGCCGTGGCGGCCTGCGATGACCTTCAGCAGGCGTTCGATGCGGACGTCGCCGCCGGCGTTCAGCTTCAGCCATTGCAGGTCCGGCCGCGTCGACGGGGCATAGAGCTGGTTGATTTCCGACCAGGTGGCGAGCTTCTGGTAGATCCAGTTCGGCGCGGTCAGGCGCCGGTCCTTCAAGCGGCAGCCGAGGCCCAGGTGCGGCATAACCTCGGCCAGCGACAGGCGCCGGTCCAGATCGGTGCCGCCCAGTCGCACGCCCGTGGCGGCAAGCACGTCGTCGGAACGGTCGGCCAGGTGCCGGCGGTCCGGCGACAGGCGCGAGATTGAGAAGTCGGACGTGCCGCCGCCCAAATCGGCGACCATGACCAGCGTCTCGCGATTAACCGTCGCCTCAAAAGCAGTGGCCGCCGCAAGCGGTTCGAACAGCAACACGGTGTCTTCATAGCCTGCCGCCTTCGCCACCGTCTCCAATGTTTCGGCCGCGCGTGTATCCGCATCGTGGTCACGGTTGTGGAAGTGGACCGGGCGTCCAATGACCGCCTGGGTGATCGGCCGGTCCAGAACGGCCTCGGCACGGCGCCGCACATCCCGGTGAAAGCCGATGAGGATGTCCGTGAACGAGACGCTGTGGCCCAGAACCCTCGTCTTGCTGTTCATCAAGTCGGAGCCGAGGACCGATTTCAGCGCCCGCATCAGGCGACCCTCGCTGCCACCCAGATAGCGCTCCACCGCCTCAGAGCCGATAACGGTTTCGGCCAGTTCCTCGTCGAAGAACAGAGCTGACGGCAGCACCCGCCTGCCCGGTTCGAGTTCAAGCACGGACACGGTTCCGCGCTCGGCATGGGCGACGACACTGTTGGACGTGCCGAAGTCGAGGCCGCAGTGCGTCATGACGCAACTCACCTGGTCGGTCGAACGAAGAGGGTTTTGATTTGGGGGGCGGGTCGATAGCACAGGCGAAGGCGCCTGTCATGTCGATAGTTGGGCCCCCTCACCTCTTCCCGGCGGAACCCGGCCATGACCATCGAACCCGCGCACAAGTCACGCGGTTTTTGCTATGCATGCGCGTCGGCAAAATCGGGCGAGAGATTGGGGGGCAGGATGGACAGGTTGGACGCGCTCACGGCGCTTGAGCGGAAAATCCTGTGGCTGTCCTGCTGGACGATCCACAACGCCAACCATCTGCGCGCCAAGCCCGACGGGCTGAAGGTCGGCGGCCATCAGGCGTCCTGCGCCTCGTCGGTCTCGCTGATGACCGCACTTTATCTCTCCGTACTGCGCCCGCAGGACCGCGTTGCGGTCAAGCCGCACGCCTCGCCCGTGTTCCACGCCATCCAATATCTGTTGGGCAATCAGACCCGCGACAAGCTGGAGGCGTTCCGCGCCTATGGCGGCGCGCAGTCCTATCCCAGCCGCACCAAGGATACCGACGACGTCGATTTCTCAACCGGCTCGGTCGGCCTGGGCGCCGCGATCACCGCCTTCGCCTCGCTGGTGCAGGACTATGTCCGCGCCAAACCCTGGGCCAAGCGGACCGACGAGGGGCGCATGATCGCGCTGGTTGGCGACGCGGAGCTGGACGAAGGCAATATCTTCGAGTGCCTGCACGAGGGCTGGAAGCACGGGCTGCGCAACACCTGGTGGATCATCGACTACAACCGCCAAAGCCTGGACGGTGTCGTGCGCGAGGGTCTGTATAGCCGCATCGCCAGCACGTTCGAGGCCTTCGGCTGGGACGTGGTCACCTTGAAGCACGGCGCCTTGCAGCGCGCCGCCTTTGCGGAGCCCGGAGGTGAGCGGCTGCGAGAATGGATCGACGCCTGCCCCAACTCGCTCTATTCGGCCTTGATGTACCAGGGCAGCGCCGCCTGGCGCAGCCGGCTGATGGACGAGATCGGTGATCAGGGGCCGGTGACGGCATTGCTTGATCGCCGCTCGGATGAAGAACTGGCGCGCCTGATGGCCAATCTCGGCGGCCATTGCCTGCCCAGCATCCTGGAAACGTTCGAAAGCATCAATCATGACCGCCCGGTCGCCTTCCTGGCCTATACGGTCAAGGGCTGGGGCACCCCGCTTGCCGGCCACAAGGACAATCATGCCGGCCTGATGACGCCCGACCAGATGTCCGGGTTCAAGCGCGAGATGGGCATCGCCGACGGCGAGGAATGGGACGCTTTCGCCGGGCTCGACGCCTCGCCAGAAGCGCTGCGCCATTTCCTGGCGGAGGTCCCGTTCAACCGACAAGGCACGCGGCGGCTTCAGGCCGCGCGGATACCGACGCAGGATTGCAAGGTTCCGACCGACGCCTCCATTTCGACCCAGACCGGCTTCGGCAAGATCCTGGACGCGCTGGCAAAGACCGACAGCAACCTTGCCGAACGCGTGCTGACCACCTCGCCCGACGTCACGGTCTCGACCAATCTGGGCCCGTGGGTGAACCGGCGCGGCCTGTTCGGCCTCAGCGACATCGCCGACACCTTCCGCGACGAGCGCGTGCCCAGCGCGCAGAAGTGGCGCTTTTCGCCGGACGGCCAGCATCTGGAACTCGGCATCGCCGAGATGAACCTGTTCCTGCTCTTGGGCGCCGCCGGCCTCAGCCATTCCTTGTTCGGCGAGCGACTGATCCCGATCGGCACGCTTTACGACCCATTCATCTCGCGTGGCCTCGACGCCTTGAACTATGCCTGTTACCAGGACGCCCGCTTCCTCTTGGTGGCGACACCGTCCGGCGTCACCCTGGCGCCCGAGGGCGGCGCCCATCAGTCGATCGCAGCACCTTTGATCGGCCTGTCACAGGATGGTCTGGCCGCCTTCGAGCCCGCCTTTGTCGACGAGTTGGCGATCCAGATGGATTGGGCCTTTGACTATCTGCAGCGGGACGGCGGCGGCGACCCGGACGAGCGCACCTGGCTGCGCGACGAAACCGGCGGCTCGGTCTATCTGCGCCTGTCGACCCGGGCGATCGAACAGCCCAGGCGGCCGCTGACGGAAGACTTCCGGCGCGCGGTCGTCGACGGCGCCTATTGGATGCGGCCACCCGGCCCTAACTGCGAGATCGTCATCGCCTATCAAGGCGTCGTGGCGACCGAGGCGATCGAGGCCGCCGGCATCATCGGCGAGGATCGACGCGATGTGGGCGTGCTGGCCATCACCTCGGCCGACCGCCTGAACGCCGGCTGGCATGCTGCCCAGAGGGCGCGCAAGCGCGGCCTTGCCGCCGCCACCAGCCATATCGACCGGCTGTTGGCCGACCTGCCATCCCACTGCCGGATCATCACGGTGATCGACGGCCACCCGGCCACATTGGCTTGGCTCGGCGGCGTCCATGGTCACGCCACAGTCGCCCTCGGCGTGGAGCATTTCGGCCAGACGGGCACGGTCGACGATCTCTATCGCCATTACAGCATCGACGCCCAATCGATCGCGGCCGCCGCCTCGACCCTTTCGCCGGGCCGTCCGGTGCGCCACTTGCGGTCGGTCGGCTAAGCCTCCCTCGGTCGAGGCGACCATGCCTTATCGCGGTTTGCTGCTAAGGTACTGGTGAGCACCTGAACCGAGTAACCGAGTCGCCGATGGACGACAGCCCCCCGCCCCGCAGCCCAATCGACGACCTGCTGGCAATCATGGCGCGTCTGCGCGACCCTGAGGGCGGTTGCCCGTGGGATCTGGAGCAGGATTTTGCGACGATCGCGCCGCACACGATCGAAGAGGCCTACGAGGTCGCGGACGCGATCGAGAACGGCACGCCCGACGCCATCAAGGACGAGCTTGGCGACTTGCTGTTCCAGGTCGTCTTCTATGCCCAGATGGCCCAAGAGCGCGAGTGGTGGGATTTCGCCGATGTCGCCCGGCACGTCGCCGACAAGATGGTGCGCCGCCACCCGCATGTGTTCGGCGACGAATCCATCGCCACGGCGGAGGCCATGACCGGCCGGTGGGAGGCCGACAAGGCCACCGAGCGCGATCAAAAGGCCGTGGAGGAAGGCCGCCGCCCCAGCGCGCTTGACGGCGTGATCGCCGGCTTGCCCGCCCTCTCCCGGGCCTTGAAGCTGCAAAAGCGCGCCGCCCGGGTCGGCTTTGATTGGGACCGGCCGGCGCCGATCCTGGACAAGATCGAGGAGGAGGTCGGCGAACTGCGCACCGAACTGGCGGACGGCGCAGAGAACGCCCGCCTGAAGGACGAGATCGGCGACCTGCTGTTCGCTACCGTCAATCTAGCCCGGCGATTGGAGGTCGATCCGGATGCGGCGCTAAGGCACGCCAATGCCAAGTTCGAACGGCGCTTTCGATCCGTCGAGGACCGGCTGGCGGCGGCGGACAAGTCCCCTGCCGAGGCATCGCTGGACGAGATGGAGGCCCTTTGGCAGGCCGCCAAGGCCGACGAGCGGGCTTAGACTTCCATCCGGCTCGGTTGGTCCGTGCTGCTCAACAGGTCGACGATCGTCTGCCACTGTTCCTCACCGTGGGTCGCGATCATCGGGCCCTGCCGCTCGGCTACCGTGTAGCGTCGGCCGGACGCCAAGCGCGCGACGCCGCCGGCCTCTTCGACCATCAGGCTGCCAGGCGCGTGATCCCATGGATGCAGCTTGTTCATCATGACGAAATCGATCGCGCCGCTCGTCAGATCGACATAGGCGGAGCCCGCGCAGCCGACCGACGTCCGATCGCGTATCGCCTGCTGCACCGGCAGCAGCCGACGGTGACGCGCACTGCCTTTCGGCATGTTAAACCGGCCGACCATCTCACCAAGCGGTTTTTCGGGCGGCCAGACCGGTGTCTCACCATCGATGAAGACGCCGGAACCACGCTCCGCTGCGGCCAGTCTGTTTGCCACCGGCAGGTAGATCCAGCCGCCAATCACCTCGCCATTACGCACCAGCGCGACCATGCTGGCGAAATCCGGAACATGCTCGGCAAAGTTCTTGGTCCCGTCCAGCGGGTCGATCAACCAGATGTCACCGTCCTCATCCAGCCTGTTGAGAACCGACGGGTCGGCGGCCACCGCCTCCTCGCCCACGGTGACGGAACCCGGCAAGAGCTGCGTCAGCGCCGCCGTCAGCCGGTTTTCGCAGATCGTGTCGACGATCGTCACGACGTCGCCACCGTGCTTTGAGCCGACCTCGGACGGATCGAGGGACCGGAACCGGGGCAGCATCTCTTCACCGCAGACGGCGATGATCTCTTGGGCGACCTTGTCGATCAAATCGGTCATGCCGGCATCACCGGGCGGTCGATCATCCGTTCCAAGCGCGCGATGTCGGCGGGCTCCAGCGCCACGGTGACGCGCGTCTCTTCGCCGTTATCGGTTTGGCCCGTAACCGTGCCATGTCGATGGAGCCATGCCATCGTCTTTCCGTCGGCAAATGACAGCGCGACCTCGACGGTCTGCCGGTTGGCCGTCAATGCGGTTTCGATCGTGGCCAGCAGGGCGTCGCAGCCCTCGCCGGTCAGTGCTGAAACGCCGACCGGCGCCGCCCTGGCGCCGTTTCGCCCGGCCATTGCGGCTTGAATGTCGGCCGCGTCTTCAGCCGACAGCAGGTCGATCTTGTTCAGGACCTCGACCACCCGGCGGTCGCGGTCGGCCTCGATGCCCAGCTCGGCCAACACGGCGTTCACATCATCCCGCTGGGCCTCGGTATCTGGATGGGCAACGTCTCTGACATGCAGGATCAGGTCGGCGGACTGCACCTCCTCCAAAGTCGCACGAAATGCGGCGACCAGCGCAGTCGGCAGATCGGAAATGAAGCCCACCGTGTCGGAAAGGATCGCCTTGGTGCCGCCCGGCAGATCCAGCGATCGCATGGTCGGGTCGAGCGTGGCGAACAGCAGGTCTTGCGCCATCACATCGGCCTGGGTCAGCCGGTTGAACAGGGTGGACTTGCCAGCGTTGGTGTAACCGACCAAAGCGACGACCGGATAAGGCACGCGTGCACGGGCGCCACGGTGCAGCGACCGGGTCCGGCGCACGTCGTCAAGATCCTGCTTCAGCCGAACGATGCGCTCATCAATCAGGCGTCGGTCCAACTCGATCTGGCTTTCGCCGGGGCCGCCCATGAAACCGGCACCGCCGCGCTGGCGTTCCAAGTGGGTCCAGGACCGCACCAGGCGCGATCGCTGATAGCTGAGATGGGCCAGTTCGACCTGAAGCTGACCTTCCTTTGTACGCGCGCGCCGGCCGAAGATCTCCAGGATCAGGCCGGTCCGATCGATCACCTTGCAATGGCAGCGGCGCTCCAGATTGCGCTGCTGAACCGGTGTCAGTGCGGCACCGACGACCAGCAACTCGGCCGACGACGCCTCGATCTCGTCCTTCAGCGTTTCGATCGCGCCACCGCCGATCAGGGTGGCGGGCTGCATCCGGCTTACCCTGACAAGCCGGCTGGCCACCACCTCCAGGTCAATGGCCAAGGCCAAGCCGACGGCTTCGTCAAGGCGCGCCTCGGCCGATCGGCGTCCGGAGGGTGTGGCCGTCAGAACGGGATGGATAACGACGGCACGTGCGCTGGCTGGCGCAGACCCCCTATCGTGGACAGGCTGGCCGTTGACCTCGCTCAAGCGTCTTCCTTGCCGGCTTCGTAGAGTTGGATGGGCTGTGCGGGCATGATCGTGGAAATCGCGTGCTTGTAGACCAGTTGGCTGTGGGCATCCCGCCGCAGCAGGACGGAGAAGTTGTCGAACCAGGTCACGATGCCTTGAAGTTTGACGCCATTCACTAAGAAAATGGTCACCGGCATCTTGTTTTTGCGGATGTTGTTCAAAAACACATCCTGCACACTTTGCGACTTTTCAGACATTCGGTTGTGCCTTTTCATTTTTTTGGGACCCGCACCGACCGGAGGCACCGATCGATGTTCCAGCTAGTGGGCGTTCTTGATGGTCGTGCTGGTAGCCGTCGTGCAGCTATATGGTGCAGCGCACCCGACTTGGCCAGCCGCTAAGGTCCTTTTGCCGCCTGCAATTCCACGTGATCGCCGGCGGCGTACTTCCAATAGGCTTGACGCAGCCGCCGTGCCAACCGCCCGGGCTGGCCGTCACCAATCGTTTCGCCATCGATCCGGGTCACCGGCGTGACATATGTCGTGGCGCTGGTCAGAAAGGCCTCCTTGGCCGCGCGGGCCTCGGCAACCGAGAAAGCCCGTTCCTCAAACCCAATGCCCTCGTCCGCGGCAAGACGCAAAACCGACTGGCGCGTGATGCCGTTCAGGATCCTGGTCGTCGGCTCTCGTGTTACCAGCACATCATCGCCTGTCACGATCCACGCATTGGACGAACAGCCCTCGGTGATCGTCCCGTCATCGTCGACCATCCAGCCTTCAAAGGCGCCGGCCTCGGCAGCCATTTGCTTGCCCATTGCTTGAGGAAGCAGCGCGACTGATTTGATATCACGACGTTTCCATCGGATATCCGGAACGGTGATCACGGCCACGCCTTGTTCCAGCCGCGCGACCGGATTGAGGTCCATATGCCGCGTGGTCATGACCAACGTCGGTTTGGTCCGGCTCGGATACCGAAAGTCGCGGGGCGCGACACCGCGCGTGACCTGCAAATAGATGATGCCATTGACCACCCCATTGCGCCTGATCAGCGTGCGCATGACCAGTTCCAGGGCCGTGCGCGACGCCATCGGCGAGGCCATCTGCAGTTCGCCCAGCGATCGGTTCAGCCGGTTCAGATGGCCCTCCTCGTCCACCAGGCGGCCATCCTGCACGGTCACGACCTCATAGACGCCGTCGGCGAATTGAAAGCCGCGATCCTCGACATGCACCATCGCGTCGCGGTGCGGCAGATACTGGCCGTTGACATAGGCGTAGCGGGGCATTGCTCATGCTCTCCGGGTCTCGGGATTGGCGTCGCGGCTGCGACGGTGGCTTGAACCGGGGGTTCGCCTGTTGCTCCTAAAAGAACTCCAGGCGAACGGCAAACATCTTCTCGATCTTGCGCACCGATTTGGCGCCCGCCAGCAGGATCACCCGGTCGTGCGGTTGGACCACACTGCTGGGCCGGGCGATGATAACCTCGTCCTCCCGCACGATGGCGCCGACGATCACCTCCGGCGGCAGCCTGACGTCCCGGATCGGCTTGCCGACCAGCGGCGACGTTTCCAACGCCTCCGCCTCGATCACCTCGGCGAACCCGTCGCGCAAGGAATGGACGGACTTGATCCGCCCCATGCGCACGTGCTGAAGGATGGTCGAGGCCGTGATGGCGCGCGGGCTGACGACGGCATCGATGCCCAAGGTTCGGATTAACGGCCCATAGGTGTTCTTGTTGATCAGCGTGACGGCCCGCTGGCAGCCATAGCGTTTGGCCAACAGCGAGGACAGGATGTTGGCCTCATCGTCGTTGGTGACCGTGACGATGATCTCTGCCAGGCCGACCCCGGCCTCTTCCAGAATTTCAGGGTCCAGCGCATCCCCTTGCAGAACGGTTGTCCGGTTCAGGCGCCCCGCGATGGCCGCCGCACGATCGAGATTATGCTCGATAATGCGCACGGTGACGCCTGGGTGATGGGCCTCGATCTCTTCGGCGAGGCTGAGCCCGATATTGCCGCCGCCGACAATGATGATGCGCCGCGCCTCTGGCTCTTCGTGCCCAAACGCGGCCATGGCGCGGGCCACGTGATCGGCGGCGGCCACGAAATAGACCTCGTCGCCCGCAAACATCTGATCGTCGCTATCAGGCACGATCGGTTTTTCATCGCGCACGATCGCCAGGATCTCGATCTGCAGATCGGGGAACAGGCTGGTCAGTTGCCGCAGCGGCGTGTGGATGATCGGGCAGTCCTCACCACAGATGACACCGATCAGCCGGACCTTGCCGTCAGCCAGCGGGATCATGTCGAACGCGCCCGGCACCTGCAGCCGGCGCGCCACCGCGTAGGCGACCTCCATCTCCGGCGAGATGATCACGTCGATCGGCATGTTGTCGCGGCTGAACATGTCGGCCCAGACATTGTCCAGATAGGCCTGGTTGCGCACTCGCGCGATCTTGGTCGGCACGTTGAACAGGGAATGGGCGACCTGGCAGGCCACCATGTTCACCTCGTCGGACTGAGTGACGGCGATCAGCATGTCCGCGTCCGACGCCCCTGCCCGCTCCAGTACCGGCGGAGTCGAGGCGTGACCGACCAGCGCCTTCACATCCAGCGTGTCGGACATCTTCTGGATCAGCAGAGGCGACTGATCGATGACGGTGACATCATTGCTTTCGGTTGCCAGATAGGTGGCGATGTTCGCCCCCACCTGGCCCGCGCCGCAGATGACCACCTTCATAACTAGCCCCCGGTTCTAGCGATCATCGGTCACGACCTTGGCGACCCGGTCGGAGACATGAACGCCAAGGCTCTTCAGCTTGCGGTGCAGCGCCGACCGCTCCATGCCGACAAACTCCGCCGTTCGGCTGATGTTGCGGTTGAAGCGATTGAGCTGGGACATCAGGTACTCGCGTTCGAACATCTCGCGCGCGTCACGCAGCGCCAGGGACATCAGCTCCGTCCCCTTGTCGAGCTTCAGCACCGCGGGCGTGATTGAGCCGATTTCCGGCGGCAGCATGTCGGCGTGCAGCGGCTTGTCGGTATCGCCACCCGCCATGATTAGCAGCCAGTCGATGACGTTGCGCAATTGGCGCACATTGCCCGGCCAGCCATAGGCCTGCAAGGCGGCCATTGCGTCCGCGCCGATGTCGCGCGGTGGCAGGCCCTGCATCTCGGCCGAACGTCCCATGAAGTATTCACACAGCGCCGGGATGTCGTCCGTGCGCTCGGCCAGCGCCGGCACCCGGATCGGCACGACGTTCAGGCGGTAATAAAGATCCTCGCGGAAGTGACCCTCTTGGATCTCGTAGGGGATGTCCCGGTTGGAAGACGCGATGACCCGCACGTCGACCTCGATGCGTGCCTGCCCGCCTTCGCGGATGAAGGATTGATCCTGCAGAACGCGCACGATCTTGCCTTGCGTGGCCAGCGGCATGTCAGCGATTTCGTCCAGCAGCAGGGTGCCGCCATCGGCCTGCTCCAGGGTGCCAATCTTGCGCGGCCCCTCGCCGTCGTCATTTTCGACGCCGAACAGTTCCTCTTCCAGCCGGTCGGGATGCAAGGCGGCACAATTCAGAACCACGAACGGGCCGTTCGCGCGTTTGGATCGTGCATGGAGCAGCCGGGCCAGAACCTCCTTGCCCGCCCCGGCAGGTCCAGTGATCAAGACACGGCTGCCCGTCGGCGCGACCCGACTGATCTGCTGGTTCAAGTTCGAGATGGCGTTCGAGCTGCCGATCAGTTCGGCATCGACCCCTGCCCGCTGTTTCAACTGGGCGATCTCGCGCCGCAGATGCGCCGCCTCGATCGCGCGCTCGACCAGCAACAGCAAGCGGTCGGTCTTGAACGGCTTTTCGATAAAGTCGTAGGCGCCGCGACGGATGGCGTTGACCGCCATCTCGATATTGCCGTGCCCGCTGATCATGACGACCGGCACGGACGGGTATTGCCGCTTGACCTCGTCCAGCAGGTCGAGCCCGTCCAGCCGGCTGTTCTGCAGCCAGACATCCAGGATCACGAGGCTCGGAACGCCACTGCCGAACGCCTCCAGGGCCGCGTCCGCGTTGGCCGCCTGGCGCGTCTTGTAGCCCTCGTCGTTCAGGATTCCGCTGAGCAGCAGGCGAATGTCCGCTTCGTCGTCAACGACCAATATGTCGTGCGCCATAGGTCCCTGTCATGGTTACTTTGTTTGGTCGTCCGCCCCGGCCGATGCAGAGGTATCGCGCGACAATTGCGGCAGAAAGACAGTCACCCGCGTCCCACCCCCATCGCGGTCATCAAGTTGCAGCCGGCCACCATGATCTTCAATGATCTTCTTCACAATGGCCAGGCCAAGCCCGGTTCCCTTTTCGCGTGTCGTCACATAGGGCTCCGTCAGCCGGTCCCGATCGGACGATGGCAGGCCTCTGCCGTTGTCCTCGACGATTGTGGCGATCTCGCCGTCAATTCTTCGTAAGGCGAGCCAGATCGCGCCTGGCGGCAAGGATGATCCATCGGTTGGGGCGACGCGCCCATCGATCGCGTCGAGAGCGTTTTGCAAGATGTTGGTGAGAACCTGCTGGATCTGTCGCGCGTCGCACAGCACGGGCATCTCCCCGTCGCCTGCATCGAGCTCGAACTGCACGGTCGGATAGGCGTTGCGCTGCAGCGCCAAGGCATCGGCAGCCAGCCTTGTCATGTCCTCGGCCTGCATCACCGGGTTGGGCATGCGGGCGAAGGCGGAGAATTCGTCGACCATGCGGCCGATGTCGCCGACCTGACGCACGATCGTGTCGGTGCACTCGACGAAGGTCTCGCGGTCGCTTTGGATTTCCTTCAAGTAGCGGCGCTGCAAGCGCTCCGCCGACAGTTGGATCGGCGTCAGCGGGTTCTTGATCTCATGCGCGATGCGGCGCGCGACGTCCGCCCAGGCGGCCTTGCGCTGGGCGGAGAGCAACTCCGTAACGTCGTCGAACGTTGCGACATAGCCCTGCACGCGGCCGCCGTCGCGCTCCGCCGAAATGCGCACCAACAGCGTCCGTCCCTCCGCGGCACGGTTGATCTTCACTTGCGATTCCACCAGGCGCGACGGGCGCCGACGGATAGACCGCATCAGTTCAGCCATTTCCGGCACGGCCTCGCTCAGCGGGCGGCCGATCAGGTCGTCTTCCTGCTGGCCCAGCAGCCTCAGCGCTGACGGGTTCGGCAGGGTGATCTTGCCGTCGGCGTCAAGGCCCAAGACACCGGCGCTGACGCCGGTCAACACCGCCTCGGTGAACCGGCGGCGCATGTCAAGCTGGGCGTTGGCTTCGACCAGCTCGTGCCGCTGGCTCTCCAACTGGCTGGTCATGCGATTGAAGGCTCGGCCGAGGCTGTTCAGCTCGTCGCGCGCCTCACTGGGCTCGACCCTGGCCGTCAGATCGCCCGATCGCACCCGTTCGGCGGCCGTGATCAGCGAGCCGATCGGCGTGACCAGCGAGTCGGCGAACATCAGCCCAATCCACACGGAGATCATCAGCAGCAACAGGGCCACGACCAGATAGATCAGCGTGAAGGTGATCTGCAGATTGGCCGACCGGTCCTGCAGGTCCTGGTACTCG